>DASRFY010000075.1:0-59938 GCA_035651315.1 Burkholderiales bacterium
GCGTTCCTCGTGGAGCTGTTCCCGACCCGAATCCGCTATTCCTCGATGTCTTTGCCCTACCACATCGGGAACGGCTGGTTCGGCGGCTTCGTCCCGCTGATTGCCACGTCGGTAGTCGTCGCGACCGGGAACATCTACGCAGGTCTGTACTATCCGATGGCGATCGCGTTGGTCAGCTTGGTTGTCGGATCCATATTCATCCGCGAGACCAAGCACCACGACATACACACGATTTGAGTCGTTGAGGATCGGCCGCCAAACCGAAGCCCGAGGCATGCGCCTCGGGCTTCGTGTTTTCGCCGTGCGTTCCGGCCGGGTCGGTATCTTCTACCGCCGAGGCGCCTACCCATAATTCTTCGAATCGGTATAATCGCGAGCCTTTGGCGGCCGGTACCGAATAATCCGCTGCGACGTCTGTGCCGTTGCGTATCACGGCCCGCCCGAGATGTGCTGACAAGAGGCCAAGTAGCTCAGTTGGTAGAGCAGAGGACTGAAAATCCTTGTGTCGGTGGTTCGATTCCGCCCTTGGCCACCAAAACTCCGACCGCGCTTCTCTTCGCCAGCCGCTTCCCCCAGAGGCCGTTTCGTTCAGCGACGGATAGAATCGTGATCTGCTGTCGTGGCCGGGATCATGCCACGGCGGGTGGTGGTGAGGCTTGCGGCGCTTGGATGTTGCTCGCGTCCGAGTCCATGAGCCGCCGCCCGCACAGTCGTTCGAGGATTCGCAACGGCGACCTTTCCGGACGCCGCATCGCATCGACCGGCAGGAGAAAGGTCTGCTCGAGCAGGAACTGGCCGCCCAGCGCGGCGTGCAGCGTGATATCGGTAAAGCAGACCCAGGTCGAGCCGGCCGGGAAACCGAACGCGAGCTTGGTCGTGTTCGCCTGAAACTCGTCGTCCGCCTTGCCGGCGTCGTGCAGGCCGAGCATCAGATGGTCGTAGGGCGTACGCACCGACTTGGTGATGCGCAGCGCCTTGAGCATTCTTGCCTCCAGGGGCAATTGCCGGCGCACCTTGGGCAGAAAGCGTTCGGCGTAGGGCTCGAAGCGCCCGCCGATCAACCACTCCCTCGGCCTGCCTTCCGGATTGACGTTGCAGAATACCCGCAGCAGACGTCGTCCCTGGTTCGGGCTGGACGCGAACGCATCCACATGCAGCCTGGTGTCGTCTTTCTTCGACGACGCCTTCCTGCCGCAGACCTCGACCGGCCGGAAACTCGTGCGCGCGGTGCGCAGGTGCGGCGTATAGTCGGGCAGCATGCGCTCGACCAGAGCCCTTGCACTGCAGCTGAAACGGCCGACGAATTCTGAGAGGTACAGACGGTCTCGTCCTCGCAGCGAAGTTCCGGCAACGCTGCCGCTGGCCGGGTCGTAGCTGATGTTCTTGGCGCGGCCGTCGGAGATTGCCGGATCGAGGAAGCGTTGCTCGCCGGGCAGCAGATCGAACGCGAGCTTTGGCAGATAAACGACGTTCCCGTTTTCGATCGCGTCCAGCGCGCGCAGTTGTTCCTCGACGGAACAGTCCGGTTGCCAGCTTCGGATGGACAGAAATTCGACGAGTGTTGCCATGTGTTCGGTGCTTGCCCTGGTCGCGATTAACGTGATTGTCGTTCGACCCCGGTCGGCTGCGCAAGGCGGCGCGCGGCCCCGCGCGCCGGCGCAGGTGTGGGCAGCAAAGCCGGCGGCCCTTGGTCGTGCCGCGCGAAAAACCGCGCCCTCCCGTCGTGCCGCCCGCCGCCGCCCCGGGACCTTCCGCCCTGTGGCCCGCGCACCGTGGTGGCTCGGCGGGGAAACAGCCTGTTTTATCCTATAATTTCCGCCCCCAAGGACGGGAGGGCGTCGTTCCCACCCGCTTGCAGATGCAACTCTTTGCCTTCGGCATCAATCACCATACCGCGCCGCTCGACGTGCGGGAGCAGGTCTCGTTCAGCCCCGAGAACCTGAATCATGCGCTGCGTGACCTAGTGGAGCACGAACCGGTCAAGGAAGCGGCGATCATCTCCACCTGCAATCGCACCGAGATTTACTGCAATGCCAACGAGCCCTCGCGCGCGGTCGATTGGCTCGCGCGGTTCCACCGGCTCAAGTCCGGCGTACTCGAGCCTTTTCTCTACTGGCTGCCGCGCGAGCGCGCCGTGCAGCACGCTTTCCGGGTGGCGAGCGGTCTGGATTCGATGGTGATCGGCGAGCCTCAGATCCTCGGTCAGATGAAGGAGGCGGTAAGAAGCGCCGAGGAAGCCGGCACGCTCGGAACCGTGCTGCACAAGCTCTTCCAGTCGACGTTCTCGGTGGCCAAGGAAGTGCGCACCCGCACCGACATCGGCACGAGCTCGGTCTCGATGGCCGCGGCGGCGGTCAAGCTCGCCGAGCGCATTTATCCGTCGGTACGGGAGCAGCGCATCCTGTTGGTCGGTGCCGGAGAGATGATCGAGCTGTGCGCGGCGCACTTCACCGCCAAGCAACCGCGCGCGGTGACTTTCGCCAACCGCACCCGGGAGCATGCGGAGGAGCTTGCCGGCCGATTCGGCGGGACAACCATCACGCTGAACGATCTGCCCGATCAGCTTCCGCTGCACGACATCGTGCTGAGCTGTACCGCGAGCCCGCTGCCGATACTGGGCAAGGGCATGATCGAGCGCGCCGTCAAGGCGCGCCGCCATCGGCCGATGCTGATGGTCGATCTCGCCGTGCCGCGTGACATCGAGGCCGAAGCGGCCAGGCTGGACGACGTTTTCCTGTACACCGTCGACGACCTCGGCAAGATCGTCCAGGAGGGGATGGACCTGCGACAGGCGGCGGTGGAACAGGCGGAGGTCATCATCACCGCCGGAGTGCACGATTTCATGCACTGGCTGGACAGCCGCGAGGTCGTGCCTACCATCCGCGCGCTGCGCGATCATGCGGAGCGCATGCGGCGGCACGAAGTGGAGCGGGCGCTGAAGCTTCTGGCCAGAGGCGACGATCCGCAGAAGGTGCTGGAACAGCTCTCGCACACGCTGACGAACAAGTTTCTGCATGCGCCCACGAGTGCGCTCACGAAGGCCGAGGCCAGGGAACGCGACCAGCTGGTCGCCGCGCTGGCACGGCTCTACCAGGTCAACCTACCCGAATGAAACCTTCCATCGCGACCAAGCTGGCGCAACTGTCCGCCAGATTGGAGCAGCTCAACGCGCTGCTGTCGTCCGAGTCGGCCACCCGCGACATGGACAGTTTCCGCCGCCTGGCGCGGGAACACGCCGAGATTGCGCCGGTGGTGGAGCTCTACCACGCTTACCGGAAAAGCGCGCAGGACGTGGAGTCCGCGTTCGCGCTCGCCGCCGATCCCGAAATGAAGGAGCTGGCGGAAAGCGAAATTCTGGAAGGCCGGGCGAGACTCGAGCGCATCGAAGGCGATCTGCAGCGGCTGCTATTGCCGAGGGATCCCAACGACGAGCGCAACATCTTTCTCGAGATCCGCGCCGGCACCGGCGGCGATGAGTCGGCGCTGTTCGCCGGCGACTTATTCCGCATGTACACCCGTTACGGGGAGCGCCAGGGCTGGCGCGTCGAAGTGTTGTCGCAGAGCCCCTCCGAACTCGGCGGCTACAAGGAGATCATCGCCAAGATCGTCGGGCAGGGCGCGTACTCCCGGCTGAAGTTCGAGTCCGGCGGCCACCGCGTGCAGCGCGTGCCGCAGACCGAGACCCAGGGAAGAATTCATACCAGCGCCTGCACGGTCGCAGTCATGCCGGAGGCCGACGAGATCGCCGACGTGGTGCTGAATCCCGCGGAGCTTCGTATCGACACGTTCCGTTCCTCGGGCGCCGGCGGCCAGCACGTGAACAAGACCGATTCCGCGGTGCGGGTGACGCATCTGCCTACCGGGATCGTCGTCGAATGCCAGGAAGACCGATCGCAGCACAAGAACAAGGCGCAGGCGCTATCCATTCTGGTGGCGCGCATCAAGGACAAGCAGCTGCGCGAGCAGCAGGCGAAGCAGGCGGCGACACGTAAGTCGCTCATCGGCAGCGGCGATCGCTCGGAGCGTATACGCACCTATAATTTTCCGCAGGGGAGGGTGACCGACCACCGCATCAACCTGACGCTGTACAAGATCGAGAGAATCATGGACGGCGATCTCGACGAACTGATCGATGCGCTTGTCGCCGAGCACCAGGCGGAACAGCTCGCAGAGATGGCGGAAACCGCGTAAGCGGCCACTGTTTGGGTTTTAGGGCATGTCGGGAATCGCCGGTGCATCTGCATTGACCGTCGGACAGGCGCTCGCGGCGGAGGGAATCGACCGCGGCGAGGCGGCCTGTCTGCTGCGCGCCGTCACCGCCGCGAACCTCGCACACCTGATCGCGCATCCGGACGCGAGGCTTACGCCAAACCAGACGCAGCGTTTTCTCGACCTTGTCCGCCGGCGCCGCAAGGGCGAGCCGATCGCCTATCTCGCCGGGCGCCGGGAGTTTTACGGCCTGGACTTCGAGGTGACTCCGGCCGTGCTCGTTCCGCGACCAGAAACCGAGTTGCTGGTGGAACTCGCCCTCGAGCGCATCCCGGACAAAGCGCCGACGCGAGTGCTCGATCTGGGAACCGGCAGCGGCGCGGTCGGTGTCTCGATTGCAGCGCTGCGTCCTTCGGCGGAGGTGGTGGCGGTCGACGCGTCCGAACAGGCGCTCGAGCTTGCCAGGGGCAACGGCGTTCGTCTGGCCGGCGGCGCGCGGCTTACGTTCCTGCGCAGCGACTGGTTTTCCGCGCTCCAGGGGCGGCGCTTCGACCTCATTCTGAGCAATCCGCCGTATGTGGCGGAAGGCGATCCGCATCTCGCACGGGGCGATCTGCGCTTCGAGCCGCGGCAGGCGCTCGTGGGCGGAGCCGACGGATTGGCCGCCATCCGCAGCATCGTCGGCGAGGCGCCCCGGCATCTTTTCGAAGGCGGATGGCTGCTGTTCGAGCACGGTTTCGACCAGGCGACCGCGTGCCGGGAACTGCTCGAAGGTACAGGTTTCATGGATCTGATCACGGCGCAGGACCTTGCCGGCATCCCGCGAGTGGCGGGGGGCCGCTGGTTGACGGCCGGCGCGGACGATCGTTAACATCCCCCAGTGTTCAACAGGAGTGTCCTTGGCAACGGGGCGCTCCTTTTTACGCTTTTGTGGGGCGAGAAACCACGGGCGGAGAAAGGTTTAGACAGTTATGGATGTCAGGGAACGAATCAGCAAGCAGGTAGCCGAGAATCCGGTCCTGCTCTACATGAAGGGTACGCCCGATGCGCCGATGTGCGGATTCTCTGCCGCGGCAGTCCAGATACTGGAGGCTTGCGGCGTGGAGGACGTGGCTACGGTGAACGTGCTCGAGGACGCCGAGATCCGCCAGGGGATCAAGGAGTTCTCCAATTGGCCGACGATTCCCCAGCTGTACGTGAACGGCGAATTCGTCGGCGGCGCCGATATCATGCGCGAGATGTACCAGTCGGGCGAGTTGCAAAAGCTGCTCGGCCGGTAGGCGGGCGACGCGACGCAAGGGGGCTGGCGGAGTCTGCCAGCCCTTTTTGTTTGCGGGGAAAAAAGAAAACATGAACTCGCGTCACACCGAATCCCACGAGCAGATCCGCGGCGCGGTGCGCGACCTGTGTTCGCGATTTCCCGCCGAGTACTGGCGCGCGCTGGACGAGGCGCGCGCCTACCCGGAGGAGTTCGTGCGGTCACTGACCGAAGCCGGCTGGCTCGCCGCCCTGATTCCGGAGGAATACGGCGGCGCCGGGCTCGGAGTGACGGAGGCCTCCATCATCCTCGAAGAGGTGAACCGATCCGGCGGCAATTCGGGCGCCTGCCACGCGCAGATGTACATCATGGGCACGCTGCTTCGGCATGGCTCCCGGGCGCAAAAACAAAAATATCTTTCCGATATCGCGAGCGGCAAGCTCAGGCTGCAGTCCTTCGCGGTCACCGAACCGAGCACCGGATCCGACACCACCCGGCTCAGAACCACGGCCGCGAAGACAGGCGACCGCTATCTGGTCAACGGGCAGAAAGTGTGGACCTCGCGCGTGCAGCACTCGGATCTCATGCTGCTGCTCGCCCGCACGACGCCCCTCGAACGGTTGCAGAAAAAATCGGAGGGCCTGTCGGTATTCCTGGTCGACCTGCGCGAGTCGATCGGCAGGGGGATGACGGTGCGTCCGATCCGCAATATGCCCAACCACGAGACCAACGAAGTCTTCTTCGACAATCTCGAGGTGCCGGCGGAAAACTTGATCGGCGAAGAAGGCAAGGGCTTCCGCTACATCCTGGACGGCATGAACGCGGAGCGGATCCTGATCGCCGCAGAGTGCATCGGGGACGGCTACTGGTTCGTCGACAAGGCAGTCGGCTATGCCAAGCAGCGCGTCGTGTTCGGTCGGCCGATCGGACAGAACCAGGGCGTGCAGTTCCCGATTTCTCGCGCTTTCGTCAACGTCGAGGCGGCGAATCTGATGCGCTTTCGGGCCGCCGGGCTGTTCGACGCAGGCGAGCCCTGCGGCGCGCAGGCCAACATGGCGAAGATGCTGGCCGCCGATGCCTCCTGGGAGGCGGCCAACGTCTGCCTGCAGACCCACGGAGGATTCGGCTTTGCCGCCGAATACGATGTCGAGCGCAAGTTCCGCGAGACACGCCTGTATCAGGTGGCGCCGATTTCGACCAATTTGGTTCTCGCCTACATCGCCGAGCACGTGCTCGGCCTGCCGCGTTCTTACTGAAGTCGCGACGCCGGCTGTGCGGGAAGAGAGGTCTTGGAGGATCCATTCGGATTGCGCATAGTGCCTATTCCGCGTAGCACGTTTCCGCTCCTCGTTACGGCCGCGTAGCCTTCGAAACCTTCGCTTAGCTGTCGCCATGGCATCGGCTGTGAGAAAATCGCCCCCCTTCACGATCGAGCCCCGGTGCGCCCCCGTGGCGACCTGCGCGTTGCACGATCGTTGACGTGGAAGCGCCGAATGTGGGCGATTTTTCCGCCTTCTCGGTCTGAAGGCGGCATGCCGACCGATCCGGAGATCAGAAGATGATGGAGCTCGTGCGCCTGGCACTCAGGCGCCCTTACACGATCGCGGTGTTGTCGCTGCTCATCCTGCTGTTGGGCGGCCTCGCCCTGTCGCGGATGGTCGTGGACTTTTTCCCCAAGATCAACATCCCGGTCGTTTTCGTAGCGTGGAACTATCCCGGTCTGACCGCCGAGGAGATGGAGCGCCGCATCGTCATCATCTCGGAACGCGCCTATTCCACGACCGTCAACGGCATCGAGCGCATCGAATCGAACTGCATTCCCGGGATCGGCCTGATGAAGCTGTACTTTCACGAGGGCACCGACATCGGCCAGGCGATCGCGCAGGTGAATGCGGTAAACGGCACGATCCTGCGCATTTTCCCGCCCGGCACGACCCCGCCGCTGATCATCCAGTACAGCGCCGCGACGGTACCCATCGTGCAGATGACATTTTTCAGCAAGACGGTTCCGGAGGGACGGCTGTTCGACCACGCGCTGAACTTCGTGCGGGTCAAGCTGTTCACGATCCCCGGGCTGACCGTGCCCGCTCCGTTCGGCGGGCAGCAGCGGCAGATCTCGGTCGAGCTGAATCCCTCCCTGATGGAGGCGAAGGGCGTGTCGCCGTACGACGTGGTGAACGCGCTGCAGGCCTCCAACGTCCTGGTGCCGGCCGGCGACGCCCGCATCGGCAGCATCGACTACAACGTGACGACCAACTCGAGCCCGGCCACCGTGCCGGAGTTCAATCAGATGCCGATCAAGGTGGTGCGGGGCGTGCCGGTGCTGATGTCGGACGTCGCCAAGGTGGCCGACGGGTTCACGCCCCAGACCAACATCGTGCATGTGGACGGAAGGCGCGCCACCTACCTGAGCATTCTCAAGCACACCGATGCGTCGTCGCTCGCGGTGGTGGAAGCCACTCGCGACATGCTGCCCGAGATCCGCAAGGCGGCCCCGGCGGGAGTCGATATCAATCTGGACTTCGACCAGTCGGTCTACGTGCGCGCGGCGGTGAAGAACGTCGCAACCGAGGCGGTGATGGCGGCGCTGCTGGTATCGCTGATGATCCTGCTTTTCCTCGGCAGCTGGCGCAACACCATCGTCGTCGTGACCTCCATTCCCTGCGCAATGTTCGCCGGCATACTCGGCCTGTACTTCACCGGCAACACCATCAACCTGATGACGCTCGGCGGGCTCGCGCTCGCCACCGGCATCCTGGTCGACGATGCGACGGTGGCGGTCGAGAACATCCATCGCAACATCACGCTCGGCAAGCCCTTGACGGTAGCCATTCTCGACGGCTCCCACGAAGTCGCGTTGCCGCGGACGATGGCAACACTCGCCATATGCATCGTTTTCATCCCGGTGGCCTTCCTGTACGGGGTATCGAAGTACCTGTTCATTCCGCTTGCCCTGACCGTCGTCTTCTCGATGCTGGCTTCCTATGTGCTGTCCTTCACGCTGGTGCCGATGCTCTCGCGGCAGCTGCTGGCGGGCGAGCATCACGGGGTGCACGCCGGGCGCCGCGGCTGGGGCGATCGTTTCAACGACGCGCGCGAGCGCATCCTCGACTCGATGCGGGAGTCCTACGGTCATGTGCTCGGCGTCATCATGCGGCACCGGCCGTTCGTTTTCTTCTGCTTGATCCTGATCGGCGGCGTGAGCTTCTTCCTGATCCGCGTCGTGGGCACGGACTTCTTCCCGCCGTCGGACGTCGGCATGATGAAGCTGCATTTCCGCGCCCCGGTCGGCACGCGCATCGAGGAGACGGAGAAGCTGGTGCTGGCGGTGGAGGAAGACATCAAGAAGATCATTCCCGAGTCCGAGCTCGGGACGATCAACGACATGGTGGGCGTGCCGCTTTTCTACAACCTGGCTTTCGTTCCCACGGACAACATCAGCGGCATGGATGCGGACATCCTGATTTCGCTCAAGGCAGGCCACAAGCCTACCGCGTATTACCAGAACCGGATCCGGAACGAGCTGCCGAAGAAATTCCCGGGCTCCACGTTCTATTTCCAGAACGCCGACATCGTCTCCCAAGTGCTCAACTTCGGCCTGCCGGCGCCGATCGATATCCAGATCCAGGACGCAAACTTCGAGCGTGCCCAACTCTATGCCGGGCAGCTGCGCGGGGCGATCGAGGCGCTCCCGGGCGTGGTGGATGTGCGCCAGGTCCAGGTCTTGAACTACCCGGCGCTGAAGGTCGATGTCGACCGCGTGCGCGCCGCCAGGATCGGCCTTACCCAGCGCGACGTAGCGAACAGTCTGCTCACCTCGCTGTCCTCGAGCGCGCTGGTCGCGCCGTCGTATTACCTGGCGCCCAACGGCGTGAACTACGTGGTCTCGGTGCAGACGCCGCTCGAGAAGGTGGCATCGGTCGACGAACTGATGAGCACGGCGGTGACGCCGGCAGCCGTGTCGATCAACGACCCGGGCGCGGCGGCGAGGCCGGACGCCATGCCCTCCGCTCCTGTCACGCGACTCGGAAACATCGCCACGCTCAAGCCCGAGACGAGCTATCAGCTGGTCAGTCACTACACGGTGCAGCGCGTCATCGACGTCGCCGCGAACGTGGAGGGCCGCGACATGGGCGGGGTCATCTCCGACATCCAGAGGAAGATCGCGGCCATCACCAGCGACAGGAATTTCCCGCCGACCGCGAAGATCATCGTGCGCGGCCAGTACCAGCTGATGCAGTCCTCGTTCGGCAGCCTGCTCGGCGGCCTGGTGCTCGCCATCATCCTCGTCTACGCCCTGCTCGTCATCCTGTTCCAGTCGTGGGTCGACCCGTTCATCATCATGATGGCGGTGCCCGGCTCGTTGATCGGCATCCTCTGGATGCTTGCGGTGACCGGCACGACCATCAATGTGATGTCCTTGATGGGGGCCATCATGGCGGTGGGCATCGGAGTGTCGAACTCGATCCTGGTAGTGAGCTTCGCCAACGACGTGCGCGTGGCCCATCCCGGCATTTCCGTGATCGAGGCCGCCATCGAGGCGGGCAAGACGCGGCTGCGCCCGGTGTTGATGACGGCGCTCGCGATGGTGATCGGCATGATCCCCACCGCGCTGGGCCTCGGCGAGGCGGGAGAGCAGAACGCGCCGCTCGGCCGTGCGGTGATCGGCGGACTGCTGCTTGCCACGGTGGCGACGCTGATCGTCGTGCCGGTGATCTATACGCTGCTCAGAAAGAACATGCCGGTCCTGCATGAGCTCGACACCCGTTTCGAGCGCGAGGCGCGGGGCGAATCGGCGACATAAGGAGTGGATGGATGGCCGTTCAGCGTCGGGAATCGTTCTTCGTCTTTTACGTCGTCGCCGTCGTCGTCGTCATCGTCGCGGCGGCGGCTGTTTACTATTTCTGGTCCTCCAAGCAGCACCGCATCGACGAAGAAGCCGTCGCACGCGCCGCGCAGCTGGACCAGGGGCCGAGCGTGGTCGTGGCGACCACAACCCGCGGTCCTTCGGTACGGCGCGTAATGCTGGTCGGGGAAGCGCTGCCGTACAAGACCGCCACGCTCTACGCCAAGGTAAGCGGCTACCTGAACCGGATCGCGGTAGACAAGGGCGACCGGGTGCGCGCGGGCCAGTTCATCGCCGAGATCCAGTCGCCCGAGCTCGAGGACCAGTACCGCGCCGCGGTCGCCACGCTGGAGAACCGGCAGCGGCTGGAGGAGCGGGTCAAGGACCTGGCGGCGAAGGGCTTTTACTCGGCGCAGGCGCTGGAAGACGCGCAAACCAACACCCGGGTGAGCCGGGATCAGGTCGCCGAGCTGCGCACCATGCTCGCCTATCGCACCCTGAGCGCGCCGTTTTCTGGCGTGGTCACGGCCCGCTATGCAGACCCCGGCGCCCTGGTGACCAATGCGACCAGTAATCAATCATCCGCGCTTCCGGTCGTGACCGTATCCGACACCTCCAGGCTGCGGGTCACTGTCTATGCCGAGCAGGGCGTGGCGCCGATGGTGAAGCCCGGCACGGAGGTCGAGATCGACGATCCGGCCAACCCGTTGCGGCGCGCAAAAGCAAAGGTGACCCGCACCGCGGGCGCGCTCGACCCGAGAACCCGCACGTTGCTCACCGAAGTCGAGTTCGACAACAGCAAGGGCGAGTTCATCGCCGGCAGCTTCGTCAATGTTTCGCTGCTGTTGCCGATCCAGAGCCGAGTCGAGGTACCGGTCGCCGCGCTCGTCATGCGCGACAAGAAGAGCTACGTCGCGGTGGTCGGCGACGATACGCACATCCGGTTGACGCCAATTGAGACGGCCGGAACCGACGGCAAGGTCATCCAGATCGCAAGCGGTCTCGGCGAAGGCGTACGCGTGGCGCTCAATCTTCCCAACAACGTGCCGGACGGGGCGAAGGTCAATCCGGCCACTGCGCCCGGAGCCGCTGCGCCCGCCGTTGCACCCGCCGCCGCGCAGCCGGCGAAGCCCGCCGCGCCGCAACCCAAGTAGCGCCGTGGGCGTCCTATAATTCGTTTTCCGCGACGAGTCGGAACCGTCCCCGCGACTCGGCGCCAAGGTCTTGCGCGGACGGCGACATGCGCCGCGCATCGTCTTGTAAGCCCGGGATTCGTCCGGAGCCCTGCGAATGCGGCGGCTCTGGCGGCCCCCTCTGCCAGGAGTCCGGTCATGAACGTCATCGATCTCAATCGCCGCCAATTCCTCCAGGTTTCCGCCACCGCGGGCGGAGCCTTCGTGCTCGGAATCTACTGGCCCGCAGCAGGTCGCGCGATGAACGAGGAAGCCGGTGCTGCCGCCGATGCCTTCCGCCCGAACGCGTTCATCCGCATCGATCGCAACAACGTGGTGACAGTGGTCGTCGGCCGCTCCGAGATGGGCCAGGGGGTGCTGACCTCGCTGCCGCAGATCGTCGCCGAGGAGCTGGACGCCGACTGGGACAAGGTGCGCTGGCAACAGTCTCCGGCGCATCCCGATTACAGCCGGCCTGGCACGCCGATCATGATTACCGGAGGCTCCGCCTCGGTGCGCACGGCCTGGGAGCCGTTGCGCAAGGCAGCCGCGGCGGCGCGGGCAATGCTGCTAACCGCCGCGGCGCAGACCTGGGGTGTAGACGCGGCGCAGCTGCGCACGGAAAAAAGCGCCGTGATCGGACCGGATGGCAGGCGGCTGCGCTACGGCGAGCTTGCCGCCAAGGCAGCGCAGCTGCCCGTGCCGCAGGAGGTGAGGCTCAAGGATCCGCAGGCCTTCAGGATCGTCGGCCAGTCGGTCAAACGCCTCGATACCGCGCTTAAGGTGAAGGCGACCGCCGCATTTGGCCTCGACGTCACGCTCCCCGGCATGCTCACTGCCGCGATTGCGCGCCCGGCAGCGATCGGCGCGACCGTAAAGAGCTTCAACGCGCAGCGCGCGATGCAGGTGCCGGGCGTCAAACGGGTGGTGCAAGTCTCCGCCGGCGTGGTGGTCGTTGCCGACAACTACTGGGCGGCAAAAAAGGGCAAGGATGCGCTCGAGGTCGAATGGGACGCGAACGGCACCCTGCTGGGGCGCTCCTCGAACGACATCCGCGCGAGCATGGAGGAAGCGGCGAAGCGCGACGGCATCAACGCCCGCCGCGAAGGCGACGTCGCGAGCGTCACGCCGGCCAAGAGCACGTCCGCCGTCTACGACCTGCCGTTCCTCGCCCACGCCTGCATGGAGCCGATGAATTGCACCGCCTGGGTGAGGCCGGAGCGCGTCGACGTCTGGACCGGAACGCAGGCACAGACCGCGGTGCAGCAGAACGGGGCAGCGATCGCCGGACTGAAACAGGAACAGATTTTCGTCCACACCGCTTTCCTCGGCGGCGGATTCGGGCGTCGCGCGGCGCAGGATTTCGTCATCTCCGCGATCGAGGCGTCGAAGGCGGTAGGCGCGCCGGTCAAGCTCGTCTATTCGCGCGAAGACGACATGAAAGCTGCCTACTATCGTCCGGTGTCGTACACCGAGATCAGCGGCGGGGTCGACGAGAAGGGCGAGCCGGTGATGCTGAAGGCAAAGGTCGTCGTTCCCTCGCTCGCCGAATTCTCCGGTTTCAAACGGCTGCTGCGTTCCGACGGCGTGGACCGCGTCGCCGTCGAGGGGTTGGCCGACATGCCCTATCACATCCCGAATCTGCACGTGGACTGGGTCAATTACGGTCCCGGCATCCCGATCTGGTTCTGGCGCTCGGTGGGCGCGACGCACAACACGTTCGTCACCGAGACCTTCATCGACGAACTGGCGCAGCTCTCGGGGCGCGATCCGCTGGAGTTCCGTCTGAGCCTGCTCGCGGAGCGCCCGCGCCACAGCGCCGTGCTGCGGCTCGCGGCGGAAAAGGCCGGATGGGGTTCGCCGCTGCCGGCGGGACGCGCGCGCGGCATCGCCGTGGTGGAGTGCTTCGCCGGCTGGACCGCGGAAGTGGCGGAAGTCTCGATCGAGAAGGGCAAGCCGCGGGTGCACCGGGTGGTATGCGCCGCGGATTGCGGCCGCGCCATCAACCCGGAGCAGGTCAGGCGCCAGATGGAAAGCGCGATCGTCTACGCGCTGTCTGCGGCGCTCTACGGTCAGATCACGTTCAAGGACGGCATGGTCGAGCAAAGCAACTTCGACGACTACCCGGTGCTGCGCATGAACGAGACGCCGCAGATCGAAGTGCACCTGGTGGAGAGCACTGAGGATCCCGGCGGGGTGGGCGAGCCGGGCACGCCGACGCTGGCCCCGGCGGTGGCCAACGCGCTCGCCCGACTCACGGGCAAGCGCATTCACACCCTTCCCTTGTCGAAGATCGACCTGACGGCCTGAGCCGCGCATGACGATCCGCGGCGTGCACGATCTGGGCGGCCTGCCCGCCGGGCCGGTCGAGCTCGAGGAGCACGATTACGCGCTGTGGGAAAAGCGCGTCGACGCGCTGCTCGTGCTGCTCACCCGACGCGGCATGATGAAGGTGGACGAGCTACGCCGCAACATCGAGAGCCTCGGCAGGGAGGCATACGATTCGATGAGCTACTACGAACGCTGGATCTATGCGATCACGCAGACGCTGATCCAGCGCGGCGTTGTCACTGTCGACGAGCTGGGCAGGAAAATCGAGGAAGTGAAGGCAAGAGATGGGACAGGCTGACGCCTTTCCGCCGCGCTTCGGCGCGGGCGACGCGGTGGCGGTGCGTGCGGCCTATCCGATCGGTCACGTGCGCACGCCCTACTACATCCGCGGAAAACGCGGCGTGATCGAGCGACTGTGCGGGGCATTCGGCAATCCCGAGGAACTGGCCTATGCCCGTTCCGGGCTGCCCGGGCAGCCGCTGTACCGCGTGCGCTTCCTGCAGCGGGAGGTCTGGCCGGACTACCGCGGACACCCGCAGGACACGGTGGACGTCGAGATCTACCAGCACTGGCTGGAGGCAGCGGACTGAACATGGCGCACGACCACGAACATTCGCACGACCCGGCTCGGCCGCATCACAATCCGCCGCGTCCGGATCTGGACGACAGGCTGACGCACTGGCGGGCGATGGAAATCGCGGTGCGCGAGCTGTTGATCGACAAATCCCTCCTCACCGCCGACGAGGTGCGCCGCCAGGTCGAGGACATGGACAGCCGCACGCCGGCGCAGGGCGCGAGGGTCGTCTCCCGCGCCTGGTCGGACGCCGAATACCGGCGTCTGCTGCTCGCGGACGGCAACGCGGCCTGCGAGGCGATCGGAATCGATCGCGGACCGTACAAGCTGGTGGTGGTGGAAAACACCGAGCAGGTGCACAACGTCATCGTCTGCACGCTGTGCTCCTGCTATCCGCGCTGGCTGCTGGGGCTGCCGCCAGACTGGTACAAGAGCCGCAATTACCGTTCGCGCGTGGTGCGCGAACCGCGCGCGGTGCTCGCCGAATTCGGGACCGTGATTCCCGACCATGTCCTGATCCGGGTGCACGATTCCACCGCCGACATGCGATACTTGGTCCTGCCGCGCCGTCCCGCCGGCACCGAGGGCTGGCCGGAGGAAAAGCTTGCCGCGCTCGTCACCCGGGATGCCATGATCGGCGTCGCGCTCGCGAAAGCACCTTGAACCGCGCCCATCACGAAGGGCACGAAGGAAAGACAAGAACGACAACATGACGTTGTCAGCGAGGCGTTGCGCCGTTCCCGAATTTCCCACGATCGACAGTGCCTGCCGCGCGCTCTTTGCGCCGGCGTCGGTCGAAGACTCACTTTCTCGCACAGGCTCCTTCATGTCTTCCGTCCTCTTCGCATGCCTTCGCGTGCGCTGCGCGCCTTTCGTGTCAGTCCCGTCCGGGTCTTGAGAAAATGTTGCCGCTGCAGGGAATAACAGTCGTCTCGCTCGAGCAGGCCGTAGCCGCCCCGTTTACCACCCGTCAGCTCGCCGATCTCGGCGCGCGCGTGATCAAGATCGAGCGCCCAGCGGCGGGCGACTTCGCGCGCGGCTACGACAAGACCGTGCTCGGCCTGTCCTCGCATTTCGTCTGGCTCAACCGCTCGAAGGAGAGCCTGACGCTGGACGTCAAGCATCCCGACGCGGCGCAGATACTCGACCGGCTGCTGGGAAAGGCCGATGTCTTCGTGCAGAACCTGGTGCCGGGCGCGGCGGCGCGTCTCGGGCTTTCGTCGGACGCCGTGCTCGGCAGGAACCCCCGTGTGATCGTCTGCAATATCTCCGGCTACGGACCCGACGGGCCGTACAGCCTGAAGAAGGCCTATGACCTGCTCATCCAATGCGAGTCCGGCGTGGTATCGGTGACCGGCACGCCGGATACGCCGTCGAAGGCGGGAATCTCGATCGCCGACATCGCCGCCGGCATGTACGGCTATTGCGGGGTGCTGACGGCGCTCTTCCAGCGCGAGAGGACCGGGGCGGGCACCGCATTCGACGTCTCGATGTTCGAAGCGCTGGGCGAATGGATGGGCTATCCGGCCTACTTCGCGAACTACGGAGGCAAGGCACCGCCGCGCACCGGCGCGGCGCACGCCACCATCCATCCTTACGGCCCTTTTCCTGCCGGCGACGGCAAGACGGTATTCCTCGGCATTCAGAACGAGCGCGAGTGGGCAAGCTTCTGCGCCGAGGTGCTCGAGCTGCCGGGACTCGCGACCGATTCGCGCTTCGATTCGAACAGCCATCGGGATGCCCACCGGCAGGAGCTGACCGGCATCATCGTCGCGGCGTTTTCCCGGTTCACGGCGGCGCAGCTCATCGAGCGGCTGGAGAAGGCGCAGATCGCGAACGCCAGTCTCAACGACATGAGGGCGTTCTGGGAGCATCCGCAGCTCGAGGCGCGCGATCGCTGGCGCGAGGTCGACACGCCGAAGGGACCGATTCGCGCGCTGCTGCCGCCGGTGAGCATGCGCGGCGTGGAAGCGCGCATGGACCCGATCCCGGCAGTGGGGCAGCATACGAGACCGATCCTGCGCGAACTCGGTTTCGACGACGCGTTCATTTCGAAGCTGGAACGGGACAATGCGATCTGAATCATCCCAGAGACAAAGAGAAAATCAGGGTTACCACCAAGACACCAAGGCACCAAGGAAATACGAGTTCTTCGTACGGTACTTGGCGGCTTGGTGCCTCGGCGGTGAGATCTTTCTTATGGATCGGCGGAATGGCTGAGAAACAGGGCTGGCAGGGCAGGTTCTACGAGGACTTCGAGGTGGGAGACGTGTACCGCCATCCGCTCGGGCGCACGGTCACCCAGGCGGACAACATCTGGTTCACGCTGCTGACCCAGAATACCGCGCCGATCCACTTCGACGCCCACTACGCTTCGCAGACCGAGTTCAAGCGATCCCTGGTGGACTCCACCTTCACCGTCGCGCTGGTCACCGGCCAGAGCGTGACCGACGTGTCGCAGAACGTGTTCGCCAACCTCGGCTGGGACGAGATCCGCCTGCCGAACCCGGTGTTCGAAGGCGACACCATCTACTCGCAGTCCGAAGTGCTGGAAAAGCGCGAATCGAAATCGCGTACCAACGTCGGCATCATCACCGTGCGCACCACCGGCTTCAACCAGGACGGCAGGGTGGTGATCACGTTCAAGCGCACGGTGATGGTCTACCGGCGCGGCTGCGCACCCGCGATCCCGCGGGCCCAGCCGGGTCAGAAATGATCTCGCCGAGCATCCAGAAGGGCGTGGCGGTCCTGAAGCGGACCATCACCGTCCGCCAGCCGCGTCGTTTCCGTCTGCCCGAGAAAGGCGAGATCATCGTCCACGGCGATCGCCGCTATTTCATGGGCGAAAAGGTCGGCCAGGGCGGATTCGGGGTGGTGTACGAATGCACCGACGAATGGGGCAACGCGCTGGTGGCGAAAGTTCTGCTGCCGCACGAAAGGCGCTACGCGGAGGTGCGCGAAAGCTGGCTCGAGGAAACCGGCAAGCTTCTCGAGTTGCGCCACCCCAACATAACCTACGTCCACGACGCCTTCGAGCACCAGGATACCTTTTACCTAGTCATCGAGCGCTGCAATTTTCCTCTCATGCAGGTGATCACCAGCATCGGTGTGGACGTCGACCGGTGGATACCGTACGTGGCGCGCGACGTGCTCCAGGCCCTCGACTACATCCATGCGCGCGGCTACGTGCACAAGGACCTGCATCCCGGCAACATCTTCGTGACCGAGTCGCGGCAGCAGGCGGCGTTCATCCACCGCATCGTCTGGTCGTTCAAGGTCGGCGACCTGGGACTGACGCGGCTGGAGTCGGACATCCGCGTCTTCCAGACGCTGCTCGCGGAATGGATGCGTCCGCCCGAATCCTACGACCCGGACAAGTTCGGGCCGGTCGGCCGGCAGGTTGATATCTACCAGACCGGGCTGGTGCTGCTTGCATTGATGCTCAAGGAGATTCCCTACTTCACGCAGGAGGAGGTGCTGGGCGGAATTCCGCAGGCGCTTGCCCAGAAACACGACTCCCGGTTCGCGCCCGTGGTCGCCAAGGCGCTGCGCCGCCACGTCGAATGGCGCACCCAGACCGCGCTCGAGTTCTGGCGCGAGCTGTCGATGGCTGCGACCGGGAAAATGTAACGCTGCGCCGGTTCAGCGGCGCAGCCTGATCGCGGCTGCGGCGATGGCGGCGACGATGAAGATCAGGAACCAGACGAGCGCCCATTCGGCGATCGACAGGCCGAGAAATCGCCACAGCACCTTGGAGCAGTCGCCGGTGCCGCGGAAGATCATCGGCAGCGCATCGGACAGCGGAAAAGACTCGATCACGTAGCCGAGATCCGCCCCGCAGTCGTTGATTCTGGGCGGATTGTGCTCGAGCCACACATGGCGAATCGACACCCCCGCGCCGGCGCCCGCCGACAGCACCAGCAGCGCGCTGTAGACCCGGCGTCCCCAGCCCGCCGGGCCGTGCAGCGCGGCGACGAGCGCGATCGTACCCACCAGCACGAAGGCGTAGCGCTGCAGGATGCACATCGGGCAGGGTTCCAGCCCCCGCCCATGCTGCAGGTACAGCGCGAAGCCGATCAGCGCGCTACAGGCGAGGAAGATCGCGGCATAGACGAGGCGGGAATTCGGCATCAGATTTTCCCGAGTGCGGTGTCGAGGTCGGCGATCAGGTCTTCCACGTTTTCGATGCCGACGGAGAGTCGTATCAGGTTGTCGGTGATGCCCAGTTGCGCCCTGCGCTCCTCGGGCAGCGAACCGTGGCTCATGGTCACCGGATGGCCCGCCAGGCTCTCGACGCCGCCCAGGCTTTCCGCCAGCGTGAAAACCCGCAGCGCTTCGAGCGCGCGGCGCACCCCCGCCATGTCCGCTCTCAGGTACACCGCAATCATCGCGCCGAAACCGTTCATCTGTTTCGCTGCGAGCAGATGCTGCCGGTGATTGGCCAGCCCGGGATAGATCACCCGCTCGACCCGGGGATGCGTCTGCAGCCAGGCGGCGAGATGCATCGCGTTGCCGCAGTGGGTTTTCATGCGCAATGGCAGCGTCTTGACCCCGCGCAGCGCGAGGAAGCTGGAAAAGGGATCGAGGATCGAGCCGATCGCGTTCTGCATGAACTCGAGCTTTTCCGCGACGTCGCCGCGGTCCCCGACGACGACGATGCCGCCCACCATGTCCGAGTGGCCGTTGATGTACTTGGTCACCGAGTGGACGACGAGGTCGATGCCGAGTTCCAGCGGGCGTTGCACGAAAGGCGAAGCGAAGGTGTTGTCCACCACGGTGAGAATGCCGCGTGCCCTGCCGATGCCGGCGACGTGCTCGAGGTCCGTTACCTTGAGCAGCGGGTTCGACGGCGTCTCGACCCAGATCATCCTGGTGTCCGGCCGCAGCGCCTTTTCCAGCGCCCCTGCCAGGTCCGGGTCGGCGTAGGAGACGGCGAGGCCCATCGACCGCCTGCGCACCCGTTCGAACAGCCGCCACGAACCGCCGTACATATCGTCCACCGCGACCATGTGACTGCCGGCATCCAGCAGCTCCAGCAGCGTGGCGCTTGCCGCGAGCCCGGAAGCGAACGCAAAAGCCCGGCTACCCCCCTCCAGATCGGCGATGCAGCGCTCGAAGGCGTGACGGGTCGGGTTCTGGGTGCGCGCGTATTCGTAACCGGTATGAACGCCGGGGGAACGCTGCTTGAACGTGGAAGTGGCGAAAATCGGCGTCATCACCGCGCCGGTGGCCGGATCGGGTGCCTGCCCGGCGTGGATCGCGCGCGTGGCGAAACCGTGTCTGGAATGATCGTCTGCCATGTACCAATGTTACCTTGAGCCTGAAACTTCAAATACCGCAGCCATAGGGGACACAGAGATCACGGAGAACGGCAAAATTCGTCCAACCCGAAGGACAGGAAGGAAAGCAACATCGAATCAAACCACCAAGATCACCAAGGACACCAAGAAAATCATATTTGTCGGGTTTCTCGGTGATCTTTGTGACCTTGGTGGTTAACCCATGTTTGATTTTCTCAGCGATCTCTGTGCCCTCTGCGGCCGATGCTCTTGTCAATGCGCCTTGTTGCGCAGGTGGTTCAGCACGTCCATGCGCGTGATCAGGCCGTAGAAGCGGCCTTCGTCGACCACGACCGCAACGTGTCCCCTGTTGAACAGGTCGGTGAGCGCCGCGGCCGGCGTCTTGATCCCGACTGTTTCCACCCGAGCCGACATCGCCGCGCGCACCGGGTCGCGAAACCGGTCGGCGTCGCCGGCAACCGCGGTGAGCAGGTCCCATTCGTCGATGATGCCGACCACCTTGCCCGCGTCGTCCAGCACCGGCAACTGGGAGATGTCGTAGAGCTTCATGCGTGCGTACGCCGTCATCAGCTTGTCGTCGGGGCCGACGGTGACCACCGCGCGGTCCTCGTAGCGGCGCGAGACCAGGTCGCGCAGATCGCCATGGCTCTCGCGTCTGACGAAGCCCTGGTCGATCATCCAGTAGTCGTTGAAGATTTTGGACAGGTACTTGTTGCCGGAATCGCAGACGAAAGTCACGACGCGTTTCGGGGCGCTCTGGCCGCGGCAGTAGCGCAGCGCGGCGGCGATCAGCGTTCCCGACGAGGATCCGGCGAGTACCGCTTCCTTTCTGAGCAGCTCGCGCACCGTGTTGCACGACTCCTCGTCGCTGATCGAGTAGGCATGCTTCACCCGCGACAGGTCGGCGATCGGCGGCACGAAATCCTCGCCGATGCCCTCGACCACCCAGCTGCCCGCCTCGCCGTACTTGCCCGTCGTCACGTAATCGGCCAGCACCGAGCCGACCGGGTCGGCGAGCACCATCTCGGTATCGGGCGAGGTCCTGGCGAAAAAGCGCGACAGTCCGGTGAGGGTGCCGCCCGAGCCGACGCCGCAGATCACGGCGTCGACCTCGTGCCCCATCTGTTCCCAGATTTCGGGGCCGGTCCCGGTTTCGTGCGCCAGCGGATTCGCCGGATTGCCGAACTGGTTGACGTAGAAGGCGCCGGTCTCGCGCGCAATGCGCTGCGCCAGGTCCTGGTAATACTCCGGATGGCCCTTGCCCACGTCCGAGCGGGTGAGAATCACCTCCGCGCCCATCGCCTTCAGATGAAAGATCTTCTCCCGGCTCATCTTGTCCGGCACCACCAATGTCAGGCGATAGCCCTTCTGCGACGCGACCAGCGCGAGCCCCAGCCCGGTGTTGCCGGCGGTCGCCTCGATGATGCTGCCGCCCGGCCGCAGCCGCCCATCCTGTTCCGCCGCGTCGATCATCGACAGGCCGATGCGGTCCTTGATCGAGCCGCCTGGATTCTGGCTCTCCAGCTTGAGAAAGAGCCGGCATCCGCCGCTGTCCATGCGCCGGACTTCGATCATCGGCGTGTTGCCGATCAGATCGAGCACCGTTTTCGTCTGCATTCGATTCTCCGTCTGCCGGACCGCTGCCGCGGCCCGATGGCATGGGACAGCGGGGATTGTAGCGAGCCGGAGAATCCTTCGCGCGCGAGCGCGGCAGCGATCAGGCGGCGGTCACTTCTCCGCGGTCGATGGTGTAGACCATGTCGAGCAATTCCCGCGAATGCGTCAGGTCGGATTCGGTGAGCACGATCGACACGCCTTTCTGCTTCAGTCCGGAGATGACTTCGGCGAGCCGGTGCGCCAGTGCCGGCGCCACGCCTTCGAAGGGTTCGTCGAGCAGCAGCAGCCTGGTACCGCACATCATCGCCCGCGCCAGCGCGACCAGCTTCTGCTGGCCGCCGGAGAGCAGCAGCGCCTTGCGGCCGGCGAGCTGCTCGACTTCCGGGATCATCGCGTAGATCGAGCGCAGCCGCGGGCCCGGGTCCCTGACCCCGGCCGACCACGCCGGCACCAGCACGTTTTCCTCGACCGTAAGACCGGGCACCAGCCGGCGGTCCTCGGGCATGTAACCGATGCCGCCGCGCGCGCGCCGGTGCGTGGGAGTGCCGCCGAGCGGCTTGCCGTCGAACGCGACGCTGCCCTTGCGCACCGGAAGCAATCCCATCACGGAACGCATGAGCGTGGTCTTGCCGGCGCCGTTGCGGCCGATCAATCCGACGAAACTGCCGGCGGGCACCTGCATGCTGACGTTGCGCAGGATGCCGACCGACTGGATCGAGACGTCCAGGTTCCTAACCTGCAGCATGCCTGCCTCCGCGCGCGGCATGCGGCGTCTCGCCGATCACGTATTTGCGCACCTCTGGTTCTTCGAGCACCACGGCGGGCTCGCCGTCGGCGATGATGCGGCCTTCGTAGAAGGCCAGCACCCGGTGCGTGTAGCGGTTGACGATCTCCATGTCGTGCTCGACGAAAAGCACGGTCACGCCGTCGGCGCGCACCGCGTTCATCACCATGTCCATGAGCGCGAATTTCTCGCCCGCGGATACGCCCGAGGTCGGCTCGTCGAGCAGCAGGATCTTCGGTTTCACCACCATCGCCATCGCGATGTCGAGCAGCTTGCGCACGCCCTCGGGCAGCAGCGCGGCGGGCCTGGCGCGATAGGCCTCGAGTCCGAAGCGCGACAGCATGGTTTGCGCCGCTTCCTCGGGCGGACCGGTGAGCGCCGCGCCGTGCGCCCATGCCTTTCCCGCCGCGGCCACGATGCCTGCCCCGACCAGCAGGTTCTCGTACACCGACGACGAATTGAACAGTTGCGGGATCTGGAACGAGCGGCAGATGCCGAGGCGCGTGATCTGGCGCGGAGAAAGCGGCGTGATGTCGCGCCCCTCGAAGTGGATCGAGCCGGCGCTCGGCTTGAGGTACCCGGTGACCATGTTGAGAAAGGTGGTCTTGCCGGCGCCGTTGCTGCCGATCAGTCCCACCACCGAGTCGCGCGCGATCGCGACGTCGATGTCGGAGGCGGCGGTCACCGCCCCGAAGCTCTTGTTCAGGCCCTTCGCCTCGAGCACCGTCGCCATCGTCAGGCCGCCTTGCGCCAGCGCGTGAACAGCGACCACAATCCGCCCGGCAGGAACATGATCACGACCAGCATCGTGATACCGAGCGTCATCTGCCAGGTGTTCGGGGAGTATTCGTAGGCGGTGCTGCGGATGGTCTCGAAGATCGCCGCGCCGAGAAAGGGCGCGGCCACGCTGCCGGTGCCGGAGAGGATGCCGACGAACACGAACTCGCCCGAGGTCGTCCAATACGCCATCTCCGGATCGATATGGCCCACGCTCGCCGCGGCGAGCGCCCCGCCTACGCCGGCGAGCACGGCGGAGATGACGTAATTGACGTGGATCGTGTTGGCCACCGATGCCCCCATGTACTCCACGCGCAGCTCGTTGTCGCGGATCGCGCCGGCGAGCCGTCCCCGCTGCGATTGCAGGTAGCGATGCATGAGCATGGCGCAGATCCAGGCCACGACCACCGTGGTGGCGAAGATCGCCCGGCGCTCGTAGTCGGTGCCGCCGATGACGAAGCCGAACAGCGTGCGCACCGAAACGTTGAATCCGTCCGAGCTGCCGAGCGCCGAAGTCTTCACCAGCAGGCCGTAGAGGATCATCGACAGCGCCAGGGACAGCATCGCGAAGAAGATATCGCGGTACTTTCTGAGCAGCAGCGCGAGCAGCGCGGATGCGGCGGCGGTCACCGCGACCGCGGACAGCACCATCAGACCCACGTCGGCCACGCCGAAGAACGGCTCCAGGGTGCCGGCCGCGTAGGCGCCCAGGCAGTAGTACAGCCCGTGCCCGAAGGACACCAGTCCGGTGCGCATCAGCAACATCATGCCCAGCACGACGATGCCGTAGCACAGGGAGATGTCGATGAGGAACATCGCCCAGCGCGGCAGGAATGCGCCGCCGACGAGCAGCGCGACGAACGCCGCGGTGAGGATGCCGGCGCTGCGATCGCGGCTCATATCTTGCGCGCCTCCTGCGTGGTGAACAGGCCTTTCGGCCGCGCGATGAGCACGATCGCCATCACCAGGTAGATGCTGAACAGGTCGAGCTCGGGCCGGTAGTGAACCGCCGCCGAGCGCACCAATCCCACCAGCACGGCGGCGAGCGCCGCGCCGGGCAGGCTGCCCAGCCCGCCGATGACCACCACCGCGAACGCGAGCACGATGGTTTCCGCGCCGATGCCCGGCTGCATCGAGATCATCGGCGCGGTGAGCGCGCCGCCCATCGCGCCGAGCATGGCGCCGACGGTGAAGGTCAGGAAATACACCAGCGCGACGTTGATGCCGCTTGCCGCCGCCATCTCGCGGTCGTGGATGACGGCGATCAGCATCTTGCCCCTGCGCGTGCGCGCCATCACCCACGCGAGCAGGCAGCCGATTACGATCGCGACCGCCATCAGCACCAGGTTGTAGACCGGGTAGGTCAGGCCGGCGATGCTGAAACTGCCGAGCAGCCCGTAGGGCTGCGCGATGAACAGCGGATCGACGCCCCAGGCGAGCTTGATGAAGTCCTCCAGGATTAGGAACACCGCGTAGGTGACGAGCACCAGCACGATCTCCTCCTTGCCGTACATGAAGCGCAGCAGCCCGCGCTCGATCACCGGCCCGGCGATCAGGCCGACCAGTACCGCGGCGAGCAGCAGCATGCCGTAGCTGCCCATCGGTGCGCGACCGGTGTTGAGCCAGTAGCCTGCAAGCGACGCCGCAGCGTACGCGCCGAGCGCGTACAGGCTGCCGTGGGCGATGTTCAGGATCTTCATCACGCCGTAGATCAGGGTGAGCCCGACGGCGATGATGAACAGCCACGACGCGTAGTTCAGCCCGTCGATTGCCACCGCAAGCAGTTGGCCCATGCTCCGGTCCTATCGAAGCCGCGGCGCGCGCATGGCGTTGCCGGGCATCACCACTTGCCCGGCTTCATGCCGCCCTTGATCCAGTCGACGCTGGTCACGCCCTCCGGCGGCTGGACTCTTTCCACCGGGTAGTGGCGGACGTTTTCGACCAGCACCTGGCCGCCGACCGTGCGCGTGGTGCCGTAGGCGGTGCCCTGCACCGCCTGATGCCCCTTGCCCAGCCGCATCATTACCTTGCCGCTCGGCCCTTCGAAGGTGAGCCCCTCGAGCGCGGCGGCGACTTCTTCCGCGGCGGGCGCGGCGTAGGCCTTCTCCATCTCCTCCTTTACGCCTTTGGCGGCGCCCATCGGGATTGCGTTCCGGATTTTGTCCAGGCGCGCCTTCTCGTAGGCCGCCTTGAGTCCGAGGAAGGCCTGCGCGACGCTGTAGGCGGGATAGTTCGGATCCAGTCCGGTCGCGGCCTTGTAGATCTCGCGCAGCCAGGCATTGAGCGGGGTCTCGGGCGCGAACACGCCGTGCGGCCCGCGCGCGCCGACGATGGTGCCGTCGGGAATGTTGCCGACCAGGCGGTGCAGGTTCGGCTCGCCCGCGATCAGGACCAGCCGTTTGTTCTTGAACAGCTGGCGCGGAACGGCCTGCAGCATGAACGCCTCGAGGTCGCCGCCCCACAGGCTGGAGTGGATCACTTCCGCGCCGCTCTGCGACAGCGCGGAGATCTCCGCACCGTATTGGCCGGCGCCGAATTTCGGCATCTGCGAAGTGAGCGCCCTGGCCTCGGGCCTGAGCACCGACAGCACCGCCGTCCAGTCGTTCCACGAGTCCTGGCCCCAGGCGTAGTTCTGGTTGATGCCGGCGTAGGTCTTGAGGGCGGGCATCTGCTCGAGCAGGTAGAGCGCGCCGCCGACCGCGTCCATGGTGGCGTGCGCCCGGGTGCGGAACACGTACCGGTAGGCGCCCTCCTCGAAGATGCGGGGCGTGCCGCAGTCGAACAGGACGGTCAGCTTCTTGAGTTCTTCCGCCACCGGGGCGATCGCCAGGCAGTCGCCGCTCGAGATGTAGCCGATCACGAAATCGACTTCCTGCCGCTGCACCAGATTGCGGTATTCGGCGACCTGCTTGGTCGCGCCGCCCGCCTCGTCGATGATCACCATCTCGAGCGGTGTGCCGGCGAAGCCTTTGCTGTTGTACGGCGCGGGCGCTCGACCGGCATTGAGCGATTCGACGATCGCTTCGGCCGCGACTTTCGCCGGCACCCCGAACGGCCCCGACGCCGGGCCGGACAGGAAAGTCACCAGCCCGATCCGGATCGGCTTGTCCTGGGCTTGACTTTGCGCGGCCGAGAGCGCTGCCAGCACGGCAAACGCCAGGGCCGCGCCGCTCAGCAAGCGTCGCCTCTGCATCGTCTCCTCCCGTCGCGCTCTCGATCGTAAAGGGGCAAAAAATAATCCAGCGGGGCATCGATACCGCGCTGGACCGGCGTGAAGCGCGCCGGGAATGTAACAGTCATGGCCGGATTCATCAACACGATACTTCGGCGAGAAGCGCGTCGATCGTGGATTCGAGCGCGAGCCACGATCGCAGCCCGTCGGCGCCGGAGCAGATCGGCGTCGGCACCCGCAGCGCGCCCGCGCGGGCGAGTTCCGCCAGACCTTCCGCCTAGGCGTCGAACATGTCGAGGCGGGAGGCGCAATTGAGCTTGACGAATACGCGCCGGTCGGCGCCTTCCAAGATCCAGCTCTGGTTGATGCAGCCGGCGTCGTCGGGGCGTACCTGCCGCAGCTCGAACGGGCGAGCCTGGCTGCGCGCGATCTGCGCCGCGACCCCGCTGCCACGTCGCCGCCCCCGGCTGCCTCATCGGCTTTACCGTTCCCGCAGCGGGATTCTATCGGCGGCGTGCGATGCGGATCGCCCGGCCGGACGAGGCGAGGCGCGCTGATCCGGCGCGCTCCCGCACTGCGCGCTCGTCGCCGGAATCAGCCGGCGAGTTCCCGCCGCGCCCGCGCGATCGCGCGCCGCACCGCCTCGGGGGCGGTGCCGCCGGCATGGTTGCGGGCGGCGAGGGATCCCTCCAGCGTCAGCCCGTCGAGCGCGTCGCGCTCGATGAGCGGGGAGAAGCGCTTCAGCTCCTCGAGCGACAACCCGGACAGGTCGACGCCCTTCTCCGCCGCATGGCGCACGGCGCGTGCCACCGCCTCGTGCGCTTCGCGAAACGGCAGGCCTTTTTTTGCCAGGTAATCGGCGAGGTCGGTCGCGGTGGCGAAGCCTTCCGCGGCGGCCGCGCGCATCGCCGCGCGATCGACCTCGATGCCGCGAATCATGTCCGCGTAGATCGCGAGCGTGGTCAGCACCGTGTCCACGGCGTCGAACAACGGCTCTTTGTCCTCCTGGTTGTCCTTGTTGTAGGCGAGCGGCTGGCCCTTCATGAGAGTGAGCAGCGCGACCAGATGGCCGTTGACGCGGCCGCTCTTGCCGCGCGCGAGCTCCGCCACGTCCGGATTCTTCTTCTGCGGCATGATCGAGGAACCGGTGCAGAAGCGGTCGGCGAGCCGGACAAAGCCGAAGCGGGGGTTCGTCCACAGGACGATCTCCTCGGACAGTCGCGACAGGTGCGTCATGACGAGCGCCGCACAGGCGCAGAACTCGATCGCGAAATCGCGATCGGATACCGCGTCGAGCGAGTTCTCGCACAGGCCCTCGAAACCGAGTTCGCGCGCCACCCGTTCGCGGTCGATCGGATAGACGGTGCCGGCAAGCGCCGCTGCGCCGAGCGGCAGCCGGTTGATCCGCTTGCGGCAGTCCAGGAGGCGTTGCGCGTCGCGCCCCGTCATCTCGTAATAGGCCATCAGGTGATGCGCGAACGATACCGGCTGGGCGACCTGCAGATGCGTGTAGCCCGGCATCAGCGTGTCGACATGCTGCTCCGCTAGGTCGACGAGGCTTTCCCGGAAACGGCGGATGTGCGCGACGATCTCGTCGATCGCCTCGCGCAGATACAGACGGATGTCGGTGGCGACCTGGTCGTTGCGCGAGCGCCCGGTGTGCAGCCGCTTGCCGGCGTCGCCGACCAGCTCGGTCAGTCGCTTCTCGATGTTGAGGTGCACGTCCTCGAGTTCGGCTGACCACCGGAAGCGCCCGGTGCGGATCTCTCCCAGGATCTCCGCCATGCCGCGCTCGATATCGCCGAGGTCCTCCGCAGAGAGCACGCCGACGGCGTGCAGCATGCGCGCGTGCGCGAGCGAACCCCGGATGTCGAACTCCGCGAGCCGCTTGTCGAAATCCACCGACGCGGTATAGCGTTTGACGAGCTCCGCGACCGGCTCGCTGAATCTGCCTGACCAGTTCTTGCCGCTGTCGGGCGCGGCAGCGTCTTTCGGTTGCATCGGGGAGGAGGCTCACTCAAAATGGGGCGCCTGTAGCGCGCGATCGGGCGCGCCTGCGCCGCGCGCCGCAGTCGATGGCAAGTATAGATCAGAACCGACACTCCAACCCGTTGCCGGATTTCCGCAACCTGGGCGTCATACTGCGCATCCTGGTCATCGTCGCCCTGATGGCCGTGCTCGGCGCAGCGACGCGGACCGCCACGGTTGAAGGCTGGATCCGCACCTGCAGCGCGGCGATCGCGCTTGCCCTGCCGGTCACCATGCTCTCGCTGCTGGTGCTGGGCGCCCTCGCCCCGTGGCTGCGTCAGATGCAGTACGTCCCGGCGGTCGCCGCGGTGACCGCCGTCGCGCTCGGTTCGGCCACCGTCGTCGCGAAGGTCGCCTGGACGCTGCTCGACGGCGGGACTGGCGCATCGCTCGCGCACTACTGGTTGCTCACCGCAGCGGCGGCGCTGCTCATCGTCGGCTACTTCAATCTGCGCAACCGGGCGCTTTCGCCGGCGCTCACCGAGGCGCGGCTGCAGGCGCTGCAGGCGCGCATCCGGCCGCACTTCTTCTTCAACAGCCTGAATGCGGTGATCTCCCTGGTGCGCAGCGAGCCGCGCCGGGCGGAGGAGGCGCTGGAGGATCTCGCCGAGCTGTTCCGCGTGCTGATGGCGGACAACAGGGACCTCATTCCGTTGTCCCGCGAGATCGAGATCTGCCGCCAGTACCTTGCCATCGAGCACCTGCGGCTCGGCGAGCGATTGAAGGTCGACTGGCGTATCGATCGCATGCCTCCGGACGCGATGGTTCCGCCGCTCGTGCTGCAGCCGCTGCTCGAGAACGCGGTCTACCACGGCATCGAGCCCTTGGCCGATCCGGGCAGCGTGACCATCGAGATCCGCGCAGAGGGCAATGTGGTGCACATCAGCCTGCGCAATCCAGCGCGCGGCGAGAGCCGGCAGGGCTCCGGAAACCGCATGGCGCTCGCCAATATCCGTGAGCGGCTGCAACTGCACTTCGACGCCGAGGCGAGCCTTACGACGCGCACCGAGGGCGGGGTATTCGAGGCGCGCATCCGGGTTCCCTACGTGAAGGGCAAGCGGTGAGCGAGGACGCCAACAAGCTCCGCGTCGCGATCACCGACGACGAGGCCCCGGCGCGCAGCCGCTTGAAGGACCTGCTCGAGGACATCGCGGGTTCGATTCCGCTCAAGCTGGTGGGCGAGGCCGGAAACGGCCGTGAGCTGCTGTCGCTGCTGGAGGCGGAGCCCGCGGACGTCGTGCTGCTCGACATCCGCATGCCGGAGATGGACGGTATCGAGGTCGCGCAGCACCTGTTGAAACTACCCGATCCGCCGCACGTGGTCTTCACCACCGCCTACGACGACTACGCGCTCAAGGCCTTCGAGCTGCACGCGATCGATTATCTGGTCAAACCGATCCGCCTGCGGCGGCTGCACGACGCGCTGGCGCGCGCGCGATCGATCACGCGACTGTCTCTGGATGTCTTGCAGAACATCGCGCCGGAGGCGCGCACCCACCTCGGCGTGCAGGAACGGGGCCGGGTCACGCTGATCCCGATCGGCGCGGTCCTGTATCTGCGCGCCGAGCTCAAGTACGTGACCCTGCGCACCGCGGAGCGTGAATACGTGCTGGAGGAATCGCTGTTGCGGCTGGAACAGGAGTTTGCCGAGCGTTTCGTCCGCATCCATCGCAGCTGCCTCGTCGCCAGGGAGCATATCGAGGGCTTCGAGAAGGAGACGGGGGAGGCGGGAGAGCCCAGATGGACGGTGAAGATGCGCGGGCTGGCGGAGCGGCTGCCGGTCAGCCGGCGCCAGCAGCATATCGTCAGGGAACTCGGGCGCAACGTGTTGTGACACGCGCGTGGCTCGGAATCGCGCTCGCCGTCTGCGCCGCCAAGCTGCACGCGGGCGCATTGCTAGACGAGCCCGCGCTCGGTTCGTCGCTGCAGGCGCTCGCGGCGGGGCGCTTCGACTGCGCCGACACCGAACCGGGCGTCCGCACCTGCGCCAGAAAAGACCTCGCCGGTCTTGTCCTGGAAGGCCGTCCGGTGCGCGGGCAGCTGCTGGTATACCGCGATGGACGGCTGGAATGCGCCACGGCACTGATCGACGAGTCCGGTTTCGATCAGATGCGAAAGGCGCTGGTGGCGCGTTTCGGGGCGGGCGAGGCGTCGAGCGAGAGGCTCAGGGCGGGGATGAGCGGCATGTTCGACAATCGCATCGTGGTGTGGCATGCGCGCGAAGGGGTGATCGTGCTCGAGCAGTATTTCCGGCGCGTGATCCATTCCGGCGTGTCGGTGATGACCGAGGCCGCGCACCGTGCGCTCGCCTCCTCGCGCGAAACGAGCCGGCGCGGCGGCGCGCGTGATCTGTAGGCCCGCCCGGTGCGTCGAATTCTTCCCCCGCGGCGGGTTAGACTTGCGAAAACCGCGACCGGTCCCCATCCGCATGCGGGTGCTGGTCGGGGTTTCGTGACCGTTCGGCGGCCCAGGATCGACCTGCACGCAGGCCGTCCGCGCCCGCCGGTAAGCGGCGCGCCGTAATCGAAAGCCAGGACTTGCGCAATCCTCCGTCCAGAATCGTTGTTGCCACGCGCGAAAGCGCGCTCGCGCTGTGGCAGGCGCGGCATGTCGAATCGCGCCTGCAAGCGCTGTACCCCTCGGTCGGCACCCGCCTGCTAGGCATGACCACCGAGGGCGATCGCCGCCTGGGGGCGTCCTTGGCCGCACTCGGCGGCAAGGGCTTGTTCGTCAAGGAGCTGGAGCAGGCGCTTGCCGATCGGCGGGCCGATATCGCGGTGCACTCGATGAAGGACATGCCGGTGCAACTCAGCGCAGGGTTTCTGATCGCGGCCATCACCGCACGCGAGGATCCGCGCGACGCGTTCGTATCGAACCGCTACCGCGATCTCGGCGAGCTGCCGGCAGGCGCGCGAGTGGGCACCTCCAGCCTGCGGCGGGAGAGCCAGATCCGCGCCCGCTATCCCCGTCTCGACGTGCAGCCGCTGCGCGGCAACGTGCACACGCGTCTGCGCAGGCTCGACGAAGGGCGTTTCGATGCGTTGATCCTGGCGGCCGCTGGCCTGAAGCGGCTTGGCCTGGAGGCGCGCATCACGCGCGTGCTCGATACGCAGGAAAGCCTGCCCGCGGTGGGCCAGGGTGCGCTCGGCATCGAGTGCCGGGCAGAGCGCGCCGATGTCGCCGCCCTGCTCGCGCCGCTGGACGATCCGGATACGCGCTGGTGCGTGGAAGCCGAGCGCGCCCTGTCGCGCGCGCTGGGCGGCAGCTGCACTACCCCACTCGGCGGCCATGCGCATCTGGAGGGCGGACGCGTGCGACTGCGCGGTTTCGTCGCCGCCCCGGATGGCAGCCGGATCGTATACGACGAGGCCGTTGCCGATCGCGCGAGCGCGCCGGAAGAGCTCGGCCGCATCCTGGCCGACAAACTTGCCGTCAGGGGCGCACGCGATATTCTGGCGGGGCTCGAGGCGCAGAAATCATGACCGGCGTGCGCGGCGAGCTGGAGGGCATCGGCGTGTTGATCACCCGCCCGCGGACACAGACCGGCGCGCTTGCTTCGGCGGTGCACGCGCTCGGCGGCAGGCCGGTGCTGTTTCCCGGCGTGGAGATCGTGGAGACGTCGGACGCGGCGCTGGACGTCGCGCTGGACGCGCTGCGCAGCGCGCAGTTCGCCGTCTTCGTCAGCCCCAACGCGGCCCGGATCGGCATGCAGTGCGTTCGGCGCCGCGGCGGCCTGCCGGTCGGGATCCGCGTCGCCGCCGTCGGCCCCGGCACCGCTCAAGAGTTGAAAAATGCGGGACTGCGCGAGATCATCATGCCGCGGGACGGCTACGACAGCGAAGCGCTCGCGTCGCATCCCGCCCTCGTGGCGGTGGAAGGATTGCGCATCGTGATCTTCCGTGGCGAGGGCGGGCGGCAGTGGCTTGCCGAGCGGCTGCGTGCCCGCGGGGCGCAGGTCGTGTTCGCGCAGTGCTACCGCCGGGAGCGGCCGGCCGCGCCATTCGCCGCGCTCGATGCGCTGATCCGCGGCGGCGACCTGCACGCCTGGACCGCGACCAGCGCGCAGATCGTCGACAACCTTTTCGAGGCGGCCGGCGCGGATGCCGCCGAATGGCTGCGCCGCGCCGAGGCGTTCGTTTCCCATCCGCGGATCGCCGCCCGCGCCTTCTCGAAGGGCGCGCGGGCGATTTGCGTGACCGCGGCAGGCGATGCCGGTCTGGTCGCAGGCCTGCGGGCCTGGTTCGGAAGACTGCGCCCGATCGCTACCCAGACCCGGCAACGGACATGACCGAGCAAGAACAACCCCAGATCTCCCCCGACCGCGCGACGGCCGGTGGCACACGGTTTCAGACCGGCGGACGCGGCGCGAAGCTCGCGAGCTTCGCCCTCGCCGTCGCGCTGGGCGCTGCGGCGCTCTCCGCCTGGCAATGGTACGCGGCGCGCAATGCGGGCAATGCGCTGGAGCAGGAACTCGCGCGGCGCCTCGCGGAGGCCGACTCCGCCAACCGCGAGGCCCGCAGCCTCAGTAGCGACGCGCGCAGCAGTCTGCGCGACGTGGACGCCAGGCTCGGGCAATTGGAGGCGCGCATCGTAGAAACCCAGAACCAGCGCCTTGCGCTCGAGTCGCTTTACCGGGAGATGTCGCGCTCGCGCGATGAATGGCTGCTCGCCGACGTCGAGCAGATCCTGCTGATCGCCAGCCAGCAGCTGCAGCTTGCCGGCAACGTCAAGGCCGCGCTGCTGGCGCTGGAGACCGCGGATTCGCGACTTGCCCGCGCCGACCGACCGCAGCTCACGCAGTTGCGCCGGGTGATCGAGCGCGACATCGAGCGGCTGCGTGGCGCTCCCCAGGCGGACGTGACCGGAATCGGACTGAAGCTGGAGCGCCTGCTCGATTCGATCGACAAGATGCCGCTCGCAGCGCAGGCGCGCGTCGCGCCGGAGCCGCCCGCCGATCAGCAGGCATCCGGCTGGCGCGCATTCTGGCGCGAGCTATGGCAGGACCTTGCCAGGCTGATACGCGTGCAGCGCGTCGACGGCGAGGAGCCAGCACTGCTTGCACCGGATCAGGCGTTCTTCGTGCGCGAGAATCTGAAACTGCGCCTGCTCGGTGCGAGGCTGTCGCTGCTCGCGCGCGACGGCGTGAGCTTCAGGACGGATCTGTCTTCCGCGGCGGCCTCCCTCAAACGCTATTTCGACGCCAAGTCGCCGGCTGTGACAGGGGCGCTCGCCGCGCTGGAGCAGCTTTCCCGTACCGATCTGGACGGTGCGGTTCCCGACATCAGCGCCAGCCTGGAAGCGGTACGCAACTACCGGCTGGTGCGCGAGCGCAACGTGCAGTAGGAAACGGACGCCATGCGCTGGCTGCTCTGGATCATCATGCTCGCGGCGGCGGCGGTGGGGCTCGTGCTCGCGGCGCGGGCGAGCACGGGCTACGTGCTGCTGGTGATGCCCCCGTATCGCGTCGAGCTGTCGATTGCGTTCGCGGCGCTGTGCGGCATCGCGGGGCTGATCGCGGGCTATCTCGCGGTGCGCGCCCTGGTCGTGACGGTGACGATGCCCTCCCGGGTGCGGGCCTTCCAGCAGCGGCGCGCGCAGAACAAGGCACGCGAGACTTTCGCAGAGGCGCTGCGCAATTATTTCGAAGGCCGCCTCGGCAAGGCGCAGCGTGCGGCCGCGGAAGCGATGAAGCTGGGCGAGCAGCCGGCGCTCGCTGCCGTGTTGGCGGCGCGCGCGGCGCACGGCATGCGCGACTACGGTGCGCGCGACCTTTATCTGGCCGGCGTGACGGAAGCAGACGAGCAATACCGGGGGCTGCATCTGCTCGCGCAGGCCGAGATGCTGCTCGATGAGCGTCGCTATCACGACGCCTTGCACCTGCTGGAGCAGATGCCGGACAAGCATACCGCCGCGCTGCGAATGGAGCTGCGGGCGCACCAGCTCGCCCGCAACTGGGACGAAGTGTTGCGGCTGCTGCCCCAGCTCGAGAAACGCAAAGTCTTCGAGCCGCCGGTAGTCGACCAGATCCGCCGCCATGCGTATATCGAAAATCTCAAGCGCAAGGCGCTGGACGCGACCACGCTGCGGGAGTACTGGGCAAAGATGCCCGCCGAGCGGAAGCGCGACCCGCGGGTGGCGGCGACCGCCGCACAGTGCTTCGCGGCGCTCGGCGGCTGTACCGAATCGCACCGGATCATCGAAGAAGCGCTCGAGGCGCAGTGGGATTCCGGCCTGCTCGCCCTGTATTCGGAGTGTGCGGGCGACGGCGTGACGCAGCAGCTCGAGCGCGCCGAGAGCTGGCTCAGGTCCCGCCCGCGCGACGCCGTGCTGCTGCTGGTGCTCGGTCGCCTGTGCGCGCAACAGGGCCTGTGGGGCAAGGCGCAGAGCTACCTCGAAGCAAGCCTGTCCATCGAGCCGACGTACTCCGCGCATCTCGAGCTGGCGCGGCTTCACGAAAGCACCGGCAAGCCCGAGGCCGCCGCAGCCCAATACCGCGAGGCGCTCTCCCTCACCCTGTCGCAACTGAAACAGTTGACCGGCGGCCGCCGCCGCCCGGCGATTTGAACGCAGCCGGCCTACCGATTGCTCGGCTCCGGCCGCGCCCGCTCGCGCAATGAAACCGATATGAACCCCGCCGACGAAGGCCTCGCAGCGCCGGACAAAGAGCTGCCGCTACGGGAAGACATCAGACTGCTCGGTCGCATCCTGGGCGACACCATCCGCGAGCAGGAGGGCGCACAGGTGTTCGACCTGATCGAGCGGACGCGGCAGAACGCGATCCGCTTTCGCCGCGATCGCGATCCCCAGGCCAAGCGCGAGCTGGAGTCGGTGCTGAACGGCCTGGACCCCGCCCAAACGATCGCTGTGGTGCGCGCCTACAGCCATTTCTCGCTGCTTGCCAACATCGCGGAAGACCAGCACCACAACCGGCGCCGCCGCGCCCATCAGATCGCCGGCTCGCCGCCGCAGGAAGGATCGATGACTCTTACCCTGGAGCGGCTGCGCCAGGCGGGCATTTCCTGCGAGCGGATCGAAGAATTCTTCGAGCAGGCGTTGATCTCGCCGGTGCTGACCGCGCATCCCACCGAGGTGCAGCGCAAGAGCATTCTCGACTGCCAGATGGAGATTTCGCGCCTGCTCACCGAGCGCGACCGGATACGGCTCACCTCGGAGGAACAGGCGCAGAACGAAGAAGACCTGCGCCGCGTCGTGCTGACGCTCTGGCAGACGCGCAGCCTGCGCGAGTTGCGGCTCACGGTGGACGACGAGATCGAGAACGGGCTGTCCTACTACCGTTACACGTTTTTCCGGCAGTTGCCCCGGCTGTACGCGCTGGTCGAGGACCTACTCTCCGCGGCGGGCTGCGCTCGCGTGCGCGTGGCGAGCTGCCTGAGGCTGGGAAGCTGGATCGGCGGCGACCGCGACGGCAATCCTCACGTCACACACGAAGTGATGCGGCACGCGCTGCACCGTCACTCGTCGACCGCGCTCGATTTCTACTTCGAGGAGGTGCACCGCCTCGGCGCCGAGCTGTCCCAGTCGGTGCGTCTGGTCGACATCACGCCGGAGCTGGAAGAGCTGGCTTCGCGCTCGCCGGACGCCTCCGAGCATCGGCGCGACGAGCCTTATCGCCGCGCGCTGATCGGCATCTACAGCCGGCTTGCCGAAACCACCCGCATGCTCGACGGCCATCCGCCCGAGCGCCGGGCGGTGGGACGGGCGAAGCACTACGCGACGGCCGCCGAGTTCGCCCGCGATCTGGCGGTGCTCGCCGATTCGCTGGCGAGAAACGGCGGCGAGCGGGTCGCATGCGGCCGGCTGCGCGACTTACGGCGGGCGGTGGACGTGTTCGGTTTTCATCTCGCCCCGCTGGACATGCGCCAGCACTCGGCGGTGCATGAGTCGGTGATTGCGGAGCTGTTCGAGAAGGGCGCAGGCCGGACGGGCTATGCATTGCTGCCGGAAGCGCAGCGGCGAGCCTGGCTGCTGGAAGAACTTTCGGTGCCGCGTCTGCTGCGTTCGCCCCACCTTGAATATGGCAGAGACACGCGCAAGGAGCTGGCGATCCTGGATACCGCCGCCGAGCTGCAGCGGCGCTTCGGGACGCAGGCACTGCCCAGCTATATCGTTTCCCAGACCGGCGATGTGAGCGACCTGCTGGAAGCGGCGCTGCTGCTCAAGGAGGCGGGCATGCTGGTGCCGGGCGTACAGCCGCGCCTGGACCTCAACGTGATCCCGCTGTTCGAGACCATTCCCGATCTGCGCGGCTGCGGCGCGGTGATGGACGCACTGCTGCGGCTTCCCTGGTATCGGGGGCTGCTTGCCAGCCGCGGCGGCGTCCAGGAAGTGATGCTCGGCTACTCGGACAGCAACAAGGACGGCGGATTCCTCACTGCCAACTGGGAGCTGTACAAGGCCGAAGTGACGTTGCTGCAGGTGTTCGAGCGCCATGGCGTGAAACTCCGACTGTTTCACGGGCGCGGCGGCACGGTAGGCCGGGGCGGGGGTCCGAGCTACGAGGCGATTCTTGCGCAGCCCCCCGGCAGCGTGGCGGGCCAGATCAGGATCACGGAGCAGGGGGAAGTGATTGCGAGCAAGTATGCCGACCCGGAGATCGGGCGCCGCAATCTCGAGACGCTGGTCGCCGCCACGCTCGAGGCTACCCTTCTGCGGCCGGGCGCACACGGGGCGGGGACCTCGCAGTATCACGAGGCGATGGAACAGATGAGCGAGATCGCCTACCGGGCCTATCGGTCGCTGGTGTACGAGACGCCGGGGTTCCGGAAGTTCTTCCGCACCGCCACGCCGATCGCGGAAATCGCCGATCTCAATGTCGGAAGCAGGCCCGCCGCGCGCAAGAAATCCGATCGCATCGAGGACTTGCGCGCGATTCCCTGGGTGTTCTCGTGGTCGCTCGCCCGCATCATGCTTCCCGGCTGGTACGGGTTCGGCGCGGCGGTAGGGGCCTGGGTGGCGCAGCGCGGCGACAGCGGGCTGCGTTTGTTGCAGCAGATGTATCGCGAGTGGCCGTTCTTCCGCGCCCTGTTGTCCAACATGGACATGGTGCTCGCGAAGAGCGACTTCAGCGTAGCCTCACGCTATGCAGAGCTGGTGGCCGACGTCGAGCTGCGCGAGCGGGTCTTCTCGCGCGTCAGCAACGAATGGGAAAATACGGTGAGATGGCTGCTCGCCATCACCGGACAGCAGGAATTGCTGGAGTCCAATCCGGCGCTTGCCCGCAGTTTGCACAACCGCTCACCGTATATCGACCCGCTCAATCATCTGCAGGTCGAGTTGCTGCGCCGCTACCGCGCCGGCGAGACGCATGAGCGCCTGAAGCGTGCGATCCTACTGACCATCAATGGCATCGCGGCCGGGCTGAGGAACAGCGGTTAGCGCCCTGCCGCTCAAATCCTAAGACACGGGTTTGGGATCGACCGAAGGGGTGAAGGCATCGGAGTAGAACTCGTCCTCCGGGAGCCGGCACTGCGTTGTGAAGTCGCGGTGCGCGGACTCCACGACCACCGGTGCGCCGCAGGCGTAGACCTGGTATCCCGACATGTCCGGGAAGTCTTCCATGACCGCCCGGTGGACGAAGCCGGTACGGCCCTGCCAGCGATCCTCGGTCAGCGCGTCGGAGATCACCGGGATGAAAGTGAAGTTCTGGTGCGAAGCCTGCCAGTCGCCGCACAACTGCGCCATGTAGATGTCGTGCGGCCGCCGTCCGCCCCAGTACAGGGTCATTGGGCGCTCGATGCCGACATTGAAGGCGTGCTCGATGATGCTCTTGATCGGCGCGAAGCCGGTGCCGCTCGCGACGAAGATGATCGGCTTGTCCGAATCCTCGCGTAAAAAGAAGGTGCCGAGCGGGCCTTCGAAGCGCAGGATGTCCTTCTCCTTCATGCGGTGAAAGACGTAGTCGGTGAACGCGCCGTTCTGCATGTTGCGCACGTGCAGTTCCACGAACTCGTCGTCGTGCGGCGGGTTGGCCATGGAATAGCTGCGCCGTTTGCCTTCCTTGAGCAGGATGTCGAGATACTGGCCGGCGAGAAACTGCAGCCGCTCGTTGGCAGGCAATTTCAGTTTGAGCACCATTACGTCGGGTGCCATCCTGTGCAAGCCCTGCACGCGGCAGGGCAGTTTGCGGATCTCGATCTGTCCTACCCCGGTGATTTCGCGCGCTTCGATCACCAGGTCGGATCTGGGCTTCGCCTGGCAGAACAGCGCGAATCCCGCCTTCTTTTCGAACTCCGCCAGGACGTAGGGCTGGATATTGCCGTAGTCGACGCTGCCTTCGAGGATCTTGCCCTTGCAGGCACCGCAGGCACCGTTGCGGCAGCCATAGGGCAGGGTGTAGCCCTCCCGTAGCGCGGCAGCGAGCACGGTTTCGTCGTCGCCGACCGTGAAGCTGTGGTCGCTCGGCTTGATCGTGACCTTGAACGGCATGAATTGCCTTTCGATTACCGCTCTCGGAGCGGAATCGCCTTCAGGGAGTTCCCGTAAAATAATTGCATGCGAAGACTGCTGATTGTCGGCTGCGGCGACATAGGGCTGCGCGTAGCGCGGTCCGTTCGCGGCCGCTGGCGGATCTATGCGCTCACCCGGCCCGAATCGCGCCTGGATGCGCTGCGCGCCCTCGGTATCCTTCCCGTGCCCGGAGATCTCGATCGACCAGATACGCTGGACCGGCTCGCGGGACTGGCGCAGGACGTGCTCCATTTCGCGCCGCCGCCGTCCGGCGGCCTGCGCGATTCGCGTACTGCCAATCTGCTCAGAGCCCTGACGAGGGCGGGCAGTCTACCACAGCGACTGGTCTACATCAGTACCAGCGGCGTGTATGGAGATTGCCGGGGAGCAATGGTCGACGAAACCCGGCCGGCGCGGCCGATGACGGACCGGGCGAGGCGGCGGCTCGATGCGGAACGAACCTTGCGCGCCTGGGGTGCGGAGACCGGCGCACATGTGGCGATCCTTCGGGTGCCCGGCATCTACGCCCCGGAACGCCTCCCGATCGAACGCCTGAAGTCGGGTCTGCCGGTGCTGGCGCGGGACCAGGATCCGTACACCAATCACATTCACGCCGACGATCTTGCGCGTATCGTCATCGCGGCGTTGAATCGCGGCCGCGCGGGACGTGCCTACAACGCTTCGGACGATTCGTCCCTGAGAATGGGGGAATACTTCGATCTGGTCGCGGATCGCTTTCGCCTGCCCCACCCGCCGCGCCTCGATTGGGACCACGCCCGGCAGGCGGTCCCGGAAACGCTGCTGTCGTTCATGCGCGAATCGCGGCGACTCGCGAACCGCCGCCTGAAGAAAGAATTGCGCGTGCGGCTCAGGTATCCGTCGGTTGCCCACGGCGTGCCGCATATCGGCCGTGCCTAATCCAAACGCCAGCAGGGCCTCGCGCGCAGCGAAAGCCTCGCCCCCCTCCGACGTCTTGGTGGTGCTCACCAATCTCCCGGACCGCGATGCTGCACTGAGGCTTGCCGCCGTGCTGATAGAAAACCGCCTTGCCGCCTGCGTCAACGTGCTCGACGGCTGCACTTCAGTCTATCGCTGGAAGGACGTGGTCGAGACAGCCCGCGAGGTGCCGGTGCTGATCAAGGTGTCCGCCAGCGCATACTCCCGCCTCGAAGCGGCAATCCGCCGCCATCATCCGTACGAACTTCCGGAGATCGTCGCAGTCCCTGTTCGAGCCGGGTTGCAGGAGTATCTGGACTGGGTAAGCAGAGCATGTCTCACCGGAACTTCTGCTCAATGAAAGGCGTGACCAGCCTGGTGCGGCGACTCGTGCAAAGCGCCGTCCTCGCCGGCATGCTTGCGTCGTTGCCCGCCCGCGCGGCCGATGATCTGCTGGACCCCGAGCAGGCGTTCCGGTTGTCGGCAAAGGTGGTTTCGCCGGGATTGATCGAGGTCCGCTACCAGATCGCCGAGGGCTACTACCTCTACAAGTCGAAGTTTCGTTTCAGCGCCGAGCCCACGGCGCGGACGGGCGAGCCGACGTATCCGGCTGCTCAATGGCACGAAGACGACTTCTTCGGACGCAGCGAGATATACCGCAACGAGGTCGTCATCTCGCTGCCGCTCGTGATGACGACGGGGGCGATAAACCTCGTAGCGGTATCCCAGGGCTGTGCCGACATCGGCGTGTGTTTTCTGCCCCAGAAGCAGACAGTGCGTCTCGCCCCCATGTCAGATGGCAGCGCACAACCTAAGTGAGCACACTTCGTCGAAGCCCCCTATTGGCCGCAGTCATGGCGGCGGCAGCGGCCGGCTACTTTCCCCTCAACCCGGTCGCCCATACGTCCTGGTCGATATCGAGCGCTCTTGGCCCCCCCTTCCGAACCTGGACGGCCGGCTGCAAGTAGTAAGCCACTGGCGCGGGATTGAATTGGCAACCCGTGCGGGCAACGTTCGGGGCGGCTTGCCGTATAGCGTGGTGCTGGGTCGCCGTGGGTACGTGTTGGCGATTTGCTACGGGCAACTGGATCAAACCAGGCTTGCCCAGGTAGTCGAGGCGGCGCTGTAGCGACCGAAGCGCCATTTTCCGGTCGCAAAAGCGGAAATCGTGCTCCGAAAATCCATAAATTCCTCTCTTTGTTTACTGTTTCCGATTGACGTTCTGATCCGTGGGTCGATCGGCCCCCAGAAGGGTGCGGCCGAACCCCGGCGAATCGGGAGAACGGAAGCGAAATCTGGACAAGTTGCAGGTATCTGCGGCAAACTCGCCGCCATGACATCCGCCGCAACGGGACGACAGGCGGCCCAGTCCCGCTTCAAAACCTCCCAAAATATCCTGGTCCTCAACGGGCCGAACCTCAATCTTTTGGGGACGCGCGAGCCACATTTGTACGGCTCCGAGACATTGGCGGCGATCAATCACCGCCTATCGTCCCGCGCCGCCGAGGCGGGAGCGAAGCTGGCAAGCTTTCAGAGCAATTCGGAAGGTGCGTTGGTCGACCGCATCCAGCAGGCCCAGAGCGAGGGGGTGGATTTCGTCATCCTCAACCCGGCGGCGCTTACCCACACCAGCGTCGCGATTCGGGATGCGCTGGCGGCGGTCGCGGTCCCGTTCGTGGAGGTGCATTTATCGAATATCCATCGCCGGGAGCCGTTCCGGCGACATTCCTATTTCAGCGATGCCGCAGTCGGGGTCATCTGCGGGCTGGGTTCGATGGGCTATGACTTTGCGCTGGAATTCGCACTTCGGTTCGACAGGAAGGGCTGAGTTCATGGACTTGAGGAAACTCAAGAAGCTCATCGATCTGGTGCAGGAGTCCGGCATTGCCGAACTCGAAATTACCGAAGGCGAGGAAAAGGTCAGGATCAGCCGCACCGGCGGTGCGGCTCAAGGCGCGGTGATGGCGCCGCCTCCGGCAACTGCGCCCCTGCCTGCAACGCCGCCCGTGGCTGCTCCAGCCGCCGCGTCGGCGCAGGAACAGGCTGTCCCGGGCCAACCCGAAGGTCACGTGGTGAAGTCGCCGATGGTCGGGACGTTCTATCGCGCCCCCTCACCGGGCGCCAAGGCCTTCGTCGAAGTGGGGCAGACCGTCAGCGCCGGAGAGACGCTGTGCATCATCGAGGCGATGAAACTGCTCAACGAGATCGAGGCCGATGTCGGCGGCGAGGTGAAGGCGTGCTTGGTCGAAAGCGGTCAACCGGTCGAGTATGGCCAACCTCTATTCATAATCGCCTGAGCGACTGGCAGCGTGGCACCGGCTCGCGCGGTGGCGGGTTCGGCAAAGGCCGGGCCTCTCCGGCAGCGCAGAGAGTAAGCCGAAACCAAAGTCTCCAGCCGCAGGTCAAGAAAACTACTGATGTTCGAGAAGATTCTGATCGCCAACAGGGGAGAAGTCGCTCTCCGCGTCCAGAGAGCCTGCCGCGAACTGGGCATCAAGACTGTGGCAGTGCATTCCGAAGCCGACGCTGACGCAAAATACGTGCGACTCGCCGACGAGTCGGTCTGCATCGGCCCGGCGCCATCTGCGGATTCCTACCTCAACATTCCGGCCATCATCAGCGCCGCCGAGGTGACCGACGCCGAGGCGATCCATCCGGGGTACGGCTTTCTGTCGGAAAACGCGGACTTTGCCGAGCGGGTCGAGAAAAGCGGCTTCGTATTCATCGGCCCGCGGCCGGAAACGATCCGCCTGATGGGTGACAAGGTCAGTGCGAAGAACGCGATGACCAAGGCCAATGTGCCGGTGGTGCCGGGCAGCGACGGTGCGCTGCCCGAAGAACCGCAGGAGACCATCCGGATCGCGCGCAAGATCGGCTATCCGGTGATCGTCAAGGCGGCGGGCGGTGGCGGCGGGCGCGGCATGCGGGTTGTGCATACCGAGGCGGCGCTGATCAACGCCGTCAGCATGACGCAGCAGGAAGCGAAAGCGGCGTTTGGAAATCCGACGGTGTACCTGGAGAAGTTCCTCGAGAACCCTCGTCACGTGGAAGTCCAAGTGCTTGCGGACGAGCGCCGTAACGCCGTCTACCTCGGCGACCGCGACTGCTCGATGCAGCGCCGTCATCAGAAAATCGTCGAGGAAGCCCCGGCGCCGTTCATCCCCGCCAAGGAGCGGCTGCGCATCGGCGAGCGGTGCGCCGAAGCCTGCCGGCGAATCGGCTATCGCGGCGCGGGTACCTTCGAGTTTCTATACGAAAACGGCGAGTTCTATTTCATCGAAATGAACACCCGGGTCCAGGTCGAGCATCCGGTGACGGAAATGATCACTGGCATCGACATTGTCAAGACCCAGATCCTGATCGCCGCCGGCGAACGGCTGCCGTTCCGGCAAAAGGACGTGACCTTCCGGGGGCACGCGGTCGAATGCCGAATCAACGCCGAGCATCCCTACAAGTTCACGCCCTCTCCGGGGCGAATCACTGCCTTCCATGTGCCGGGCGGACCGGGTATCCGCGTCGACTCTCATGTCTACACGAACTATTTCGTGCCGCCCTATTACGATTCGTTGATCGCCAAGGTCATCGCCTTCGGGGATACGCGCGAGCAGGCCATCGCGCGCATGCGCGTCGCGCTGTCGGAGATGGTAGTCGAGGGCATTCTCACCAACCTCCCGCTGCACCAGGACCTGATGCTCGACACCTCGTTCGCGCGCGGCGGCACCAGCATCCATTACCTCGAAGAAAAGCTCGCCAAACTGGGCAAGCTGGAGTAGTTCACCGCAACCGCCTGCGACACGGAGCCCAGCCATTGCCTGGATAGCCGTTGAAATGACCCTGGACGCGGAGCGGGCCGCTGTGTTCGCGGACGCGCTGGTCGAGGCCGGCGCCGTGTCGGTCGATATCACGGACGCAAGCGCCGGCACCGATCGGGAGCGTCCGCTCTTCCTCGAACCCGGCGAAGACCTGTCTTTTGCCTGGGAAGACAATAGGCTGGTTGCGCTGTTTGGCGAAGAAACCGACCTTGCGCCGGCGCTCGCGCACGCATCGCGCATCGCGGGCGCCCCCCTGCCTGAACTGCGGCTTGCCCGCGTGGAAGACCGGGACTGGGTGCGGTTGACGCAATCGCAGTTCACGCCCATCCGCGTCGGCGCGCGGCTGTGGATTGTTCCCGGTTGGCATGCCGCCCCTGACCCGTCGGCGATCAATGTCGTGCTCGACCCGGGCGTCGCATTCGGCACCGGTGCGCACCCGACGACCCGTCTTTGCCTTGCCTGGCTGGAGGCGAACCTGAGGCCCGGCGCGAGCGTCATAGACTACGGCTGCGGTTCGGGAATACTTGCGATTGCCGCCGCCAAGCTCGGAGCAGGCCGTGTGGTCGGCGTCGACATCGATACCCAGGCGCTGGAGGCAAGCCGTTACAATGCCGCCCGTAACTGCATATCCGCGCAGTTCATCCCGGCGCAGGCGCCGGCACCCGAAGCGGCCGATGTGGTGGTGGCCAATATCCTGTCCAGCCCGCTCAAGGTCCTGGCGCCGTTGCTGGCGGGCCTGGTCCGGCCGCGCGGACGCATCGTGCTGTCCGGCATTCTCGCCGCACAGACGCAAGAGATGGTCGATATCTATTCGAAGGCGTTCGACGTGCTGCCGCCTACGTTCGATGAAGGCTGGGTGAGGATCGAAGGCGTGAAGCGAGCATGAATCTCTACACCCGCTGCCCGCACTGTGAAACCGTGTTCCGCGTAACCACGCGGGAACTGCAAGCTTCGAGCGGTCGTGTGCGTTGCGGGCATTGCCAGCAGGCATTCGACGCCTTCGCGACGCTTACCGCGCAGGAGCCTGCGTCCGGTCCCGCCAAGGCCGAGCCCTGGGTCGTGAAGACCGACGCGCGCTCCGCCATGACACAGGACAAGGCCCCTGCTGGCGCTTCGCAGTCGCCCGCGTCGCGGCCGGTCGCGGCCGCCGCGGCGAACCGGGACGACCCGGCGGCAAGCCTGTACGAGTGGGAATTTCGCGTCCCGCCGCCACGCACGCACACCGGCTTGTGGGCGCTGCTGTCGCTGCTTGCGGCGCTTGGCGCCGCGGCGGAGGGGGCCTACGCGTTCAGAGACGACGTGCTGGCGAGCTTCCCGCAGGTCAAACCCGCCTACGAACGTGCCTGCGCGTGGCTCGGCTGTCGCTTCGGGCTGCCACGGTTATCCGACCGCCTCAATATCGACGCGTCGGACCTGCAGGCGATCGATCCGGCGCATCCGAACCAGATCGAACTTTCCGTGATGCTGCGCAACCGCGCCGCGACCGCAGTCGACTATCCGGCCTTCGAGCTGACGCTGACCAACTCGCAGGACCAAGTGCTTGCGCGACGCGTGTTCCTGCCCGCCGAGTACCTTGGCGACGCCGCAGCCGGCGCAGCCGGGCTGGGAGCGCGCGCGGAGTTGCCGATCCGGCTCTATCTCGATACCGGCAAGATCGAGGCAGCAGGCTATCGGGTGTACTTCTTCTACCCCTAGAAGAGCGCACAGCGTGCTGAAGCACACCGCGCTTTATCCGGCCCATTGCGCGCTCGGCGCCAGGCTGGTCGACTTCGGGGGTTGGGAAATGCCGCTGCATTACGGCTCGCAGATCGAAGAGCACCATCGGGTACGCCGCGACGCGGGCATGTTCGACGTCTCCCACATGCTGGCGATCGACATCCAGGGTCAGGGCACGCGCGATTTCCTGCGCCACCTGCTGGCGAACAACGTGGATCGCTTCGGCAGCCCCGGCAAGGCGCTGTACTCCTGCATGCTGAACGATGGCGGCGGCGTGCTCGACGACCTCATCGTCTATTTTGTCGAGGAGCCGTGCTTTCGCCTGGTGGTCAACGCCGCGACCGCGGAAAAGGACCTCGCTTGGATCGCCGAGCAAAGAGCCAAGTCTGCGGCCGCGACGCGGGTGACGCCGCGCCGCGACCTGGCGATGATCGCGGTGCAGGGACCGAATGCGCGCGCCAAGCTGTCGCGGGCGGCGCCTCGAATCGGCTCCGCAGCCGAGTCATTGAAGCCTTTCCATGCCGTCTTCAGCGACGGATGGTTCGTCTCCCGCACCGGCTATACGGGGGAAGACGGATTCGAAATCATGCTGCCGGCAGCGGAAGCCGAAAACCTCTGGGACGCGCTCCGCGACGCCGATGTCGCTCCCGCCGGGCTCGGCGCCCGCGACACCTTGCGCCTGGAGGCGGGGATGAACCTCTACGGCCAGGACATGGACGAATCGGTCACCCCGATCGAGGCGGGACTTGCGTGGACCGTGGATTTCGGCTCGGAGCGGGATTTCATCGGCAGGTCGGCGCTGCTTGAGCGGGCGCCGCAGTCCCAGTTGCTCGGGCTGGTCGCGCTGGATCGCGGCGTTTTCCGCTCGCATCAGAAGGTGCACACCGCCAGCGGCAGCGGGCAGATCACGAGCGGCACCTTTTCGCCGACGCTGAACATCTCGATCGCGTTTGCGCGGTTGCCGCTCGGGGTGCGGGAGGGCGAAGTCGTCGACGTCGAGGTCCGCGACCGGCGCGTGAAGGCGCGGACTGTAAAATATCCCTTCGTTCGCCGCGGCAAAAGCCTGATCGGCCCGGCCGCCACCTGATAGCGAGGATTCCAGATGACCGTTCCTTCAGACCTCAAATACGCCGAAACCCATGAATGGGCGCGCCTCGAGCCCGACGGAACGGTGAGCGTGGGCATCACGCACCACGCGCAAGATCTGCTCGGAGATCTGGTCTTCGTGGAAAATCCCAAGCTAGGGCGCAAGCTCAGGAAAGGCGAGGAATGCGGAGTCGTGGAATCGGTCAAGGCCGCCTCCGACATCTACGCCCCGATTTCCGGTGAGGTGGTGGCGGTAAATTCCGACCTGGACAGCGCGCCCCAGCGCATCAACGAGGGCGCCTACCAGGCCTGGATGTTCCGGCTCAAGCCCGCGGATCCGGGCGAGCTGGCGGAGCTGCTCGACGCGGCGGCCTATCAAAAGCTGATCGATGCGCAAGCGCACTGAGGGCGGGGACGGACGTGGCCGCATGACGATCGCAGCCCTCCTCGTCGCGATCGTTCCGCGTGTGCGCGTTTCTCCCCGCCCATAAGCCGTTACCGACCGGTCATGCCTTTCATCCCGCACACGGAACAGGACGTCCGCGACATGCTCGCGCAAATCGGCGCCGCCGGCATAGAGCAGCTGTTCGAGGAAATACCGGCGGGCGTCAAGGGGGCGCAGTTCGACCGCGTCCCGGAAGGAGCCTCGGAAATGGAGGTCCTGCGGCTGATGCGAGAGCGCGCCGCGGGCGACGGAGAGTTTCTGAATTTCATCGGTGCCGGGGCGTACGAACACCACGTGCCGGCCGCGGTATGGCAGATCGCGACGCGCGGCGAATTCTACTCCGCCTATACTCCATACCAGGCCGAAGCGAGCCAGGGGACTCTCCAGGCGCTGTGGGAATACCAGAGCATGATGTGCTCGCTGACCGCGCTGGACGTCACCAATGCGAGCCTGTACGACGGCGCCTCGGCGCTCGCCGAAGCGGTGCTGATGGCGGTGCGGCTGCACAAGAGCGCGCGGCGCATCCTGATGCCGGCGACGGTTCATCCCGCCTATCGCAAGGTCGCTCGCACCGTCGCCGCGAATCAGGACATCGAATTCCTGGAGATTCCCTACTGCACCGAGGAAGGCCGCGTGCTGCCGGAGTCGGTGCGCGCGGCGGCGAAATCGGATGTTGCGGCGCTGGTGGTGCCGCAGCCCAATTACTTCGGCGTGCTCGAAGATGTCGACTCGCTCACCGATCTGGCGCACGCCGCCGGGGCGGCGCTGATCGCGTGCGTGAATCCGATCTCGCTCGCGCTGCTCAAGCCCCCCGGTCAGTGGGGCGCACACGGCGCAGACATCGCAATCGGCGACGGGCAGCCGCTCGGCGTGCCGCTATCCAACGGCGGGCCCTACTTCGGCTTCATGGCCTGCAAGCAGCCCCTGGTGCGACAGATGCCAGGCCGCATCGTCGGGCGCACCGTGGATCTGGACGGCAAACCGGGCTTTGCGCTGACCCTGCAGGCGCGCGAGCAGCACATCCGCCGTTCGAAGGCGACGTCCAATATCTGCACCAATCAGGGCCTCGCAGTCACCGCAGCCGCGATCTACCTCTCGCTCTTGGGCGCGGAAGGTCTGAAGGACGTCGCGACGGCATGTCATGCAAATACAATGTCCCTCCTGGAGCGTCTGACCCGGCTGCCCGGCGTCGTGAAGCGCTTCACGGGCCCGGTTTTCCACGAAGCGGTTCTCGGTCTGCCGCGGCCCGCAGTGCAGGTGCTGCGAAAGCTGCTCTCACATGGGGTACAGGGTGGCGTCGCGCTCTCGGCGGACTATCCGGAACTCGGCGACGCGATCCTGCTGTGTGCGACCGAGACAAAGCTTGCGGGAGATCTGCAACTCTACGCGGATGCGCTGTCGGAATCGCTGCGCGGCGCGTCGTGACGCCGGCACACGGTAAAGACCAACCAAAGGGAGTTTTCCATGGCAACCGTCACGCTTAAAGGCAATCCAGTTACCGTCGCTGGCAACCTGCCGAGGAAAGGCGATGTCGCGCCCGCATTCAGCCTGACCGGCAAGGATCTCGCCGATGTCGCGCTCGCCCGCTATGCCGGCAAGCGCAAGGTTCTCAACATCGTACCGAGCCTCGACACCCCGACCTGCCAGCAGTCGACACGGGTGTTCAATCAAAAGGCGTCTGCGATGAATAACGCGGTGGTGCTGGTGATCTCCGCCGATCTGCCCTTCGCGATGTCGCGTTTCTGCGGTGCGGAAGGCCTGAACGACGTGGTGACGCTGTCCACTTTCCGCCACAAGGATTTCCATTACAAGTACGGCGTTGATATCGCCGACGGCCCGCTCCAGGGCCTGACCGCACGGGCGGTGGTGGTGCTGGATGAGAACAACAAGGTGTTGCATGCGGAGCTGGTGCCGGAAATCGCGAACGAGCCGAATTACGAAGCTGCGCTTGCCGCGCTGAAATGAGTTTCGAGGGCCGGGCCGGATACGTTGTTTCACTCCTGGGGGACCAGACCGCATGCTGATCTTCGAACTGTCCCGCAGCGGGCGCCGTGCATGGGCACAGACGCCGGGAAGCAAGCCGGCGGCTGATTTGCCGGCGCATCTGCTGCGCAAAGACCGGCCGCCGTTGCCAGAGGTCTCGGAACTCGACGCGGTTCGGCATTACACCCGGTTGTCGCAGCTGAACTTCTCGATCGACACCCATTTCTACCCGCTGGGCTCGTGCACGATGAAGTACAACCCGCGTGCCTGCAACGCGGCGGCGATGCTGCCAGGATTCCTGTCCCGCCATCCGCTCGCTCCGGAGAAAACCGGCCAGGGATTCCTGGCCTGCATGTGGGAATTGCAGGAAATGCTCGCGGAAGTAACCGGCATGGCGGGGGTCAGCCTCGCCCCGATGGCGGGCGCGCAGGGCGAGCTTGCCGGCGTGGCGATGATCCGTGCATACCATCGCGCGCGCGGCGATGCGGCGCGCACCGAGATCGTCGTGCCGGACGCGGCACACGGCACGAATCCGGCGACCGCGACCATGTGCGGCTTCCATGTGCGCGAAGTTCCGACGGATCGCGACGGCAACATCGATCTCGGCGCCCTGCGAGCGACGGTGGGACCGCGCACCGCAGGGTTGATGCTCACCAATCCGTCGACATTGGGCGTATTCGAGCGTTCGATCGAGGCGATCCGCGACCTCGTCCATGGAGCCGGGGGCTTGCTCTATTACGACGGCGCGAATCTCAACGCGATCCTCGGCAAAGTCCGGCCGGGGGACATGGGCTTCGACGTGATCCACCTCAACCTGCACAAGACTTTTTCCACCCCGCACGGCGGGGGCGGGCCGGGCGCCGGGCCGGTGGGCGTGCAAGAACGCCTTCTGCCTTTCCTGCCGCTGCCCATCGTCGACCGGCGCGAGCACCGATACCGCTGGCTCGACGAGCGGGACCGGCCGCATTCGATCGGCAGACTGTCCGCCTTCGCGGGCAATGCCGGCGTGCTGCTGCGCGCCTACGCATATGCCCGCATGCTCGGCCGGCGCGGAATGCGGCGCGTTGCGGAGTTTGCGACTCTCAACGCGAATTACCTGATGGCGCGGCTGCGCGCGGTGGGGTTCGAAGTCGCCTACCCCGGCCGCCGCGCCTGCCACGAATTCATCGTCACGCTCAAGGAGTTGAAGGAGAAGACCGGCGTAACGGCGATGGATTTCGCCAAGCGGCTGCTCGACAAAGGGTTCCATGCGCCGACGACGTATTTCCCGCTGCTCGTCCCGGAATGCCTGCTGATCGAACCGACCGAAACAGAGTCGAAACAGACGCTGGATGCTTTCGTCGAAGCGATGCGGGAGATCCTCGACGAGGCGCGCGCCGATCCGGCGCTGGTCAAGGGGGCTCCGTACACTACCCCGGTACGCCGCCTCGACGATGTGAAGGCGGCGCGCGAACTGGACCTGAAATGGACTCCGGCTCCCTAGAAAGCCCGCACAAAGGCAAGAGGGGACTGCGGCGCGTGTGGAACGCGCTCTTCTATTCGATAGATGGGCTCAAGGCCGCATTCCGCCACGAAGACGCGTTTCGCCAGGAGGTGCTGGGCGCCGCGGTACTGATCCCGGCCGCGTTTTTCATGCCCGCCAGCGGTCCCGGCAAGGCGCTGATGGTGGCGAGCGTGCTGCTCGTGCTGGTCGTCGAGCTGCTCAACTCGGCGGTCGAAGCGGCAGTGGATCGCGTCTCCTTCGATCATCACCGGTTGGCCAAACGCGCCAAGGACATCGGCAGCGCCGCCGTGCTGGTGTCGTTGATCAATGTCGCCGCCGTATGGGCGCTGGTGCTGTTCGGCTGAACCACTCTGCGTCACACAACTGTAATCGAACGTTCATCTTCGTTTAGTCCTGTGCGGGCATGCTGCGGCCTGCATGAATGACAGCGCCTTTCTGCTCCAGGAACCGGCCGCGCGTTCCTCGAGTCTCCGGGTGGGGGTCGTAAGCGAAACTTTCCCGCCCGAGATCAACGGAGTCTCGATGACCGTGGGCAAGCTGGTTTCGGCTTTGCAGGATCGCCATTACCACGTGCAGCTGATCCGTCCGCGCCAAGGACCGGCCGATCGCCCGCAAAAGGGCGAGAAACTGGAGGAAATCCTGTGTCGCGGATTGCGGATCCCGCGCTACGCGGGGCTCCAATTCGGATTGCCGGCCAAGCGAGTCTTGAGCCGGTTGTGGAGACTGTGGCGTCCGGATGTCGTGCATATCGTGACCGAAGGGCAGCTCGGCTGGTCGGCACTGGCTGCGGCGACCGAGCACCGGCTACCGGACGCGACGGGCTTTCAAACCAACTTTCATTCCTACAGCGAGCATTATCGGGTCGGGTTCCTGCGCAAGCCGGTTGCCGCCTATTCGCGCAACTTCCATAACAGGGCGCTCGTGACCATGGTGCCGACCGAGGCCATGCGCCGCGACTTGGCGCGCCGCGGATATCGCAATCTGCGGGTGGTTTCGCTCGACGTCGATTCGCGCCTGTTCTCCCCGGCCCGGCGCGATCCCGCACTGCGCGCATCCTGGGGCGTGGGCGACGCCCCAGTCGCACTCTATGTCGGTCGGCTGGCGTCGGAAAAGAATCTTGCGCTGGTCGCGAAGGCCTTCGATGCGATGCGCAAGCACGATCCGGCATGCAAGTTGGTCTGGGTGGGCGACGGCCTGCGGCGCGCCGCCTTGCAACGCCGGTTTCCCGATCATATTTTCGCCGGCATGCGCACCGGCGCCGAGCTGGCCGCGCACTATGCATCGGCAAATGTGTTCCTGTTCCCGAGCCTGACCGAGACCTTCGGCAACGTCACTCTGGAGGCGATGGCAAGCGGGCTGGCTGTGGTCGCCTATGACTACGCGGCGGCGGCTTTGCACGTCGAGCACGGCGCACGCGGCGTGCTCGCGCCTTATGCGAATGCCGATGCATTTTCTTGCCGGGCTGCCGCGCTCGCCGCCGACCCGGATTGCCTCTTCAGGCTGCGCGCCGGCGCGCGCGCCGCGGCCGAGCGTCTCGATTGGGAGCGGGTGTTCGACGATTATGAGCGGGTCCTCGATGAAGTGATCCGCGCGCAGCGGGCAAGTCATGGCTAAGACGCAGGGGCTCCAGCCCTGGCTTGCCTACGACGAGCGGCTCTGCCTGCGATTCAACCGTGCAGGACGGATCCACTGGGTGCGGACGCTGTTTCGCGCCGTGAGCAGGCTCGGCGACGGAATCTTCTGGTATCTGCTCATGCTCTGGCTGCTCGTCTGGTACGGACCGGCCGCGCTGGCCGCGGTGCTGCACATGGCAGCCGCGGGGCTCGCCGGCACCGCGGTCTACAAGTGGCTGAAGGCGAAAACTTCCCGGCCCCGGCCGTACCAGGTAAACCGCGCGATCGCCTGCAATGCAGTACCGCTGGACCAGTTCAGTTTTCCTTCCGGTCATACCCTGCACGCGGTGGCGTTCAGTACCGTGTTGCTCGCCTATTACCCGGGCTTGGCCTGGCTTGCGCTTCCCTTCACTTTTCTGGTTGCCGTCTCGCGCCTGGTGCTCGGCCTGCATTACCCGAGCGACGTTCTGGCCGGCATCCTGATCGGCGCGACCGTGGCCGCGATCTCGCTCGGTTTCTGACGCAATGCGCGTCAGAACAGATTGCGAGGCAGCGGCGGGCGGTATGCCGGCTCGTGCGCCAAGGCTTCGCGAACGCGCCCGCATACGATATCGCGACGGGCGAGTTCCGCGCACCACTGCGGCTCTTCACCATTCAACACGCGATTGAGCTGCTGCAGGCGCTTCGCGGTCTCTACCACGAAGTAGTCGAAGCGGGCGGCGAGCCTGCGATCGTACAGCCGGCCGCAACGGCATAGCGCGGCCTGCAGGCGGCTCGCGCGCAATGCGCTCTCCGCGGTCGCCAGTAATCGGAGCGCGCTGCGGGCACGCACGAATGTGCAGCCGAAATGCTCGGCCGCGAAGCTCGACAATGCGTCGAGCTCGGCTTGGATGATCGCTGCCGGCCGGTCGAAGAGACCGGCACCCAGATGTTCGTCCATGGCCCACCCCGAAGAGGCATGGGTGACCATTTCCCAGTCGAACCACATCAGTTCGTGAGCGGGCACGAAGTGATTGTGAGCGATGACATCGACAAAGAGATGACTCGCGTGACCGAGCGCAATCGCACGTTCGCTATCGGTGCGGGCGGTGCGCAGTAAACGACGTGCTGTCGGCCATCTATGTGTGGTCCTGAACACAGCTGACAGGCTGGTGATCCTGTGGTGACGACCCGAGCCGACCGGACATTTGTCCAAAATTCTGAGCGCGGATTTCTGCGACAAGCGGATCTACGCTGCGGCACGCAGAGCAGGAAGCCGCCGCCGTCCGACAGCCGAGCCGATGCAGCCGTCTCACGAAAGCTCTGCCGTATCGATCCAAGGCAGGCGTATCCTCTTGGCGACAGTCGGGAAGGAAGTGGGCGCACTGTCGCGCGATGCGCCAAGAGCGGAATAGACGGCAGTTCCAAAAAAATCATAGACTTTCGACCGAATTATCGTACAATCTCTCGCTAGTCGACCATAAGCTACTAGAAAAGCAACAATTTAAATCGTGCACCCATCGGGGCGGGCGAGATGAGCAAGACGGCATTCTGGAAAGCCGACTGGTTCTTGGGGCTGGTCATTGCCGTCCTATTGTTGTTCGCATCGAACAGCTACCTGATCCAGAGTTTCGAGCGCGAGGCGTACGACTTCGGCGTGCGCGCCTCCAATCGTGCGCCATCGGACCGGGTTGCGGTCATCGCAATCGATGACCAGAGCATCGCCAATATCGGCCGCTGGCCCTGGTCGCGCGAGGTGCACGCGCAAATGATCGCCTTGCTTGCCAAGGCCGGCGCGAAGATCGTCGGCTACGGCTCGTTCTTCTTCGAGCCGCAAGTCGATCCTGGCCTCGCCTACGTCAGCCGGCTCGCGCAGATCTACCGGGCGTTGCCGGAAACGACCCAGCGCAGCGCCGCCGAAATGGGCTCGGTACTGACCGAGGCCGAGGACGCGCTCAACAGCGATCGCAAGCTCGCCGCGGCGGTGACCCAGGCCGGCAATGTCGCCTTGCCGATGCTGTTTCAGCTCGGTGAGCCGCGCGGGAATCCCGACCGACCGCTGCCCGAGTACATGCTGCGAAGCCAGCTCACCAAGGTCGTGGATCGTGTCGGGGCGGGACAGTCCGGTCTTTATCCCATCCCAAGCCAGGCCGCCGCCGTTCCGCTGGCGGACATTGCCTCGGGAGCCGCAGCCATCGGCCACCTGAATGCCGCACCCGACGTCGACGGAAGCACGCGCACCGAGCCGCTGGTGGTGCGTTACTACGACCAGTATTTCCCCTCGTTTTCGATGATGTTGGCGGCGAAGAGCCTCAATCTCGGCCCCAAAGACATCGAAGTCCAACTCGGAGAGGGCGTGCGTTTGAACCGGCTTGCCATCAGCACCGACCCGTTCCTGCAGATGCATACGTATTTCTACAAGGACCGCGACGGCAAGCCCGCATTCCAGGTCGACTCCTTCTACGACGTCGCAACCGGAAAGATCCCGGCCGAGAAATACCGCGACAAGATCGTCTTGATCGGCGCGACCGCAGCCGGCGTCGGCACCTATCAGGTGACGCCGGTGTCGCCGGCAATGCCGCCGGTACTCACGCTCGCGCACTCCGTCTCCTCCATCCTCCAGGAGGATTTCTTCACCGCGCCATCCTGGGGCCGCTGGGTGGAACTCGGCGTGTACTTGCTGATCGCGCTTTATCTCGTCGCACTGCTGCCGAGATTGAAGGCCGGACCGGCCGCGGTGGTGACGGCGCTTCTACTCGTCGCGCTGATCGCGACTCACTTCGTGTTGATGACGACGAAACTCCTGTGGCTGCAGTTGATGGCTTCGGTGACCCTGCTTCTCGTCGGCCATCTGGCGCTCGTGACCAAACGCTTCATTGTCACCGAGCGCGGCAAGACCAGGTCCGATCTGGAATCCGCGGAGTCGAACCGGATGCTGGGGCTCGCCTTCCAGGGGCAGGGACAGCTCGACATGGCCTTCGACAAGTTCAAGAAGGTCCCGCTCGACGACCAGTTGATGGACAACCTGTACAACCTAGCGCTGGACTTCGAGCGCAAGCGCCAGTTCAACAAGGCGCAGGCAGTCTACGAGTACATGGCTACCCGCAATTCGAAATTCCGCGACTTGGAGCAGAAACTCTCCCGCGCCAAGCACATGTCGGAGACGGTGATCCTCGGCGGCGCACAGAGCCATCCCGGCGGGACCATGATTCTCGCCGGCGGGGCGGAGAAGCCGATGCTGGGCCGCTACCAGGTGGAGAAGGAACTGGGCAAGGGCGCGATGGGCGTGGTCTACCTCGGCAAGGATCCCAAGATCGGTCGCGTGGTGGCGATCAAGACTCTGGCGTTGTCGCAGGAGTTCGACGCCGATGAGCTGCAAGACGTCAAGCAGCGCTTCTTCCGCGAGGCGGAAACCGCCGGGCGGCTGACCCACCCCAATATCGTCACCATCTACGACGCGGGCGAAGAACATGATCTCGCCTATATCGCGATGGAGTTTCTCAAGGGCAAGGATCTGGTCTCCTACACCAAGCCCGGCAGCTTGCTGCCGTTGCCGAAACTGCTGTCGCTGATCGAGCGGGTCGCGGATGCGCTGGGCTATGCGCATCGGCAGAACGTGGTACACCGCGACGTCAAGCCGGCAAACATCATGTGGGATCCGCAGAGCGATTCGCTCAAAGTGACGGACTTCGGCATCGCCCGGATCACCGATTCCTCGAAGACGAAGACCGGCATGGTGCTGGGCACGCCGTCCTACATGTCGCCGGAGCAGCTCGCGGGCAAGAAGATCGACGGTCAGTCGGATCTGTTCTCGCTCGGAGTGACGCTCTACCAGCTTGCCTGCGGAGCCCTGCCGTTCCAGGGCGACACGATGACGCAGCTCATGTTCAAGATCGCCAACGAGCCGCCGGTCGACATCCGGTCCGTGAACCCGGCGCTACCGGAATGCCTGGTCGAAATCGTCAACAGGGCGCTGGCGAAGGATCTCGGCGAGCGCTTCCGCACCGGCGAGGACATGGCGCAGGCAATCCGCGGCTGCGCCGCCGTCCTCGGCGGCGTCGACGTCGCCCTGTAGGGATCTCGCGATGAAGGATCTCAGCAGCGCTCTCGAGATGGCCCAGGCCACCCACACCGGGATGGTGCGCTCGCACAACGAAGACAGCATCGCCACCGAGCCCGACATCGGGCTCGCGATCCTCGCGGATGGCATGGGCGGCTACAACGCTGGCGAGGTGGCGAGCGGAATCGCAACCGCGCTGATCTCGAACGAGGCGAAGGAGGCCTTGACGCGGCTGGATCCCCATCTCCCGGACCGCACAACGGGCAATCTGACGGCGGTCAGGTTGCTGCGGGAGGTGGTCGCGAACGCAAACGCGTCCATCTTCCAGTCGGCGAACAGCCAGCCGCAGTATGCGGGCATGGGCACGACGCTCGTAGTCGCGCTGTTCTGCGACAACAAGGTCACCGTGGCGCACATCGGCGACTCCCGCTGCTATCGCTTTCGCGAAGGCGGGCTGGAACAGATAACCCGCGACCACTCCCTCTTGCAGGAGCAGATCGACAGCGGGCTGCTGACTAGAGAGGCGGCACGACGCTCCCAGAACAAGAATCTGGTGACGCGTGCGCTAGGCATCGAGCCCGAAGTGGAGGCGGAAATTCACACCCACGAGGTGCGCGAGGGAGACATCTATCTGCTGTGCTCCGACGGGCTCAACGACATGGTGGAAGACGAGGACATCGAGCTTACGATCGGTGCGCTGAGCGCCAATCTCCAGCTCGCCGCCGAGCAGCTCGTTCAGATGGCTAACGATGCCGGCGGGCGCGATAATGTTTCGGTGATTCTGATCAAGGTCAGGAAGGGCTTTTCCGCGAACGGGGGATGGGTCGCGAAACTCCTTTCCTGGCTGAAATAGCTTGCGAGGATGCAACCATGGCGAAGTTGATATTGAGCCTGGATGGCCAAGTGCTCCGGGAATACCAAATCAACAAGGAGCGGATGACCATCGGTCGCAAGCCGCACAATGATATCCAGATCGACAATCTGGCGGTCAGCGGCGAGCACGCCATGATCATGACCATCCTCAACGATTCCTTCCTGGAGGACCTCGGCAGTACCAACGGCACCCTGGTCAACGGCCAGCCGATCAAGAAGCATTTTCTTCAGAACAACGACGTCATCGAGGTTGGCAAGTACAAGCTCAAGTATCTGAACGAGCAACCCAGCAAGATGACGCAGCAGGAGTTCGAGAAGACGATGGTTCTGCGCACCCCCCCGACCGGGGCGCCTCAGCCCAAGCCCAAGGGTCCCACCGATACGCAGACCGGAATCGAGCCGCTGAAATTCGAAGAGCCTGCGTCGGCGCCGGCGGCCACACCCGCGGCACCGGTGCAACCTGCCGCCCCAGCGGCCCCTTCTGCCGCCGCTCCTGGCGGGCAAGGCACGATCCAGATTCTGTCCGGCCCGAGCGCAGGCAAGGAGCTCCCGCTTACCAAACCGCTTACCACCGTGGGCAAGCCGGGCGTGCAAGTCGCGGTGATCGCGAAACGACCCCAGGGGTTCTTCATTACCCACGTCGAGGGTGCGAGCTTCCCTGTCGTCAACGGCAAGGCGCTCGATGCACAAGCGCACCAGCTCCATGACCACGACGTCATCGAACTGGCCGGCGTGAAAATGGAATTCTTCTTCAAGCCGTAAAAAATTTGGTCGGGAAGCGCTCGCCGGTACCGGCTCCCCGACGCGTCGAACGCCATAGCCATTTTGGGGTGCCGGCCGGCGATGCGGGGACATCGGGCGGGCAAGCGGCAAGGGGAGGCCAAGTGAAGAAGCACCTCGCGCGCATCGGCCTGGGGCTGCTCGTGGTCGCGGTTGTCGTCGGCCATGCGGCGCGTTATTACCAGATTCCCTTCATCGATCGCTTCGAGCTCATCACTTACGACGCGCGGTTGCGGCTGACCATGCCCGGTGGCGTCGACGACCGCATCGTGATCGTCGACATCGACGAAAAAAGCCTTGCCGCGGAAGGACGATGGCCGTGGCGGCGGGACAAACTCGGTGTGCTGCTCGACCAGCTGTTCGACCGTTACAAGGCGGGCATCGTAGGTTTCGACGTGGTTTTTGCGGAGCCCGACGAAAGCTCCGGACTGGATGTGCTGCACACTCTTGCGGAAGGCGATCTGCGCGGCGACGCACGCTTTCAGCAGGCTTTGAATCAGCTCGCCCCGCGCCTGCAATACGATCGCATTTTCGCCGAGAAACTCAAGAACCGTCCGGTGGTGCTTGGGTACTACTTTTCCGACGTGGTCGGTGACGACGGAAAGGGGCGTACGAGCGGCGCTCTGCCCAGGCCCGCGCTTGCGCCCGGTACCTTCAAGGGCAAGAACGTGCATTTCACTTCATGGATCGGGTATGGCGCTAATCTCCCGGAATTCCAGGCGGCGGCGGCAAGCGGCGGACATTTCAACCCTTGGCCGGACGAGGACGGCATCACCCGCCGCGTACCCATGCTCGCGGAATACGACGGGGCCTACTACGAAGCGCTTTCGCTCGCCGTGGTGCGGCTCGGGCTGGGATTGCCGCCGGTAGTGCCCGGTTTTCCCCAGGAAACCGTGTGGACCAAGGGCTATCCCGGCCTGGAGTGGCTGGATGTGGGCAGCGTTCGCATCCCGGTCGACGACCTGGTGACGGCGCTGGTGCCGTACCGGGGAAGAATGGGCAGCTTCCGGTATGTTTCCGCCACGGATGTGCTGCGCGGCAAGGTGGCGGAAGCGATGCTCAGAAACAAGATCGTGCTGGTCGGCACGACGTCGCCGGGACTGTTCGACCTGCGCGCCACGCCAGTCGACCGCGTCTATCCCGGAGTCGAAATCCACGCCAATCTGATCGCGGGCATGCTGGACGGCGCGGTCAAGCAACGCCCGCCGTATGTGCTGGGCGCGGAAGTCGTGCTGCTGCTGCTCACGGGAGTGGCAATGTCGGTCGTCCTGCCGCTCGTCAACCCGCTGCGCGCGACGCTGATCACCATTGCGGTGCTGGCGGCGGTGTTTTCCACCAACGTGGTGGTCTGGACGCAGGGCAACCTGGTTCTGCCGCTCGCCTCCGGATTGATCATGATTGCGGTTCTGTTCGGTCTGAATATGTCCTACGGCTTTTTTGTAGAGTCGCGCGCAAAGCGCCAGATCACCGGCTTGTTCGGACAGTACGTGCCGCCGGAACTGGTCGACGAGATGTCGCAGAATCCCGAGGCTTTCTCGATGGAGGGCGAAAGCCGCGAGCTTTCGGTGCTGTTCACCGACGTGCGCGGCTTCACCACGATATCGGAGGGCCTCGATCCGAGGCAGCTCTCGAAGCTCATGAACGAGTTTCTTACGCCGCTTACCCGCGTCATTTATCGCCACCGCGGCACGATCGACAAGTACATCGGAGACTGCATCATGGCTTTTTGGGGCGCACCGGTGCAGGATCCGAGTCATGCCCGCAATGCGGTGCTGGCCGGTCTCGAGATGCACAAGGTGCTTGCCGGGCTGGCGCCTGAATTCAAGGCGCGCGGCTGGCCGGAGATCCACATCGGGGTGGGAGTGAATACCGGTCGCATGAGTGTGGGCAACATGGGTTCCGAAGTACGGGTGGCCTACACCGTAATGGGCGACGCCGTGAATCTCGCGTCGCGGCTGGAGGGGATTACCAAGCAATACGGGGTCAAGATGATCGTCGGCGAAACCACTCGCGCATTGGCGCACGATGTTGTATTCCGCGAGCTTGACAGGGTGAAGCCCAAGGGCAAGGAGCAGCCGGTTACGATCTACGAGCCGCTCGGGCTGCAGCGCGAAGTCGATGGGGTGGTCCTCGACGAGATCAAGCTGTGGAACCAGGCATTGCGGCTGTACCGCTCGGCGAACTGGGACATGGCAGAATTGCAACTAATCAACCTGATCAAGGCTTATCCGGGACGGGTGCTATACCAGCTGTTTCTGGACCGCATCGGGGAATTTCGAAAGAATCCTCCGGAATCGGGCTGGGATGGTTCGTACCGTTTCGAGACGAAATGACGATGCAAGTCAGAATTCTCGGCTGCAGCGGGGGGATCGGCGGCAATCTGCGGACCACCTCGATGCTCGTGGACCAAGACGTATTGGTCGACGCAGGTACCGGCGTGTCCGATCTCACGCTCTCAGAGCTCGAGATGATAGATCACGTGTTTCTGACCCATTCGCATCTCGACCACATCGCCTCTCTGCCGCTGATCGTCGACACCGTCGGGCCGATGCGCAGGCAGGCCCTGACCGTGCATTGCACGCAGGCGACAATGCGGATCCTGCGGGAGCATGTATT
>DASRFY010000076.1:0-34628 GCA_035651315.1 Burkholderiales bacterium
CCGAAGAGCGCGGCGGCAACGTCGAGGTCGACATGTCCTCCAGCATGGACTGGGAGGCGTTGCGCGAACGCATCCGTGGCTACGGCATGCGCAACTCCAACTGCGTGGCGATCGCCCCGACCGCGACCATCGCCAACATCGTCGGGGTGTCGGCCTCGATCGAGCCGACCTACCAGAACCTGTACGTGAAGTCCAACCTCTCCGGCGAGTTCACGGTGACCAACGAATACCTGGTACAGGACCTGAAGAAGCTGAACATGTGGGACGAGGTCATGATCGCCGACCTCAAGTACTTCGACGGCTCCCTGGCCAAGGTCGATCGCGTTCCGCCGGAGATCCGCAGCCTCTACGCGACCGCCTTCGAGGTCGACCCGGTCTGGATCGTGGAGGCGGGAGCGCGCCGCCAGAAATGGATCGACCAGGCGCAGTCGCTCAATATCTATATGGCGGGAGCCTCGGGCAAGAAGCTGGACGAGGTGTACAAGCTCGCCTGGAGGCGCGGGCTGAAGACCACCTACTACCTGCGCACGCTGGGGGCGACCTCCGCCGAAAAGTCGACGGTGCGCGGCGGCCAGCTCAACGCGGTCCCGGCCGACGGCGGCGCGATGGGCGCGGCGGCCCCTGCTCCGTCGCCGGTCGAGGAAGCCAAGTTCTGCAGCATCGATAACCCCGAGTGCGAGGCCTGCCAGTGAGGACGTGGCGGTTTCGGGCGGTGGCGCGACGGCGGGTTGCCTTTCACCTGAATCGCCGGCGCGATGCGACGGCGAGTGGGAGCGTGCGGCGCTCGTCGCCGACGCATGAGGACGTGATGAGCCCGAAAGGACCTCACTTCATCGCCGCGAAGGGATAAAAAAGGGCCGTATTTGCGGCCGAACATCAAAGTAGTACTTGACACTCCACCGATAACATTTATAAAGGAACGAGACGATGCTGCAGTTTGAAGATCAACTATCCGGTGGTTCCGGAGCCGCAAGGCTTGCGGTTCGCGTTGCAAACCTTCCTTCCGCGCCGACTTCGGCCGAAGTCGAGCCGTCGAACGCCGCCTATCGCCGCGTCCGCATCGAAGACAAGCGCGTCATCAACGGAAGCGCGGACGTCAACCAGTTGGTTCCCTTCAAGTACAAGTGGGCGTGGGAAAAGTATCTGGCCGGCTGCGCCAACCACTGGATGCCGCAGGAAATCAACATGAGCCGCGACATCGCCACGTGGAAGGACCCGAACGGGTTGACCGAAGACGAGCGGCTCATCGTCAAGCGCAACCTCGGCTTCTTCGTTACCGCCGACTCGCTCGCCGCCAACAACATCGTGCTCGGCACCTATCGCCATATCACGGCGCCGGAGTGCCGCCAGTACCTGCTGCGCCAGGCCTTCGAAGAGGCGATCCATACCCACGCCTACCAGTACATCGTCGAGAGCCTCGGCCTGGACGAGGGCGAGATCTTCAACGCCTATCACGAGATACCGAGCATCCGGGACAAGGACGAATTCCTGATCCCGTTCATCGAGACGCTGACCGACCCGTCCTTCAGGACCGGCACGCCCGAGAACGACCAGAAACTCCTGAAGAGCCTGATCGTCTTCGCCTGCATCATGGAAGGCCTGTTCTTCTACGTCGGCTTTACCCAGATCCTGGCGCTGGGACGCCAGAACAAGATGACGGGCAGCGCGGAGCAGTACCAGTACATTCTCCGCGACGAGTCGATGCACTGTAATTTCGGCATCGACCTGATCAACCAGATCAAGATGGAAAACCCGCACCTCTGGTCGCCGCGGTTCCGCGAGGACGCTCGCGGCCTCATCCAGAGGGGCGTGGATCTCGAGTACCGGTATGCCGAAGACACCATGCCGCGCGGCGTGTTGGGCCTGAATGCGCCGATGTTCAAGGAGTATCTGCGTTTCGTTGCCAACCGCCGCTGCCAGCAGATCGGCCTCGACCCCCTCTTCCCCGGGGCGACCAACCCGTTCCCCTGGATGTCGGAGATGATCGACCTCAAGAAGGAAAAGAACTTCTTCGAGACGCGCGTCATCGAATATCAGACCGGCGGAGCGTTGAGCTGGGAATGAACACGATGGCGGACGGAAGGTTTTGTTGCGTTTCGGGACCGACCGGAAGGCGTCTCCGGGAGGTCGTCGGGAGTGGCGAGACGCGTAACCAGCGCCGGCCGGCAGCGGCAAGGTCCGGTGCATTGACTAGGAACTGATGGGTAAACGAACAGAAGCGCCTTCATTCGTAAGCACCCGCGCCCGATCTCGCAGCGACGGCGCGACTGGCTGGGAGTAATGGTTCCCAGTCGAAGGTCTCTTCCTCCAATCCTCTCCGGCGTTCTGCCGGTCCCGCCGACCTCGGTAACAGGGTCGGCGACTGCGCTGTTTTCCCATTTTTCGCCGTCGGAAATTTGCTTTGTTTTCCGCGGCTTTCGGAACTGCACGAAGCGCGTGTCGGGAGGCTCTTGCCGCCCGAGTGCGCGTCGTCAGTCGGTGCCGAGATGATTCCATCATCGAAGCGCCGTTTTTTTGTTCAACCTTGTCTAGGAGGTAATCAGCAATGGCAATGAAGAAAAGGTCAGCGAAGAAGACCGCGAAGAAGATGAGCAAGGCCAAGAGGCCCGCCAAGAAGATGAGCAAGGCCAAGAAGCCGGCAAAGAAAGCCGCCAAGAAGGTGGCCAAGAAAGCCGCCAAGAGACCGGCCAAGAAGGCGAAAGCGAAGAAGAAGCCGGCCAAGAAAAAAGCGGCGAAGAAGAAGCCGGCCAAGAAAAAGGCGGCCAAGAAGAAAGCGCCCAAGAAAAAAGCGGCGGCACCGGCCGCGGCTCCAGCGGCGCCGAAGCCTGTTTCTGCACCGGCGGCCTGGCCGTTTCCGGTAGCGGGTAACCGGCCGAGCTAAGCGCCACTGAAGATGCTCGCGGGCAGCCTGCATCCGTGACGGATACCAGACGCTGAGCCGCGAGCATTGTTCCTTCTCCGCGCGCCTTGCCCGTGCGCGGCGCTTGTTACGAGCCCCGAACCTGCCGGTCAGGCGGGCGGTTCGCTGTTCATTCGCGAACCCCGATCCGCGGGCCGTTTCTTGAACGTCGACGCATCGTCTGATTACCGGGGTGACGGTTGAAAGCGCCGAACTGGAGCGCTCCGCCCGCTGCTTTTCGCTCCGGCTTCGCCCGCCATTTCCTGCTGCCCCCTATTCCGTGAAAACGCTTCTCGTCCTGGCCTGGATGCTCGTCGCTACCGCCGCCACGCAGGCTTGCGCGGAGGGCGATCTGGTCGTATCGCGCGCCGTCAAAGGCGAGTATTCCGAGGTCCGCGAGCGACTGGTGCTTGCGATCGAACTGCAAGGCCTGGTCGTGGACCATACGTCGAAGGTCGGGGAAATGCTCGCGCGCACCGCGAAGGACCTTGGGACCGGCCGCCGGATCTACGGCGAGGCCGAGGTGCTGCAGTTCTGCAGCGCCGTGGCGTCGCGACAGATGGTGGAGGCCGATGCCGCGCTGCTCGCATTCTGCCCCTATGGCATCGCGGTCTACACGCTCGCGTCGGACCCGTATACGACCTATCTTGCGTTCCGCCGACCGTCGGCCGGGGCGAGCGGCGCACAGAAAACGGCCCTCGAGCGCGTCGACGCCTTGCTCACCACGATCGTCGACGAAGCGGCGCGGTGATTTGCCGTCCGGGACCCGGCGGAAAAAAAAAGCCGGCGTGACGCCGGCCCTCAGGGGGAGGCCCTTCTGATGGAAAACCGTCCCGCTGCCCTGACGAACGGGCTCGGGCGCGACATCGTGGCGTCTCGAATTGCCGACTTGCTCTCCCGCGCCAGGGACGCGCGAGACCAAGGCTAGCAGCCCCGCCTTCTCGCGATAACTACCGAGTTCGCATAAATTTACAGCGCACCGGAATAATGCAAGGAGGAAACGATGGAGAGGAAAAAGGTCAGCTCGAGCAAGATCAGGTCGGTGGGCTACGACGAGCGCGCGCGCGTGCTCGAGGTGGAATTGAACGACGGCTCGGTGTTCCAGTACTCCGGCGTGTCGCCTGAAGTGCACCGGCGGATGATGTCGGCGCCTTCCATCGTGAGCTACTACCAGGACAAGATCGAAGAGGAGTTTGCCCGCAAGCGGCTGCGATGAGCGTCTTTCCTGCCCAGTCATGCATCCGTCCGCCTTACCTCACCTACTTACCCACCTCACCCCTGCCCTCTCCCCCCGCAAGCGGGCGGAGAGGGTGCCACCTCATCCCGGCGCGCAGACACGTCACCGACGAAGTCGGTAACGTGTCCGGGGCACCTACCGCTAACGAGTCACGCTCGCGCGGGCAGCGCGCCACATTCCGCCTGCCGCACCACGCTGGCTCCGCCACTACCGGGGTTGGCGGAACCTCTCTCCCGATGGCGGAGAGGGTGATATGACATCGCGTTGTGATGCGCGTCGCCGACGGCAACGATACTCATGTCCTCGTTCATGGGCCGAGAAGATGTCAACACTTTCGCCAGGTACGACGCCGTGACATTCGAGAAGTCTTTATCACCCTCTCCCGCAGGGGTTCTTCAGTCCTTTCCCGCCACCCATGCCCCGATTTCCCACACGACGCGCGTGATGGCTGCGGCGACCGGCGGGCTCAGGTCCTCACCGTGGTCACGCTCCGCCTCGATGCCGTAGAGCACGATCTCGGCGGGCAGGCGGCCCAGCTCGCGCCCGAGCGCGAGCGCATCGCCGACACCGAAGCCGTGTGTCGAGGACAGCGCGGTGCGCCCCAGGTCCTCCGGGCCGAGCCGGCGCACCGTACCCGGCGTCGCCCCGCTTCGCATCGCGTCGACCAGGACCACGCGGTGCGCTCCCGCCATGCGCTCGAGCAGATCCAGCCCCGGGCGGTCCAGGCATTCCACCCGCACCGCACCGTGCGATGCGCGCAGCCAATCCGCCGTCATGCACGCCTGCGCCGCCGCCCAGCCCGCACGATCGTCGCCGAACGGCGATCCAAGGCCGAGAATCGCGAGCGCGGTCATTCGCGCCGCACACGCAGGTCGAGGAAATGGGTCGCGCACGAGATGCAGGGGTCATAGCTGCGGATCACCTTTTCCCCCATCAAGCGCAGCTCGTCGTCGCCGCGTTCCAGGCCGAAGCGCTGCAGCGCGAGGCGCAGGTCTTCCTCGATGCGCGCCTGGTTCTGGCTGGTCGGCGGCACGATGCGCGCGCGCACGATCTTGCCTTGCGCGTCCGTCTCGTAGCGGTGCCAGAGCAGACCGCGCGGCGCCTCGGTCGCGCCGAAACCGGTACCCGCGCGCGGCTTCACCGGTACCGATGCGGCGGCCGGCGGCTCGTAGTTTTCGAGGATGCGCGCCGCCTCGAGCAGCGCGAGGTGGATCTCCGCGGCGCGCGCGAGCGCGCTCGCGAACGTGTCCCGGGACGGCAACCGCACACCGGTGCGCACGAGCGTCCCCGCTACTTCTTCGGGCAGGCGATCGCGGTTCAGCATCAGCCGCGCCAGCGGGCCGACGAGATAGGGTTTGCCTTCGAGCAGGCAGTGCAGCGCGGTCGAATGCGCCACCTGGCGCTCCTCGAAGCGCGTCTCGAAATCCTCCGTGCCGATGTCGAGCCCGCGGTCCGAGGCGATGCGACCGCCGTACATCGGGTATTCGCGCGCGTGGCGCAGCGCCACGAAGGCGAATTCCTGCTCCTGCCCGCGCGGCGCGACGGAGGCGATCCAGGCGGTCAGCGCCTGCGCGTCGGGGAGCGCCGCGCGCAGTCGCCGCCCCAGCGCCCGCCCCTCGTCGCGCGCCGGCGCGCGATGGAAACCGCCGACCCTGACTCCGACCGGGTGCACCGAGCGCCCGCCGAACAGGCGGATGAGGTCATTGCCGAGCGCCTGCAGCGCCAGCCCGCGCCGCACTTCCGCCGGATGGTCCTTCGCCATCTCCAACGCGCTGCCGTAGCCGAAGAAGTCCGGCGCCGCCAGCAGGTGGATGTGCAGCGCGTGGCTCTGGATCCACTCGCCGCAGTACATCGCGCGGCGCATCGCCAGGATCGGCTCGTCCACCTCGACGCCGAAGGCCTGCTCCAGCGCCTGCGCTGCGCTCATCTGGTAGGCGACCGGGCAGATGCCGCAGATGCGCGCCACGATGTCCGGCACCTCGGCGTAGGAGCGCCCCTCGAGGAGTTTCTCGAACAGCCGCGGCGGCTCGAAAATGCGCAGCCTCAGTTCCCGGATCTCGCCGCCGGAGACGGCGAGATCGAGCGCGCCTTCGCCCTCGACGCGCGCGAGCAGCGGCACGTTCACCCGGATCTCGCGCTGCTCAGCCACGGCGGCGCTCCTTCGCGGCGATGCCCGCCTCGTGGAACGCGGGCGCCGCGTTGTTGATGAAGTGGAAGCGCGCCGCGACCTCGTTGCGCGTGAGTCCGAGACCCTCGAGCCGCCGCCCGAGCGAAGCGGTGTTGGGGTTCTCCGCCGGCCCGTAGCAGGCGTAGCAGTCGCGGCCGAAGGAGGGGCAGATTGCGCCGCAACCGGTGCGGGTGACCGGCCCCATGCACGGCACGCCCTTGGCGACCATCACGCACACCGTGTGCCGGCGCTTGCACTCCATGCACACCTTGTCCTCATCGGGCGGCGGCACCGTTCCGGCGAGCAGCGCGGAGAGCGCCGCGAGCACCTGGCTGCCGCTCACCGGACAGCCCCACAGCTCGAGATCCACTTTCACCGCAGCGGCGATCGGCGTGACCTTGTCCAGCGCGCTCACGTATTCCGGCAAGGCGTAGATGCCGGCGACCCACTGTTTTGCATCGTGCATGTTGCGCAGCGCCTGGATGCCGCCGGCGGTGGCGCAGGCACCGATGGTGACCAGGAAGCGCGAGTTCGCGCGCACCTGCCGGATCCGCTCGCGTTCCTCGGGCGTGGAAATGCTGCCCTCGACGAATGCGACATCGACCCGCGCCTGCGGGTCGACCGGGCCGGCCTCCGCGAAATGCGCGAACTCGACCAGCTCGGCGGCCGCGAGCAGCGCGTCGCCCAGATTGAGGAAGGCGAGCTGGCAGCCGTCGCAGGAGCTGAACTTGTGAACCGCCACGCGCGGCTTGGCGCTCATCTCAGAACCCTTTCACGCTGAACAGCGGCTTGATCCGCGGGTAGGGGAAGACCGGTCCCTGGCGGCAGACGAAATCGGGTCCGAACTGGCAGTGCCCGCAATGGCCCACCGCGCACTGCATGTTGCGCTCCATCGACACCCAGATATCGTCCTCGGCGATGCCCCGCGCCGCGAGCTGCCGCGCGGCGATCTGCATCATGATCTCGGGCCCGCAGATCATCGCCACCGATCCGGGACGCAGGTGCGCGTCTTCGAACACCTCGGTCACCCGTCCGACGTGCCACGGCCACAGCGGCCCGCCGTGGTCGGCGGAGAGCAGCACCTGCACGTCCGGCAGGCTCTGCCAGTAGGCGTAGCGCTCGCGCCAGATCAGCTCCTCCGCGTGCTTCACGCCCTGGATGACGGTGAGCCGGCCGAAATGCTCGCGCCGCATCAGGATGTAATTGATCACCGCCACCACCGGCGCGCAGCCGAGCCCCCCGGTCACGATCGCCACGTCGCGCCCGCGCGAGCGCTCGAGCGGCCAGCCGCGTCCGAAGGGACCGCGGAGCCCGACGCGGTCGCCGGCCTCGAGGTCGGCGAGCGCGCTGGTGACCCTTCCCACTTTGCGGATCGTGTGGTCGAGCAGGTGCGGATCGCGCGGGTCGGAGACGATGGAGATGGGCACCTCGCCCGCGCCGTGCACATACACCATGTTGAACTGGCCGGCATCGAATCGGTACGTGTTTCGCGCCGCCTCGTCGGTGAGCTGCAGCCGCAGCGTGAAAATGCTCGGCGACTCCTGCACGCGTTCCACGATGCGCGCTTCCAGCGGCAGGTAGGGATTGGTCACGCGTCCTCCGCGCAGATCGCCGCGGCTTCCTCGGTGATGTCGATGCCTACCGGACACCAGGCGATGCAGCGGCCGCATCCGGTGCACCCGCTGCGCCCGAACTGGTCGTGCCAACTGCCCAGCTTGTGGGTGAGCCACTGCCGGTAGCGGGTGCGGGTGTCCGGCCGCACGGTGAACCCGGCGAGATAGCTGTGCCCGCGGGTGAAGCAGGAGTCCCACTCGCGCGCATGCGCCGACTCGACGCCATCGAGCGCGGGAACCTCGTTTTCCGCATGGCAGAAGCAGGTCGGGCACACGGAGGTGCAGTTGCCGCAGGACAGGCAGCGCTGCGCGACGTCGCTCCAGCGCGGGTGGTCGAGGTTGCGGAACAGCGCATCGCGCAGGTTGCGCGAGGGCAGCGTCCGCTTCTGCATCCGCGCCGCTCGCTCGCTCTCGGCCGCCGCCTGCGCCAACTGCGCGCGACTCGCCGGCGCCAGCGCCAGGCCGTCGAGTATGGCGCGCCCGCGCTCGGCTGCCGCCTCCGCGACGAAGCCGTCGTCGAGTTCCGAGAGCGCGATGTCGAAGCCGGATGTCGCGCGCGGCCCGTCGCCGGTGGAAGCGCAGAAGCAGGTATCGGCGGGGTGCGAGCAGTTCACCGCGACGATGAACAGCGCCTCGCGCCGCCTTGCGTAATACGGATCGCGGAAGCGGCCCTGCAGGAAATGCTTGTCCTGCAGCGCGAGCGCCGCCAGATCGCAGGCGCGCGCGCCGATGAGCGCGATACGCTGCGTCTGCTGCGCGGATTCCTCGAAGCGCAGCGCGCCGTCCGGCGCGCGCTTCGCGCGCCACAACGTCTCCCGCGGCGCGAACAGCAGCGGCTTCAACGCCTGGGGTCCGTTCGCCCACGCGAACTGGCGCGGCGAGTCCGACTCCCGGACGCGGTAGCTGCCCGGCGCCTGGTCGGCGTGCACGCCGCGCGGCAGTTCGTCGGCGCGCGAGATCGGGCCGTACAGGATCGCGCCGTCGCGCACCGTCGGGCCGTGACAGCGCCAGCCTGCGGCGCGAAGCGCGTCGAGCAGGCGCTGCAACGACGCGCGCGGCAGGAAGAGCGCAGGCTGGTCTTGGTTGCCGTTCGTCTTGTTCAGCATTCCGGTTCCCCCGGCGCGGGCCGCGGGTCTGGATCGAAGCCGAACTTCTGCGCCGCCTGGGCGGAGGCGATGCGCCCCACCGGGAGCCGATCGCCGCCGTACTGCAGCCAGAAGCCAGCGCGCCGACGCAGGGATTCGGGATCCAGCGTCTTGATCAGGTCTTCCGCCGACAGCGCTTCGCCCTTCGCATCGGTGAAATGCGCCGCTACTTCGGCCAGGTCCCGATCCACCACCGCCCCGAGTCCGCCAGTCCAACGAACCACGAGCGTGCCGTTCTCGTCCACCCAGGCCCCCGTCGCATGTTCGACCCTGTGCCCGGTATGCGTCTCCAGCGCCAGCGTATCGCCACCCATCGTGCGCAGCACGAACGGCGTGTAGGCGAGGCGGACGAAGACGCGTTGCGGTCCGTTCTGGAAGAACCAGCGCCCGCGCTCGTCGGCCGAGTAATTGCGGCCGATGAACTGGACGACGGCCGGGTTGCCCACGCGCTCGCCCTTGATCAGCCAGTTGCCACGGCGATCGAGCTGGAGCCAGCCGTAGACGTGGGGGACATTCGGCCACTTGGCCATTGCCCGAACAACCGACTCGTCCATGCCTTGCCTCTTTAACGCCTCGACTGGGCCGAATGTGTCGCTCGTTCCCGCAAGCGAGCCTGCGGCAAACGGGTCACGAGCGCACATCCGGCCATTTGGCCATCGCCCGCACCACCGACTCATCCATGCCTTGCCTTTCTGCAGCGATTCCAAGCCGAATGTGTCGCTCGTTCCCGCAAGCGAGCCCGCGGCGAACGGGTCACGAGCGCATCCGGCCAGTTGACCACTGCGCAAAGGTCTGCCTCATCGACGTAGGGGCGCGCTATGATTGCTTGCCCGTTCCCAATTTTAGATGTCGGCGCGGGCATCGGGTGGCTTATTTCCAATCTCTGCATATTCTTCGGCGGCCATTATGCTCACCTTCTACTATGGTTCCGGTTCACCTTATTCCTGGCGGGTCTGGTTCGCCCTGGAGCACAAGGGTATTCCCTACGAGTTGAAGCAACTGTCGTTTTCCGCGGGCGATCTGAAAAGGCCCGACTACCTGCGCGTCAATCCGCGCGGCAAGGTGCCGGCCATCGAGGACGACGGCTTCTCGCTATACGAATCGGCGGCCATCGTGGAATACCTGGACGAGCGCTACGGGCCAAAGGGGGTGCTGTTCCCGGGCGGCGCCGGGCAACGGGCGCAGGTGCGCAGACTGGTACGCGAGGCCGACGAGTACGTCGCCGGCGCACAGGAGCGCCTGGTGGACGAGGTGCTGTTCAAGAAGAAGGAGCAATGGGACGGCGCGGAAATCGCCGCCGCGCGTGACTCGCTCGTCGCGGAGCTGAACATATTCGAGGCGTATCTCGCGGGCGAATTCCTCGCCGACGCGCTGTCGGCGGCGGACTTCACCCTCTATCCAATGATTGCGCTGTGCCTGCGCATCGAGAAACGAAATCCGGACCTCGCGCTGCGCGGCGCGATCGGCCCGAAGCTCGCCGCGTGGATGAAGCGCGTCGAGGCGTTGCCTTATTTCGAAAAAACCTATCCGCCGCACTGGAAGGCGTGAGCGGCAAGACCGCGGCCTGCAAGAGGAGGGCAAGGAGATGACGCGCGTTCGAATCCGGTTCCCGAAGGGCGAGATCTACGCGGCTCTGGACGGCACGCCGACCGCGAACAAGCTGGTCGAGGCGCTGCCTTTCGCCTCGGTTGCGCGCACCTGGGGCGAAGAAGTGTACTTTTCGACGCCGGTGTCGGTGAAGCTGGAGCCCGATGCGCGCCAGGTGGTCGATCCGGGCACGGTATGCTTCTGGGTGCAGGGCAGCTCGCTCGCGCTGCCATACGGGCCCACGCCGGTATCGGAAGGCGACGAGTGCCGGCTCGTCGCCAGGGTGAACGTCCTCGGCAAGATCGAGGGCGACCCGCGCCAGCTCGCGAAGATCAGGGAGGGGGACGAGCTCGCCGTCGAGCGCGCGCCCTAGCGGTCAGGTTTTTCGGGTGACGCGGGCGGTAAAGCGCAGGTTCTCCTCGCGGATGCGCAGCAGCCGGTCGATGTTCGGGTGCTTGCCGGGATTGATCCTGGCGTCGGTTGCGTGCTCCGCGTAGAGTTCCAGGCCCTCCAGCGCCGCCTCGGCGTGCAGCAGTCCGTACTTCGTCGCCAGGTAATGGTATACCGCGAGCGAGCCCGCCTGTCCGGGCCTGTTCTCAATGATGGCTTCGATGCCGCCGTCCCGGCGCAGCAATTCCAGCTTTTCGATGCCGGTGACCGGCGGAATTTTCTTCAGGTTGTCGGCGAAGGCCATCGACGGGACGTTACGGAAGCGACCGGAGTAAACTCTGCGCTCCCGAATATAACTCACAACGCCCGGGTTCTCCGACCCCCGGCAAGGTTTTCACCGAGGACTTTCCGACTATGCCGCTACTGCTTGGCTGTGTGGCCGACGATTTCACCGGCGCCACCGACCTCGCCAACACCCTCGTCAACTCGGGCATGCGAACGATCCAGCTGCTCGGCGTCCCCAGGGCCGATCTCGCGCTGCCCGACTGCGACGCGATCATCGTCGCGCTCAAGTCGCGCAGCAATCCGGCGCCGGAAGCGATCCGGATGTCGCTCGCGGCGCTCGACTGGCTGCGGGCAAGAGGCGCACGGCAGTTCTATTTCAAGTACTGCTCCACGTTCGACTCCACCGACAAGGGCAACATCGGCCCGGTCGCCGACGCGATGCTGGAGGCGCTGGGCGAGAATTTCACCGTGTTCAACCCGGCGTTCCCGGTCAACAGGCGCACCATCTACAAGGGCTATCTCTTCGTCGGCGACGAGCTGCTGTCCGAGTCCGGCATGCGCCACCACCCGCTCACGCCGATGACCGATCCTTCGCTGGTGCGCGTTCTGCAGCGGCAATCGAAATACAAGGTCGGGCTGGTGCCTTATGCCACGATCGGCAAAGGGGTGGCGGCGGTGCGCGAGGCTTTCGAGCGCCTGAAGCGGGAGGGCGTGCGGCACGCGATTCTCGACTCGATCACCGACGATCACCTGACGATGTTGGGCGAGGCCTGTGCGGACATGAAGCTCGTCACCGGGGGCTCCGGCATGGCGATGGGTCTGCCGGCGAATTTCATCAGGCAAGGCCTGCTGAAGGCGGGGCAGTCCTACGCCCTGCCGAAGGTCTCGGGCCCCGCGGCGGTGCTTTCAGGAAGCTGCTCGGTTGCGACCCAGGGCCAGGTCGAGGAAATGAAGAAGCGCGGGCACGAAGCCTTCCGGATCGACCCGCTCGCCATCGCATCCGGCCGCGACGTCGCGAACGAGGCGCTCGACTGGGCGAAGCCGCGCGTGGCCGACAAGCCGATCCTCATCTATTCCACCGCCTCGCCGGACCAGGTCGGTGCCGCGCAGGAAAGGCTCGGCCGCGAGCACGTCGGCGCGCTGGTGGAAGAGACCCTGGGCAAGGTCGCACGCGGGCTGGTGGCCGCGGGCGCGCGGCGCATCGTGGTGGCCGGTGGAGAAACCTCCGGCGCGGTGGTGAGCGCGCTCGGCGTGGAGGGATTGCTGATCGGGCGCGAGATCGACCCCGGCGTGCCGTGGACCTTTTCCATCGGCCAGCCGACGCTGGCGCTCGCCTTGAAATCGGGCAACTTCGGCACCCCCGACTTCTTCACCAAGGCCTTCGAGCGCCTGTCTGCCGGTTGAAACGGAGATTCGAAAATCGAACCACCAAGAACACCAAGGGCACCAAGAATATCGAAACCAAGATCAAAACTCTGAATCATGGGGGACACGTAGAACTTCAAGGCAAAGAATCGAGTAGAACAGCCGTAAGATGAAATGCCCCGCTATTGCGCGCCCCCGATTCGTTTCCTCGCGCTCTGTTCTTCTTGGTGTCCTTGGTGCTCTTGGTGGTTAATCCCCCGTTCTTACCTATGAAAGAGTCCAAACTTCGCGAAGAAATCTGCTGGTTCGGGAAATCGATGTTCGACCGCGGGCTCACGGCCGGCAGCTCCGGCAACCTCAGCGCGCGCTGCGAGGACGGCGCCTGGCTGATGACGCCGACCAATTCCTGCCTCGGCAGGCTGGATCCGGCCCGCCTCTCGAAAGTGGACGCCAAAGGCGGGCTGATTTCGGGGGACAAGCCGACCAAGGAAGCCTTCCTGCATCTTTCCATGTACGAGCAGCGCCCTGGCGCGGGCGCCATCGTGCATCTGCATTCCGTGCACTCGGTCGCGGTCTCGGTGCTCGCCGACATCGACCCGAAGGAGCCGATTCCGCCGATCACCGCCTATTATGTGATGAAGATCGGCAAGCTCGCGCTGCTGCCGTATTTTCCGCCCGGCGACGTGACGCTCGCCAACGCGGTGCGCGAAGTGGCGGGCAGACACCATGCGGTGCTGCTCGCCAACCATGGCCCAGTAGTCGCCGGCAAGGATCTGGAGACCGCCGTGTACGCCACCGAGGAGCTCGAGGAAACGGCGAAGCTCTATCTTCTGCTCCGCGGCAACAAGATGCGGATTCTCACTGCGGAGCAGGTCGCCGATCTGTGGGCAAAGTACCCCTCCTGATCGCCGGAACACACGGCGCGTACCGACGCACAACGAGGCAATGAACGAAAATTCGGCCGCAGCCCGGCTGGCAGGACTGAGCTCCGCGGAGGCTGCGCGCCGTCTCGCGCAGCACGGCGCCAACGAGGTCGCCGAGAAGCCCGTTCCCGCCTGGCTCGCGTTCCTGTCGAGATTCTGGGCGCCGGTGCCCTGGATGCTCGAGGTGACCGTCGTGCTGCAACTCGCGCTCGGCAAGACCGACGAAGCGGCGGTGATCGCGCTGCTGCTCGTGTTCAACGCCGCGCTCGCCTTTTTCCATGAGCGCAGAGCCGACCGCGCTCTTGCCCTGTTGCGCAGCCGGCTCTCGATTCAGTCGCGCGCGCTGCGCGACGGCCGCTGGCAGATGGTTGCGGCGCGCGAGCTGGTGCCGGGCGACTTCGTGCACTTGCGCATGGGCGATTTCGTGCCCGCCGACGTCGAGCTAGCGGACGGAGACATCTCCATCGACCAGTCGGCGCTCACCGGCGAGTCCCTGCCCGTCGACGCCGGTGCCGGCGCGACCGCGTTCGCCGGCACGGTAGTGCGACGCGGCGAGGCGAACGGCCTCGTCGTCGCCACCGGCGCGTCGACACGGTTCGGAAAGACCGCCGAGCTGGTGCGCAGCGCCCGCGGCGTGAGCCATCTCGGCCGGCTGGTGTTTGCCATCGTGCGCGCGCTGGTGCTGTTCGACCTCGCGCTGGTCGCGCTGCTGTTCGTGTACGCGCTGTTCGCCTCGCTGCCGCTTGCCGAGCTGCTGCCGTTCGCGCTCATGCTGCTGGTCGCCTCGGTCCCGGTCGCGCTGCCGGCAACCTTCACGCTGGCCGCGGCGCTCGCCTCGACCGGAGTCGCCGCGCGCGGCGTGCTGGTGACGCGGCTCTCCGCGCTGGAAGACGCGGCCGGCATGGACGTGCTCGCCTCCGACAAGACCGGCACGCTGACCGAGAACCGCCTGCGCGTGGTGGACCTGCACCCATATGCGCCGCACACCGAGGCCTCGCTGCTGCGCTTCGCGGCGCTCGCCAGCGACGAAGCCTCGCAGGACGCGATCGATCTCGCCGTGCTTGCCGCCGCCCGCGAACGCGGCGTGCAGACCGACGGCGAGCGCCTGAAGTTCGTGCCCTTCGACCCGACCACGCGCCGCGCCGAAGCCTGGGTGCGCGAAGGGGAGGCGACGCTGCGCGTGGCGAAAGGGGCGCCGCGCGCGCTGATTCGCGTCGCCGGCGCGCCGCCCGAAGTCGCGCAGGAAGCGGACGATCTGGCGGCGCGCGGGTTTCGCATCATCGCGGTCGCTGCGGGCGAGGAGGATGCGCTGCGCCTCGTCGGGCTGCTCGCGCTGCGGGATCCTCCGCGCGCGGACTCGAAGCAGGTCGTCGGCCGCCTGCGCGATCTCGGCGTGCGCGTGCTGATGGTCACCGGGGACAACGCCGAAACCGCGCGCCATGTGGCCGCAGAAGTCGGCATTGGCAAGCGGGTCTGTCCGAGGGAGGTGCTCGCGCAGACGCCGACGCGGGAATGCGACGTGATCGCACGCGCCTATCCGGAGGACAAGTTCCAGCTCATCCAGACCATGCAGGCCGAAGGCAGCGTGGTGGGCATGACCGGGGACGGCGTGAACGACGCCCCCGCGCTCAAGCAGGCGGAAGTCGGCGTGGCGGTGGCCGAAGCGACCGACGTCGCCAAGGCGGCGGCGAGCGTGGTGCTCACCAGGCCGGGACTGTCGGGGGTGCTCGACGGGGTCGTCGCCGGGCGCGAGGTGTACCAGCGCATGCTGACCTACACGCTGAACAAGATCGTCAAGACCCTGCACATCTCGGTCTTCCTCGCGCTGGGCGTGCTGGCCGCCGGCGTGCTCGTGCTGCGGCCCGCGCTGGTGGTGCTGCTCCTGTTCACCAACGACTTCATCACCATGTCGATCTCGACCGACCATGTGGAGTGCCCGCGGACGCCGCAGCGCTGGCGCATCCGCCCGCTGATGCTGGCGTCGGGAGTGCTCGCGGGCGCGCTGCTGGTATTCTCGTTCGCGGCGCTGTTCTATGCGCGCAACGTGCTGCATCTGCCGCTGCCGGAGCTGCAGACGCTGACCTTCCTGATGCTGGTATTCACCGGCCAGGGCATGGTCTATCTGGTGCGCGAGCGCGGCTACTTCTGGCGCTTCGGCCCCAGCCGCTGGATGCTGATCGCGACCGCGGGAGACATCGCGTTCGTGACCGCGCTCGCCATCGGCGGCATACTGATGGCGCCGGTGCCGGCGAACCTCATCGGTGGCCTGGCCGGCGCGGTCGTCGTCTTCCTGCTCCTGCTGGATTTTCTCAAGGTGCGCGCGTTTCGCATGATCGGCCTGACCTGAGCCGGCGGGTGCAGGATGCGAACGCGTGCTCGACGTCGGGGAGCGATACGATGAGCGTACCAGAGGCGGCAGTGCGGGACGTGCGCGGCCTCGGCGGCCAGCTTGCCTGGCCAGGGCTGCTGCGCAAGCTGGATCGGTTCGATCCTTCGTACCGGGACTGATCCGCCCGCAAGCATAATGTGGCGCCGGCGCGGCGCGCGTATCATCGGCTGCGGCGGCGAACCCGCAGCGGCTGCGCGACTTCGACACGGTCGACACTTTCATGACGCTCAATTGCCGCCTCGCTTTCAAGCGCGAATGCACCATCCTCGAAAAGGGCGACGTGCTGACCTGGCTCCTGACCGTCCGATAGCCGGACGCCGGCAAAGCGCCTCCGCCGCATCGTTTCCCCGTGACCGTTGACTCCCGACTGTTGACTCCCGGAGCGGCTTGGCTAATAATCTAACCATCGTTAGATTGTTAGTCTATTATGCGAGAAGTCAAAGATCTCCTCTACGAGCAGGTCGGGCGCATCGGCAAGGCGCTTGCGAGCCCCAAGCGGCTGGAACTCGTCGAACTGCTGTGCCAGGGCGAGAAGACGGTGGAGACGCTGGCGCAGCAGGCCGACATCAGCATCAAGCTCGCCAGCGCCCACCTCAGGGCGCTGCGCGCGGGCCGCCTGGTGGAGACGCGCAGGGAAGGCAAATACGTCTTCTACCGGCTCGCCGACGAAGGGGTGGCGGACCTCTGGGTAAACCTGAGAGCGCTTGCCGAGGAGCGTTTGCTGGAGTTGCAGGCGGCGCTCGGCTCGCTCGTGACCGACGGCAGCCGGCTGGTCGGCGTCGACCGGCAGGACATCTTCAAGCGGGCGCAGCGCGGAGACGTCGTCGTCATCGACGTGCGCCCCGCGGAGGAATTCGCCGCCGGCCACCTGCCCTACGCGCGCTCGCTGCCCCTGTCCGAGCTGAAAAAGCGCCTCAAGGAGCTGCCCGCCGACAAGCCGATCGTCGCTTATTGCCGCGGGCCGTTCTGCATGATGGCGAAGGACGCGGTCGGGCTGCTGCGCGGCCGCGGCTATCGAGCCTTTAAGCTGGACGACGGCATTGCCGAGTGGCGCGCGCGGGGCTTGCCGATCGAGCGGTAACGACCGGGCGCGGCGTCGGATACAGGAAGTTTCTCCAGGAGCAAAGTACGATGTTCTTCAAGCAGCTCGCAACCAAGGATTCCTCCCTTTCCTATCTCTTCGGCTGCGCCGGCCACGGCAAGGCGGTGGCCGTGGACGTGGTGGCCGGCGACGAGGACTGGTTCGTCGAAGAAGCCGGCAGGGCGAAGGCCGCGATTACGCATGTCATCGACACGCATGTGCATGCCGACCATGTCTCGGGCGGGCGCAGGCTCGCCGCGATGCTCGATGCCGCGTACTGCCTGCACGAGAGCGCCGCCGGCGTGGTGAAATTCCCCTTTGCGCCGCTGCGCGACAATCAGCTCGTCGAGGCAGGCAACGTGCTGGTGCGGGTGATGCACACGCCCGGACACACGCCGGAGAGCATTTCGCTGCTCGTCACCGACAAGCGTCGCGGCCAGGAGCCGTGGTTCGTGCTGACCGGAGATACCCTGTTCGTCGGCGCGGTAGGGCGTCCCGATCTCCTGGGACGGGAGCGGGAAATGGCGGGCATGCTGTTTGACACGCTGCAGACCAGGCTCCTGACCCTGCCTGATACCATCGAAATCTTTCCCGGACACCAGGCGGGCAGCGTATGCGGCGCGGGCTTGTCCGGCAAGCCGTGTTCCACGCTCGGCTTCGAGAAGCGCTGGAACCCGGCGCTTTCCATTCGCGCGCGCGACGAGTTCATCGCCTACCTGACACGGGACATCCCGCCGCGGCCGGCGAACATGGAGAGAATCATCGCCGTCAATACGACGGAAGGCGCCACGGTCTGACATACGGGCCGGAACGGCGCGACGCGGACGAACGCGGAGAAATCCACTGCCATCGAACCAATTCCGGCCCGAGTCGGTCGGTTCGGCCTTGAAATCGAGGTTGCCGGCGATGCTCTCGTCGAAGTCGGCGCGTGCCTTCGACCCGCAGTCCGGATCGATCCGGCTCGGCCTGCGCGCGAATCTCGGACAGTTCGGCCTACTGGTGCTGGTCAACGCCTTCGTCGGCGCGATGGTCGGAATGGAGCGCAGCATCCTGCCGGCGATGGCGGAACGCGAATTCCATCTGGTCGCGCACACGGCCATTCTCGCCTTCATCGTGGTGTTCGGCGTGTCGAAGGCGCTCACCAACTACTTCGCCGGCCGCTTCTCCGATACCTACGGCCGCAAAGCCATTCTCATCGCCGGCTGGCTCGTCGCCGCACCGGTGCCGTTCCTGTTGATGTGGGCGCCGTCGTGGAACTGGGTATTGCTGGCCAATCTCTTCCTGGGCGTAAGCCAGGGATTGACCTGGTCCATTACGGTGATCATGAAAATAGACCTGGCCGGCCCGCGGAATCGAGGACTGGCGATGGGCATCAACGAGTTCGCCGGCTACTTCGCGGTGGGAGCGGCGGCGCTGGCGACGGGCTGGATCGCCGCTCATTACGCGCTGCGCCCGCAGCCTTTCTATCTCGGCGTGGCGTTCGTCCTGGCCGGCCTGCTGCTGTCGTCGCTGGCGGTGCGCGAAACCCATCACCACGCACGCCACGAGGCGTCGCTGCATCGCACGGGCGCCGGCGCCGGGCAGCCCTCTCAGCGGACGGTCTTCTGGAACACGACGCTGCGCGACCGCAACCTGTCTTCGATCAGCCAGGCGGGCCTGGTCAATAATCTGAACGACGGCATGGCGTGGGGGCTCTTCCCGCTGGTGTTTGCTGCGGCGGGCATGACGCTCACGCAGATCGGCTGGCTCGCCGCCGTCTATCCCGCGGTGTGGGGCGCCTGTCAGCTCGTCACCGGCGCACTCTCCGATCGCATCGGCCGCAAGTCGCTGATCGTGGCAGGCATGTGGGTGCAGGCGGCCGGAATCGGCGTCATCGCGCTGACCGCGGAATTCCGCGGCTTCGCGCTGGGCGCGGTGCTGCTCGGCCTCGGCACCGCGATGGTGTATCCGACGCTGCTCGCCGCGATCGGCGACGTGGTGCATCCCGGGTGGCGCGCTTCCGCGGTCGGCGTCTATCGTCTGTGGCGCGACCTGGGTTATGCGGCCGGCGCCCTGCTTTCCGGCATCGTAGCCGATGTGTTCGGCGTCACGAGCGCGATCTGGCTCGTCGCCGGCCTGACATTCGCTTCCGGTGCGCTGGTCGCGGCGCGCATGCGCGAGACGCACGTAGTTTCGATCTGACGAGTTCGGCAGCGGGACGCGATTCTGCGGGGCGCCCGGACGCGCGCGAGCAGGAATGCTCCCGCGACGAAACGCCGCATGCATTTCCTCGCGGCGCCTCGATCGCGCAGGAGAATCACTTGCGCGACTTCGGTTCTTCCTTGACGCTGCCGTTCGGTCTGGGCTTGAAGTTCTTGTTCTTCACGTCGCTGCCCACCTTGTTCTTGATCGACTTGACGGTATCGGCGGTCGAATGGCCGATCTTCTTGCCGGTGTCCTTGGCCGTTTCGCCGAATTTCTTGCCGCCTTCCTTGATGTCCCTTCCCGCCTTGCGCGCCGTCTCCTTCGCGCCGCTATCTTCTTCCGCCTGCGCGGTTGCCGCGCAGGCAACGAATGCGAGGCACGCACTCAGCAGCAACGTCCAGCGTTTCATTTGTCGTCCCCGGTGATGCACGGAATATTCGCGACGTCATGGTGGGAACCGCCGCGCGCCTGAAATAATACCGCGATCGCCGGGCGCGGGGCGCGTCGCCGTCTCACCCGCGTGGATGCGGTGCAGCAAACCGACGCCTGCCGGAGCGCGCAGGACGATCGCCGCGCAACGGCTTTTTCTGCGCGTCGGGTTTTTACGTTATCCTTGCCCACGAAAATGGCGCTGCCGCGCGCCCTCAGGCACCTCGCGTCGCTCCCTCTCGGGACCGAGGTGCATGGGCGCGCAATACCGGGCGGCGGATGCAGGCACGAGAACAAAGCGGCGCGCAGCGCGAGACGGACGAAAGACGCCGAGCCAGGGTCGGACATCGTCCGCGCGGCGGGACGGAGGAGGAGCATGCGCTTATTCGAGCTGCACAACATATCGAAGAACTTCGGCGCCATCCAGGCGCTCAACGGCGTCGATCTCAAGATCGACGCCGGCGAAGTGCTCGGCCTGATGGGCGACAACGGCGCCGGCAAGTCCACTCTCATCAAGATCATGGCCGGAAATTTCCCGCCTTCGAGCGGGGAGATCCGGTTGAAGGGCGACAAGGTCGAGTTCCACAATCCGGTGGACGCGCGCAGGAAAGGCGTGGAGGTCGTCTACCAGGATCTCGCGCTGTGCGACAACCTCACCGCCGCCGAGAACGTCTTCCTCGGACGCGAAGCGAAGATGAGGATCGGGCCGTTCCGGTTCATCGACTACGCCGCCATGTTCCGCGAGGCGGCGCGCCATTTCGCCGAGCTCAATTCCGAGACGCGCCCGCGCGACCTGGTGCGCCAGATGTCCGGCGGCCAGCGCCAGGCGGTGGCGATCGCCCGCACCCGGCTGTCCAACCCCGACATCGTGCTGATGGACGAGCCCACCGCGGCGATCAGCGTGCGCCAGGTGGCGCAGGTGCTCGACCTGATCCGCAAGCTGCGCGACCAGGGCATCGCGGTCATTCTGATCAGCCACCGCATGCCCGACGTGTTCGCGGTGTGCGACCACATTTCGGTCATGCGCCGCGGCAAGGTGGTGGCCGACAAGCCGATCGCGCAGACTTCGCCGGAAGAGGTGACGGGGCTGATCACCGGCGCCATCGAGTCGGCCTGACGAGCGGACACGCCGATGAGCATGGTCGTCGAGGAGGTCACACGCCTGCGCGAGCAGGGACCGTTGCGCTGGGTGGTGAGCAGCCAGCCGTTCTGGGTCACCGTCGCGCTGCTCATCATCTGCCTCGTCATGAAGCACGTTTCCAACGTCTTCTTCACCGACGACAACTTCTTCAACGTGACCCGCAATTTCTCCTTCATCGGCATCATCGCGCTCGGCATGACGGCGGTGATCATCACGCGCGGCATCGACCTGTCGGTCGGATCGATCGTGGGGCTGGCCGGCATCGTCGCCGGGCTCGCGCTGAACGCGGGATACTCGTGGTGGGTGGGAATCCTGGCCGGCTGCGGGACCGGCTTGCTGTGCGGCCTCGTCAACGGCGTGCTGATCGCCTACCTGAACCTGTCCTCCTTCATCGTGACGCTCGGCATGTTCGCGGTGGCGCGCAGCCTGGCGCAGGTGTTCTCCGAGAACCACATGATTTACCAGTTCGGCCCGGATGAGAAACTGTTCATCGACATCGGCGGCGGCATGGTGTCCGGCATTGCCAATACGTTCATCGTGCTGGTGGTGCTGATGGTGGTGTTCATGTTCGCTTTCCGCTTCACGACCTGGGGGCGCTGGGTCTACGCGATCGGCGGCAACGAGCAGGCGGCGCGGCTGACCGGCGTGCCGGTGAACCGCATCAAGGTGTCGGTGTACATGCTCTCCGGCCTGATGTCGGGAATCTCCGCGGTGCTGCTCGTGGGCTGGCAGGGCGCGGCGATCAACGCCATGGGCACCGGCTACGAGCTGCGCGCGATCGCCTCCGCGGTGATCGGCGGCGCGGACCTGATGGGGGGAGCGGGCGGCGGTTACGGCGCCTTCATCGGTGCGGCGCTCATCGAAGTGATCAGAAACAGCCTGCTCCTGGCCGGCGTGGACGCCAACTGGGAGGGCACGTTCGTCGGGCTGTTCATCGTTTTCGCGGTGTTGCTCAGCAAGTTCCGCGGAATGCGGTCGGGGTGAGACCCGGTTCGACCAAGTCTGAAAAGGAGGAAAGCAATGAAGAAAGCGATACTAGGAGCAGCAGTGGTTGCCGCGCTCGCCGGGCTCGCGGGTCTGGCGAATGCGGCGGAGGGCAAGTACGTGTTCGCGCTGGTGCCGAAGAACATGAATAACCCGTTCTTCGATCAGGCGCGCGACGGTTGCAAGAAGGCGGAGAAGGAGCTTGCCGGCAAGGTCGAATGCGACTACATCGGGCCGGGCGAACACGGCGGCGGCGAGGAGCAGGTGCAGGTGGTGCAGGACCTGATCACGCGCAAGGTGGACGGTATCGCCGTTTCGCCGTCCAACGCGCCGGCGATGGCCAAGGTCCTGGAGCGCGCCAAGGCGGCCGGCATCCCGGTGATCACCTGGGATTCCGACCTGCTGGACAAGGACAAGGGACTGCGCGCCGCCTACGTCGGCACCAAGAACTACGACATCGGCGTGAACCTGGCGAAGATCGTGATGAAGCTCAAGCCCAAGGGCGGCACGATCTGCATCCAGTCTGGCGGCGCCGCGGCGGCCAACCATAACGAGCGCATGAAGGGCATTCGCGACACGATCGCGGGCAAGGTCAGCACGACCCCGCCGCCCGGAGACCGGCTGACCGGCCAGCACGGCTGGACCGAGGTCGAGGGCTGTCCGCTGTACACCAACGACGACTTCCCGCTGTCGGTGAAGCAGATGGGCGAGATCCTGGCGAAGTACCCGAACCTGACCGCCTTCGTGCCGACCGGCGGATTCCCGCAGTTCGTGCCGCAGGCCTACCGCCAGGTGGTGGAAAAGAACATGCAGCGCGTCAAGAGCAAGAAGACCATCCTCGTCGTAGCGGACACGCTGCCGGTGCAGATGGAGTTGATGAAGGCCGGCTACAGTCACGGCCAGGTCGGCCAGCGTCCCTTCGACATGGGCTACAAGGCGATGTACTTCCTGAAGGATCTGAAGGAAGGCAAGAAGCTGCAGGACCCGATCTACACCGGTCTGGACGTCTGCGAGCCGGCCACTGCCAACACTTGCCTCAAGAAATAACGGCCGTTGACCCGAGACCGCCCGCGTTCGACGGACCGCGGGCGGTTTTCTTTTCGGAGGAACGAACATGATCGAAGTCGCGCTGTTCGGTGCGGGGCGCATCGGCAGGATCCACGCCGGCAATCTCGCGGCGCAGCCGGGCGTGAAGCTCAAGTACGTGGTCGACGTGAGCGCGCCGGCCGCGGGGGAACTGGCGCAGAAACACGCCGCGCAGGCGGTCGATGCCGAAACCGCGTTCCGTGACCCTGCAATCGGCGCGGTAGCGATCGCATCCAGCACCGACACCCATGCCGATCTCATCGTGCGCGCGGCCGCCGCGCGCAAGGCGATCTTCTGCGAGAAGCCGGTCGATCTGTCGCTCGAGCGGGCACGGGCGTGCGTCGATGCCGTGGCCCGCGCCGGCGTGCCGTGCATGATCGGTTTCCAGCGCCGTTTCGATCCGACGTTTTCCGCGTTGAAGCGCAGGCTCGACGCGGGCGAGATCGGCAATCCCGAGATGCTGATCATCACCAGCCGCGATCCGGCGCCGCCCCCGCTCGGCTACATCAAGGTCTCCGGCGGCATCTTCAAGGACATGCTGATCCACGACTTCGACGTCTTCCGCTGGATGCTCGGCGACGAGGCGCAGACCGTGTACGCCACCGGCAGCTGCCTGGTCGATCCGGCGATCGCCGAGGCGGGCGACGTCGACTCCACCGCGGTCACCATCCGTACCCGCGGCGCTCGGCTGTGCCAGATCAACACCAGCCGTCGCGCCGCCTACGGCTACGACCAGCGCTTCGAGGTGCTGGGCGCCAAGGGACAGTTGCAGGCGCGCAATCACCGGCCTACCGAAGTCGCGGCGCACACCGCGGCGGCCGTGAGCGAGGACAAGCCGGAGCATTTCTTCCTCGAGCGCTACCGCGCCGCGTACGCGCTGGAGATCGCGCACTTCTTCGAGACGCTTGCGCAGGCACGCCCGTTCCGGACCACGCTCGAGGACGGAGTCAAGGCGCTGGAGCTTGCCGAGGCCGCGACCCGCTCGTGGCGCGAGCAGCGCGCCGTCGACGTAAAGTAGCGAGGCGCGGCGCGCTTCCCGCAGCCGTCAGCGCAGCAACATCCTCGCGCCGTCCCAGATGAGCTTCCAGCCGGTGGCGAAGAGCAGCGCGGTGGCAGTGCGATACACCATCTCGTTCGAGATGCGATGCTGCAGCCACAGGCCGAGATAGACCCCGGCGGGCGCGAGCGGCAGCAGCGCAGCCGAAGTGGACAGGTTGCCCAGGCGAAGCTGGCCGAGAAAGTAGTACGGCACGAGCTTCGCGTAGTTGACCACGAAGAAGAACATCACCGTGGTGCCGACGAAAAGCCTTCTTTCCAGGCGCTGCGGCAGCAGATAGACGAGCAGCGGCGCGCCGCCGTTGTGGCAGATGAAGCTGGTGAAGCCCGACAGCGCCGACCAGAACGCGCCGCGCGGAACCGAAACCGCGGCCGGCGCCTGCCGCTGGGCAACGCCGAGCCAGTTCATCGCCGGGAATCCGACGCCGATCGCGCCGACGAGCAGCAGCAGCCAGCCTTCGTTGAGCAGCCCGAAGCACAGCGTGCCGGCGGCGACGCCCGCCAGCGCGCCCGGCAGCAGGATGCGCAGATTGCGCCAATCGAAGGCGCCCGCGAAGCGGCGGATGCCGGCCACGTCCATCACGCACAGGATGGGCAGCATGATCGCCGCGGCCTCCGCGGGCGGAATCGCGAGCGACAGCAGCGGCACCGCCAGCCCGCCGAGCGCGCCGCCGAACCCGGATTTGGAAATTCCGGTAAGCAGGATGACGGGCACCGCGAGGAAGTAGAACCGCGGATCGGAGATCATTTCCTGGTTCGAACGTCGCCCGGGACCGGGCGCGCGACGGCGCCGTCGCCGCGCGCGCGGGGCCGCGCAAACGCCGCGCGACGGCTCAATCCTCGCTCGCGGACTTGTCCTTGCGGGAGGAGGACTTGGCCTTGTGGGTGTCGGCGGAGATCTTGTTCTTGATGCTGTGCACCGTGTCGCGGGTGGCGTGACCGAACTCGACCGCGCCGTCCTTGACCGCCTTGCCGAATTTGACCCCGAACTCCTTGAAGTCCTTCTTGATCTTGGCGCCGGTGTCGCCGCCGGAGCCGCCCTCGTCGTCGGCGCGCGCGCTGCCGAAGAGGTTTAGCTTCTTCGCGGCGTCGCGGGCGGCATGACCGATTTCGATCGCGCCTTCCTTCGCCGCCTTGCCCACGCGCAGGCCGAATTCCTTGAAGTCCTGCTCGAGCCCGGAGCCGGAATCGTCCCTCTCGCCGGCCGCGCGCGCGGCGACGGCGAGGAGCGCGCACAGGATCAAGACTGCGAGTCGCATTGCGTTCCTTTCGCGGCGGTCGTCACGTTTGCAGCGATTTTACTTGGGCGCCGTGCGCGATGTCGTCGTATTCGCGCGAGATGTCCTTGTTGGTGTAGTCCGGGAGCATCGCCGCGGACACCAGGCTGACGATCGCGCAGGCCATGATATAGACCGCGATCGCGTAACCGGACTTGTACTGCGCGAACAGCACCGTGGCGATCATCGGCGCCGGGCCGCCGGCGATGATGGAAGCGAGCTGGTAGCCGAGCGAGGAGCCGCTGTAGCGCAGCCGTCCGGTGAAGCTCTCCGCGATCAATGCCGCCTGCGGACCGTACATCATGTCGTGCGGGATCAGCGACACCACGATGGCGCCGAAAATCAGCGCCGGGATCCTGGTGTCCACCAGGCCGAAATAGACGAAGCCGAAGACGCCGGTGACCAGCGCGCCCAGCATGTACATGCGCTTGCGCCCGATGCGGTCGGAAAGATGGCCGGAGAGCGGGATCACGAAGAAGGACACGACCGACGCGGTGAGCACGGCGGTGAGCAGCATGTCGCGCGGCTGCCCGAGCATGCGCGTGCCGTAGGCGAACACGAAGGCGGTGAAGATGTAGAAGGGCGCCTGCTCCGCCATGCGCGCGAGCGCGGAGAGGACGATTTCGCGCGGCTGGCGCTTGATGACCTCGAGCATCGGCGTTTTCTCGATCTTGTTTTCCGCCAGCAGCCGGGAGAAGGTCGGCGTCTCCAGGATGTTGAGCCGCACGTACAGCGCGATCGCCACCAGGATGATGCTGAGGAAGAAGGGCACGCGCCAGCCCCAGGTGAGGAAATCCGGCCCGGAGATGGTGCTGAAGGCGAGCACCGCGAGATTCGAGAGGAACAGGCCCGCGGGAACGCCGAACTGCGGCCAGGAGGCGACGAACCCCCGGTGCCGGTTGGTGCGCGTCCATTCCATCGCCAGCAGCACCGAGCCGCCCCACTCGCCGCCCACTCCCACGCCCTGGATGAAGCGCAGGACGGTGAGGATCACCGCGCCCCACGGGCCGATCTTCTCGTAGCTCGGCACCAGCGCGACCGCGAAGGTGGCGAGCCCCATGACCAGCAGGGTGGCGATCAGGGTGGACTTGCGCCCGATGCGGTCGCCGTAGTGGCCGAAGATGGCCGCGCCGACCGGCCGCGCCACGAAGCCGATGGCATAGATCGAGAACGCTTCCAGGGTGCCGATCAGCGGATCGGACTTGGGGAAGTAGAGCTTGGCGAATACCAGCCCGGTGACGACGCTGTAGAGGAAGAAGTCGTACCACTCGATGGTGGTGCCGACCGCGCTGGCGATCACCGCGCGCCGCAACTGCTTCTGATGCTCCTGTTCGGATCGGGGTGCTGCGGGGTTGGTGCTCGTGTTCATCTTCGTCTCCTCCCGGAAAATCCGGCCGCGGGCTGCCTGGGCGCCTCTATAGGATTATGGAACGCATTCGCGACTCGGACGCAGCCTCATTAACGCGGCCGGCGGCCTTCGGGTGGACAGGACGCTGTTCTGTTCCGCGTGTCCACGCGTGCGTCGTATCCTGCGTTGTAGGCATCGTGCCGCCCGCTCGAGGCGGCAGGCGTGGCGGAACGCGCCGCGACGGGATAAAGGGGAGAACATGCGCAGGTTCCTATTGCGGCTCGCACTGGGCGCGACGATGGGTCCGGTCGCCGCCGGCGCAATGGCGGCCGGCGGACCGCTCGGCATCGACCACGAGCTCGCCTACGACAACAGCGGGATCTGGGCCCGGCGCAATCAACTGGGGCTGCAATACGGCCTGATCGGCGCGGATCTCGCCGTCGCCTTGTGGGAGGGCGGCGATTCCCGGCTCGGCAAGACCGCGTGGGAATCGCTCGACGCAACGGTGGCCACCGCGGTGACCACCGAAGTCCTGAAGCGAAGCTTCACCCGCGCCCGTCCGATCCAGGACCAGGGTCCCGACGCCTGGTTCCAGGGCGGCTCGCACTACAGCTTTCCGAGCGGCGAAGTGGCCTCCGTGAGCGCAGTGGTCGCGCCGTACGTGTTCGAGTACGGGCCGGAGAATCCCGCGGCCTACCTGCTGGAGCTGCTGCCCGCGTACGACGCGGTGGCGCGCATGAAGGTGCAGGCGCACTGGCAGACCGACGTGCTCGCCGGCTGGCTGATCGGCACCGGTTGGGGCTGGTTCACCCATTCGCGCAACGACTCCGTCCTGCTGGACGTGATGCCGAACGGCATCCGCGTGGGTATCCGCAAGCAGTTCTAGCTACGGGCCGGGTCACGGCCCAAGGCGGATTTCCGCGCGTGCCGTGCCGGCCCGCTCGTGGCGCGCGCTGAGTTTCACCGTCGAGCCGCGCGCAGCGCGCACCACCCACTCCACTTTCAGGCGATCGGTCGTCTCGTCCGCCGCGGCGCCGGCCCAGGTGTTGGCGGCGGCGGCCTTGTAGGCGCGGCCTTCAAGCTGTCCCGGCTCTTCGCGCGCTCTGCCGGTTTCCAGCCGCGCGCCTTCCGGCAGCGCGATCTCGCACACCACGCCGCGCGAGATTTTCTTCTCCTTCGCCTTTTTCGTCACGTAGCTTGGCAGCCAGCCGGTGTTCTGCACCACCAGGCGCACCCGGTACGCGTCCTCGCCGAGCGGCGTCGCCGCCGCCTCGACGATCTCGAGCCGCGGCGAGATCAGCGCGTGCCAGACGAGCCATCTGGTGAGCGGCGCGATCTCTTTTTCCAGCAGCTTGTGCGGCGGATTGGTCCAGGTGTAGAGGCCGTCCCAGCCGCCGAGCTCCACGCGCCCGAGCTGCGGATGATCGAACGGGTACCAGTTCACGAAGCCCCGGCCTTCGAGCGCCTCGTCGTTCCACTTCATGAGTTTGAGATCGTCCTCGAGCGGGTGGTCGCGGTACCACTCGATGAACTTGTAGTCGGTGATGCCGGCCCGGCGCTGCGGGCTCCAGATCTCCACTGTCCACGCGAACACGCCTCGGTGCTCGTACATCCAGGAATCGAAGTCGCCGGTGATCACTTCCTTCGGGTGGTAGCGGAAATCGTGATAGGCCGAGGCGGCGGGATAGCCCGTCAACTCGGTGCCCTTGTCGCCGATCCTGCGGTAGGTCCACAGGTCTTCCGCCGGCAGATTCTCGTCCGGCAGATGCGAGTACGGCCGCAGCAGCACGCCGCTGTAGGTATGGAAGGAGACGGCGCCGGTGATGTTCGGATGGCGCGCGATGAAACCCGCGACCGCGGCGATCTCGGGCTCCGAAGCGGGATAGGGTCCTGCGCCGTACTGCTCGCCCTCGCCGCGCCAGAAGGCGGGAAAGTTGCGGTTGAGATCGAGGTTCTCCTTGCGCGGCTGCAGACGCAGCGTGAAGCCGTCCCAGTTCTCGATCCGGCCCTCGGGCAATACGCGGTAATAGGTGCCGCCGGTCTCGGTCGGCTCGCGACGCACCAGGATCCGCGGGTCCTGTTCGCACGCCTTCCACGGCCCGTTCGGATCGGCGATGCGCATGCTGAGGATGCGCCCGTCGCCGTCCACGTCCTCGCGCCGCAGGCCTTCGATTGGCTCCTCGTCGTAGGGGTAAGGCCGCGTGCTGGAGCGGATCAGCTTCGGCACGTCGGCGAGCGCCCATTCCGCTCCGTCGGGATTCACCCGCGGACAGACGTAGAAGGCGCGCGTGTCCAGGCAGCGGGTGATTTCGGGATCGCGCCCGTAGCCGGTAATCAGGCGATGGATCAGGTGCAGGCAGGCCGTCGAGCCGGCGAGCTCGGCGGCGTGGATATTGCCGTCCGCCCAGAACGCCGGCTTCTCCCCGTCCGGACCGCTCTTGTAGTGCGTGACGCGCACGACGAAGATGTCGCGCCCTTCGTAACTCTTGCCGATCGGCTCGAGCCGGATCAGCTCCGGATGCGCACCCGCCCAGTCGGTGAGGATGCGCGTGAGATCGGCGTAGCGGTAATAGGTGTCGAAGCGGATCGTCATCGTCGGTAGCGCGGATCGTTCTTTAATTTCCAACATATCCGCTCGCGCGCGGTCCTGTCCACCGTTGCCCGGTACGGATCGCGAACGTTCGCATTGACAGACGGCGCGCGCGGATTTAGCCTGCGCGCCGCCTCGAGGCGCCGGGCGGCGTGGTTGCGACGCCTTGTCACACACGACCGCGATACTGCTTGCGAATCCGCGATGCGGCGCGGCCGAGGAACGGATCGATATGGACCCTTATCCGAGTCGGGACAGTACGGAACATGCTGCGTTTGCGCGCCCGCGCGATCGGCGCGGCGATGCTGTGCGTCGCCGCCGTCCCCGCGCATACCCATGCGGAGGAGCTGCCGTCCTGGTATCCGCAATTCCTCGGCGCGCAGGCGACCGCGATCGGCCAGCGGCTGCTGCCGTTCTCCAGCCCCTACTCCGGGCCGCATAGCCTGGAAGCCGACGGCGACACCGCGCTCACGCACACCTACGGCGCCTATTTCGGCGCGCAGCTCGGCGCCCGGCTGCAGGGCTACCTCGACGTCGAGATGGCGCGCGGACACGGCATCGGCAACGCGGTCGGCCTGGGCGGCATCACCAACGGCGACGTGATCCGTCAGGGCACCGCGGACCTCGGTCGAGGCCCTTACCTTGCGCGCGCCTACCTGCGCTATCTCGAGCCGATCGGCGACGAGATCCAAACGCGCGAGCGCGGGCAGGACCAGTTGCCCGGCGTGGAACCGGCGCGGCGCGTGGAGGTCAAGCTCGGCCTGCTCGCGGCGACCGACGATTTCGATCTCAATCGCTATGCCAACGACACGCGCACCCAGTTCATGAACTGGGGCCTCATCAACGACACCGCCTGGGACTACGCCGCCGACACGCGCGGCTACACGCGAGGAATCGTGGTCGGCTACGTCTCTCCGACGTGGAGCCTGCGCGCCGGCAGCTACCAGATGCCGACGCAGGCGAACGGCAATTCGTTCGACGGCGCATTGAGCGAGGCGCGCGGCGACAATCTCGAGCTCACCGTGCAGCCGGCCGCGCAGGGCACGGTCGCGCGTCTGCTCGCGTACCAGAACCACGCTCGCATGGGCGTCTACCGCGACGCGCTCGACCTCGCGCAGGCGAGCGGCACGGCGCCGGACGTCCGTGCCGACGAGCGTCCGGGGCGGCGCAAGTTCGGTTTCGGGTTGAACCTCGAACAGCCGCTCGCCGATGAGGGCGAGACCGGCGCGTTCCTGCGCTGGGGATGGAACGACGGCCGCACCGAGAGCTTCGCGTTCACCGAGGTGGACGGCGCACTGGGCGGCGGCGTGCAGATCGCGGGCCGGCGCTGGGGACGGGACGAGGATCGGATCGGCATCGGCGTCGTGCGCCATACGCTGTCGGCGGACCATCGCGACTACCTCGCGGCCGGCGGCAGCGGCTTCCTGCTCGGCGACGGCCGGCTGAATTACGGACCGGAGGAAATTCTGGAAGCGTATTACCGGATTCAGCTCGGCGCCTCGCTGCAACTGTCTCCCGACCTGCAGTACATCGAGAACCCGGGCTACAACCGCGACCGGGGACCGGCCCAGGTCTATTCGCTGCGCTTGCACATCGCGCTCTGAGAGCGCATCGTGCGGCACCGCCCGCCGGAGCGTGTTGCCCGCAGCCCGCCTTGGTGAGATCGGTCCGCCGCTGCGGCGCACCCTGCGCTGCCGGCGGGTGGTAGAATTTTGCGCCGCAGCATCCTGGCTGCGGTCGCGGAGCATAAATAATGAGCAATGCGACAGTCCCGGCACACGCTGCCGAAGCGACCCGCAAACCGTTCGAGATCGGCCTTGTGCTCGCGGCGCTCGGCGTGGTGTATGGCGACATCGGCACCAGCCCGCTCTATACCCTGCGCGAATGCCTGAACGCGTACTCCCTCAAGGCCACGCCGGACAACGTGTTCGGCATCCTGTCGCTGATCTTCTGGGCGATCGTGCTGGTGGTGACGATCAAGTACGTGTCGTTCGTCCTGCGCGCGGACAACCAGGGCGAGGGCGGTATTCTGGCGCTGCTCGCGCTGGCGCTGCGCGGCGCCGATCGCGGCCGCAACAGCCGGCGCATGATCGCCGTCGCGGGCATGCTGGGCGCGGCGCTGTTCTTCGGCGACGGCATCATCACGCCGGCGATTTCCGTGCTGAGCGCAGTCGAGGGCCTGGAGGTCGCCACCCCCATATTCAAGCCCTACATCATTCCGCTCACCATCGCCATCCTGATCGGGCTGTTCGCGGTGCAGCGGCGCGGCACCGCGAGCGTCGGCAGGTACTTCGGTCCGATCATGGTGCTGTGGTTCACCGTGCTCGCGCTGCTCGGCATCGCGCAGATTGTCGAGAATCCCGGCGTGCTGCGCGCGCTCAGCCCCGGCTATGCGCTGGCCTTTGTCCCGGAGCACGGGGTGGGCGCCTTCGTGACGCTGGGGGCGGTGTTCCTGGCGGTGACCGGCACCGAGGCGCTGTATGCGGACATGGGGCACTTCGGCCGGCGGCCGATCACCGTCGCCTGGCTGTACCTGGTGATGCCGGCGCTGCTGCTCAACTATTTCGGCCAGGGCGCGCTGCTCATCCGGCACCCCGAGGTGCTCGACAACCCGTTTTATCTGATGGCGCCGAAATGGGCGCTGCTCGCGATGGTGCTGCTCGCCACCGCGGCGACTGTGATCGCCTCGCAGGCGGTGATCTCCGGCGCCTACTCGCTCACCCAGCAGGCGATCCAGATGGGCTTCATGCCGCGGCTGCGCGTGATCCATACCTCGGACCAGACCAAGGGGCAGATCTATCTTCCGTGGGTGAACTGGTTCCTGCTCGGCTGCATCATCGCGCTGGTGCTCGGTTTCAAGTCGTCGAGCAACCTGGCGGCGGCGTACGGCATCTCGGTCGCCGGCACCATGCTCGCCACGACCTTCCTGATGTATTCCGTCGCCCGGCACGAATGGCGCTGGAAAACCGCCGGCGCCGCCGCGGTGGTCGGGCTGTTCTGTCTGGTGGATTTCACGTTCTTGAGCGCGAACTCGCTGAAGATCTTCGAAGGCGGCTGGTTCCCGCTCGCGGTCGGCGCCGCGGTGTTCACGGTCATGACCACCTGGAAAGAGGGGCGCGACCTGTTCCGCGGCAGGATCTATTCGGGCTCCATGGAGCTGGCGCCGTTTCTCGAATCGATCCAGTCCTTCCCGCCGCTGCGCGTGCCGGGCACCGCCGTATACATGACCACGCACAACGACGTCGTGCCGCCCGCGTTGCTGCACAACCTCAAGCACAACAAGGTGCTGCACGAGCGCGTGCTGCTGCTCACGGTGACCTTCGCGGACGTGCCGCGGGTGGAGGAGAGCGCGCGCGTCGAAGTGCAGAAGCTGCCCGCCGAGTTCTACCGCGTCACCGCGCGCTTCGGGTTCATGGAGATGCCCGACGTGCCGGAGCTGCTGAACCAGTGCCGGCCGCTCGGGTTGACCTGCGGCATGATGGAGACGTCCTTTTTCCTGAGCCGGGAGCAGATCGTCACCGACAAGGTGAAAGGCCTCAAGGGCTGGCGCAAGAAGCTCTTCGCGGTGATGTTCAAGAACGCCGCCAACGCGACCGATTTTTTCCGCATCCCGCCCAACCGCGTCGTCGAGCTGGGTTCCCGCGTCGAGGTGTAGGCCGGCGCGCGCGCATGTCCGGTTCGTCGTGCCGGAACGGCAAAGCGCAGCGCCGTTATTGTTTTCCGATCAACCGCAGCATCCCGTCCGTCCGCCGCGCGCCTGAACCGGAGGGCAGGGCACGCTGCCGTACGAGCAGAATACGCAGCAGTCGCCCGGCTTGGGCTTGAGCAGGGTGTGGCAGCCCTCGCACTCGTAATACCACTGGCAGGCGTCCGTCGGCATCGTTTCGGTCTTGGTATGCCCGCACACCGGGCAGGTGAGCGTCGACGCGAGAATCGCGGCGCTCACTGCGCGGCCCCTTTGACCGTGGACGGGTAACCCGCATCCGCCGTCGCGCGGGTGAGCCGGTCGACGCCGGTCCTGGCGTCGTCGAAGGTGACGACGGCCTCGCGCTTTTCGTAATCCACTTCCACCCGGGTGACGCCCTCCACGCGCACCAGCGCCTTCTTCACGGTGATCGGACAGGCCGCGCAGGTCATGCCGGGCACGTCCAGTGTGATCGTCTTCGGCGCCGCGTACGCCGGCGTCGTGACGGCGATCGTCATCAGCGTGAACCAGAAGCGAGCGTTCATTTCCTTCCTCCTCAATAGAACAGCGGCGCGTACCAGGGAAAAGCGAGCAGGAACAGCACCGGCACCGCGACCAGCCAGAAGATAATCCGCCGGCGGCGCTGCACGGTCGCGTCCGCGCACGCCGTGCCGGGTTCGCAGGCGACGGGGCGCCGGTACAGGTTCCGCCACGCCAGCGCCAGGAATCCGAGCGTGGCCACGACGAACACCAGACGCAGCGGCTCGAGCCGGGTCAGCGTGGCGATCCAGGCCCCGCCGATGCCGAGCATCACCAGCACCAGCGGCGCCACGCAGCACAGCGACGCGCCGACGGCCGCGAGCGCGCTCGCCCACAAAGACTGTTTAATGTCCATCGCTCTTTTCCGGCGGTGGCGATGCGCGTAGCCTAAGCTCCGTACCTGAGTACGGAGTCAACATGGAAGCTCTCACCATTGCCCGCCTGGCGCGCGAGGCGGGCGTCAACGTCGAGACGATCCGGTTTTACCAGCGTAAGGGCTTGCTGGCGGAACCCGCCCGGCCGCGCGGAGGCATTCGCCGCTACGGCATGGAGGACGTGGCGCGCGTGCGCTTCATCAAGGCGGCGCAGCGGATCGGATTCTCGCTGGACGAAATCGCGCAACTGCTGCGGCTCGACGACGGCACGCACTGCGCGCAGGCGCGCGACATTGCCAAGCACAAGCTCACGGATGTCAGGCAGCGGATCGCCGACCTGAAACGCATCGAGGCCGCCCTGGCCGGGCTCGTCGACCGCTGCGCGGCCCGCCGCGGAAAAGTGACCTGTCCATTGATCGCGTCGCTGCAGGAGGCTGCTTGAGGGTAGCGTTTCGCAGCACTCAATGAGAGAGGAGAAAAATGGCAAGACCCATCAACGTCGGCGTGGCGGCGAAAATCGGCAAATACAGCGATGCCGTGCTCACCGAAGCAGGGACGAGGCAACTGCATATCTCCGGCACCCCGGGGATAGGCAAGGACGGCACGATCCCGGAAGCCTTCGCCGAGCAGGCGGACCTCGCCTGGCGCAATCTGATCGAGATTCTGAACACACAAATGGGGTCAGGTCTTGTCTTTTGCCTCCCCGCACACAAATGGGGTCAGGTCTTGTCTTTTGCCTCCCTGGAGCGTAGCCTCCCCGCATGGCCCGTCCGCTGCGCATCGAATTCCCCGGCGCCGTCTATCACGTCACCGCCCGCGGTGACCGGCACGAAGACATCTTCGTCGATGACGA
>DASRFY010000077.1:0-2246 GCA_035651315.1 Burkholderiales bacterium
CAGTTCCGCGAGCCTTGTCGTGTCCTGCGGCCGCGGCGCGAGGTCCCCGACTTCGAACGGGAGCTCGACGTCGGTCTTGATTGTGAGCAGGTTCCTCGCGATGGGCAGGAAGGCGAGCGCCTTGCGCAGGTTCTCGCCCACCGCTCCGCCGATCTCGCCCGCGTGCTTCACCACTTCGTCCAGGCTGCCGTACTGCGCCAGCCACTTCGCAGCCGTCTTCGGCCCGACCTTTTCCACGCCCGGAATGTTGTCGACCGAATCACCGATCAGCGCCAGCAAGTCGATGATCTGGTCGGGTCGCACGCCGAACTTCTGCGCCACGCCTTTTTCGTCCAGCGTCTCGTTCGACATGGTGTTGACGAGCGTGATCGACGGATCGACAAGCTGCGCGATGTCCTTGTCGCCGGTGGAGATCACGGTGCGCATCCCCGCCGCCGCGGCCCGCCGCGCGAGCGTCCCGATCACGTCGTCGGCCTCGACTCCCTCGACCATCAGCAGCGGCCAGCCCATCGCCCGGACGCAGGCATGCAACGGCTCGATCTGCGCCGACAGGTCGTCCGGCATCGGCGGCCGATTCGCCTTGTACTGCGGATAGACTTCGTCGCGAAAGGTCTTTCCTTTTGCGTCGAATACGCAAGCTATATAATCGGCCTCGATATCCTTTCGCAGACGGCGCAGCATGTTGAGCACGCCGTAGACCGCGCCTGTCGGTTCCCCGTCCTTGTTGCGCAAGTCCGGCAGCGCGTGAAACGCGCGGTACAGATACGAAGAACCGTCAACGAGAAGCAGCGTCTTCATTCAAAGGCCGACAGGGTGCAGCATGAGCGAAAAGCTGAAAGTTCCGGTCCCGTTCGCTCCCGAACTGCTGGAGAAATCCTGGTCTGCGCGCGAGTCATGGCGCGTGTTCGCGATTATGGCAGAGTTCGTCGAGGCCACCGAACGGCTCGCGCACATCCGGCCCGCGGTCTCGATCTTCGGCAGCGCCCGCGTCGCGTCCGGCCATCCCTATTACGAATTGACCGAGAAAATCACGCGCAAGCTCTCCGATGCCGGCTTCTCGGTGATCTCCGGCGGCGGGCCGGGCATCATGGAAGCGGCCAACAAGGGGGCGTATCTCGGCAAGTCGCTCTCGGTGGGACTGAATATCCAGTTGCCGCACGAGCAGCAGTCCAACGCCTACCAGGACATCAGCCAGACATTCCGACACTTCTTCGCGCGCAAGGTGATGTTCGTGAAATTCGCCTCTGCCTCGGTGTTCCTGCCGGGCGGCTTCGGGACGATGGATGAGCTGATGGAGGCGCTCACGCTGGTGCAGACGAAAAAAATCCGGCGCATCCCGATCATCCTGGTCCACGAGCCGTACTGGCGCGGCCTCATGGGTTGGCTGCGCGACACGCTGCTCGCTGAAAAGATGATCGACCCGGAGGATATGGCTCTGATCCAGATCCTCGACGATCCGCAGCAGATCGTCGACACGATCTTCAACCACTACGAGAAGCGCACCTTCGAGCCGTCCGCGGCCGAGCGCGAGGCCCTGCTCAACCTGTAGCCGGACGCCCGATGTCGGTCTTCACCACCGTCACGCAGGACGAGCTTCGCGCGTGGCTCAGGAACTACTCGATAGGCGTGCTTACCGATCTGCGGGGGATTCTCTCCGGAATCGAAAACACGAACTACTTCGTGACCACGACGCACGGCCGCTTCGTGCTCACGCTGTTCGAAAAGCTCACCCGCGGCGAGCTACCCTTCTACCTGAATCTGATGGCGCACCTGTCGAACCACGGTCTGCCGGTGCCCAAGCCGATCGCCAACCTGCAGAACGAATTCCTCGGCGAGCTGAACGGCAAGCCGGCCGCCATCGTGACCTGTCTGCCGGGCGAGCCGGTGCTCGAGCCCGTACCCGAACACTGCGCGCGGGTAGGCGAGGTGCTTGCCGGCCTGCATCTTTCCGGTCAGACCTACCGCGGGCATCTCGAGAATCTGCGTGGCGCGAAGTGGTGGGCCGCGGTGGCTCCGGAGATCTATCCGTTCCTCGGTGCAGACGACGTGGAGCTGCTGCAGTCCGAGATCGCCTTCCAGGCGGCGCAGCCCCGCGCCGGACTGCCCCGCGGCGTGGTGCATGCCGACCTGTTTCGCGACAACGTGCTTTTTCACCGCGGCGCGGTGGGCGGCTTCATCGACTTCTACTTCGCCTGCGTGGATTGCCTGATCTACGACGTCGCGATTACCGTCAACGACTGGTGCAC
>DASRFY010000078.1:0-26176 GCA_035651315.1 Burkholderiales bacterium
CTCCGGGTCCAGCAGCACCCGCACCACGTGGCCCGGCCCGCCGATCGTGTAGACGTCGCGCGTGCCCGGGACCCGCTTGATCTCGATCTCCGCGGCATGGGCGACGCGCTCCAGCTCGAACGCGCCGCGCTGCGGGTCGTCCGTCCACAGCGTGAGGGTGACGATCGGCACGTCGTCGATGCCCATCGGCTTGATGATCGGTTCGCCGACGCCGAGGTTGGGGGACATCCAGTCGCGGTGCGACTGGATCGTATCCATCAGCCGCACCACCGCCTCGGTGTGGGGCACGCCGACCTTGAATTGGGCGGTGAGCACGGCCATGCCCGGCTTCGACACCGAGTAGATGTGGTCGATGCCCGACATGCGCGACAGCACCTGCTCCGCGGGCGTGGCCACCAGGCTTTCCACATCCCTCGCCGAGGCGCCGGGGAAGGGGATGTAGACGTTGGCCATGGTGACGTTGATCTGCGGCTCTTCCTCGCGCGGCGTGACCAGCACCGCGAACAGGCCGAGCAGCAGCGCCACCAGCGCGATCAGCGGAGTGAGCTGCGAGTCGAGGAAAAAGCGCGCGATGCGGCCGGAGATTCCCACGTGAGATCCGCAAATACCGTAAATGTCGTGAAAACGAGCTTGCCGAGTTTCAGTGCAGGCTCACGTTTAGCCGCAGAGCGGATCAACGCGATGCCGGAGGCACAACACGCCGCCAGAGGCAGCGTGTTGCGGCAGGCTCGCGTCTGGCGGGCAAAGCCCGATCAACGTGGTGCCGCGGGCAATATCCCGCCGGTCTTGCGAGTCGCGATATTCACGCAATCGCGACATTCACGTCCTGAGTTTCCTGATGCCCATCGCCGACAGCACGACTTTCTCGTACAGCGGCTCGGTGGTGCCTTTCTTCATCTTGCGCAGGAAGTATTTCTCGAACGCCACCTTGGCGAGGTGCACCCACTTGCCCTCGGAAAACCAGTTGACGTTGCGCGGCGGGATCTGCGGCAGCGCCACGAACGCCACTCCGGTGTCGCCGAAGTCCGCCAGGCAGATGGCGTTCCAGGTGGCCTTGTGCGTAGGTTGCTTGCCGTCCAGCACCTCGCGGATGTTGCGCGCGGCCGCGGTCACCATGGACTCGATCATGTAGCCGGTCTTCGGCGCGCCGGTCGGCACCGGCGTCTGCTCCACCGGCGGAATGGCCACACACACTCCGACCCCGTAGACGTTCTTGTACTTCGGGTTGCGCTGGTACTCGTCGATGGCGATGAAGCCGCGCGGATTGGTGAGTCCTTCGATGCCGAATACCGCGTCGATGCCCTTGAACGCCGGCAGCATCATCGAGAACTTGAAGGACAGCTCGTGGCTGCGCTTCTCCTTGCCCATGTCGTCGTACTCGGTGACGAACATCTTTCCGGCCTCGACCTTGGTGGTCTTGGCGTTGCAGATCCACTTGATGTGGCGGTCGCGCAGCGCCGACTCCATCAGGCCCTTGGAATCGCCCACCCCGCCCAGCCCCAGGTGCCCGATGTAGGGCTCCGCCGTGACGAAGGTCATCGGCACCTTGTCGCGGATCTTGCGCCGGCGCAGGTCGGTGTCCATGATCAGGGCGTACTCGTAGGCGGGCCCGTAGCAGGACGCGCCCTGCACTGCGCCGACCACGATCGGTCCCGGGTTCTTGACGAATTCCTCCCACGCCTTCCCCGCCGATACCGCATGATCGACAACGCACACGGAGTGCGTATGGCCGAGCGGCCCGAGACCCTCGATCTCGTCGAAGGCGAGCTTCGGTCCGGTGGCGATGACCAGGAAATCGTACTGGACGCGCCGCCCGTCGGCGAGTTCGATCTCGTTGCTCTCGGGGTGCACGCGCTGGACGCCCACCGCAATGAAATCGATCTTCTTCTTCGCGAGATACGGCGCGACGGCAAACTCGATGTCGTCGCGGCGTCGCCAGTTGACCGCGACCCACGGGTTCGACGGGACGAAGTGGAAATTGGGCCCGTTGGAAACGACCGTGATTCGGTCTTCCGCCCGCGCGAGCTCGCGCATCTCGTAGGCCATCGGCATGCCGCCGATGCCTGCACCCATGATCACGATATGTGCCATATCCGCCTCCGTTGTGCTGTTTGTCTCCGCTTCCCGCGCGGCAGTCATTTCGCCGCGGCCATTCCCGCCTTTACCGGCTCGAGCGCCACCCGCTCCCCCGCCGAGACACCGGCAAGAACCTCGATCAGCCCCTGCCCCGCGGGCTCGCCGAGCCGCACCTGTCGAAACCGGACCGCGCCGCCCGGGTCCACCACGTAGACGCCGGAGACCTCGCTGCGCCGGACGACCGAGCCGACGGGCATGACGAGCTTGCGCGCGCGGCCGACGGTGAAATGCGCGCGGGCGAACATGCCCGGATAGAGGTCCTTCTGGCTCCCGGGCAGATCGACGCGCACGCTCGTCGAGTGGCTGCGCGGGTCGGCCGACGGCAGCACGGTGATCGCCTTGCCTTCGATCCAGCGATTGAGCGAGGGAATCTCGATGCTCGCGCGCGGACTGCCCCGGACCTCGGCCACCTTGTACTGCGGCACGCTCGCCACCACCCGCATTGCCGCGGGATCGAATCCGGTCATCAACGGCTTGCCCGGGGTCGCCATCTCCCCTACTTCGACGTGGCGCGCGGACACCACGCCGCTATACGGCGCAACCACGACCGTGTAGCTCTTGCTGGTGGCGGCCTGCCCCGCGGCGGCCCGGGCGGCCTTCAGTTGCGCTTCGGCGACGCGAAAGTCCGCCTCGGCCTTGTCCAGCGCCGATTTGCTGACGAAGTTTTGCGCCGCGAGATTGCGAGTGCGGTCGACGTTGATGCGGGCGTTCTCGAATGCCGCTTCGGCCTGCGCGACCTGCGCCTCGCTTCCCGCCAGGACCTGGCGCGCCTCGGATTCGTCGATGCGGACGATGACCTGGCCTTTCTTCACGTAATCGCCGACGTCATAGTTCAACTCGACGATGCGGCCTGTGACCTGCGCGGCGACGGTGGACTGTCTCACCGCCTCGACCAGCGCTTCGGCCGCGTAGGTCACGTCGACCTCGCGGTACTGGACTTCGGCGGTTTCGAGTCCTTGCGCGGCTGCGCCGCATGCGGCGAAGCCCAGTACCAGCGCGGCCGCGGCTTTCATCGTTCCATGAAGCGCCGGCGGCCCATCGCTCACCTCGACACCTCGGCCGGACACACGCCGGTCCGCTTCAGGATCGACTCCAGCGGGCAGAGCCGGGTGATCCCGCTCTGGAAGAGGTTCAGGCCGACGAACGCGGTGAACCAGAGAAAATGCTTGTTCACGAACAGCGGGCTCGCCTCGACGCCCAGCGCGAGAGATACGAGCACAAAGGCCCCGGCGAAGATGCGGACCAGTCTTTCACTCGACATGTGACCTCCATCAAGTCAGTGCATAGAAAGGTCCGCAGCCTACCCACGCTACGCGGGGCGGTCTGTGACTTCGGTTCCAGACTCACTTGACGAGGTCCCTCGGCCGGTTGGTTTATCGATTGACGAATTCTGCGGCGGCCTCCGGAGTTCACCCTTGATTCAAATCAAACACCGTGGCGTCGGCTACACTGGGCGGCCGGAAAATGCACCCGTCGCCCCCGTGCCCGAGCCCCCCGCCCACGACGATCGAGCGCTGCGCCGCCTGCTGCTCGCGCGCTTCCCCTGGTTCGCGCAACTGCCTGCGACACGGCTGGAACGCCTGCTCACCGAGGCGCAGCTCCTGCGCGCACCGGCCAGCAGCATCCTGTTCGACGCCAATCAGCCTTGCCGGGGCTTCCCGCTGCTGCTCGACGGCAGCATCCGGGTCGCGAAGAGCGCACCGAGCGGACGCGAGATCCTGCTCTACCGCGTCGACCCCGGCCAGGGATGCATCCTTTCGGGCGGCTGCCTGCTGGGGCATTCGGATTATTCGGCGAGCGGCATCGCGGAGCAGGATGCGACGCTGCTCAGCATCCCGCCGGCGCTGTTCGAGGAGCTGATGCTCGAATTCGAGCCGTTTCGTCGCTTCGTCTTCGGCATGTACGGAGAACGGCTCGCGGAGGTGATGGAACTGGTCGAGGAAGTCGCGTTCCGCAAGCTCGACCGGCGCCTGGCGCAGCTTCTGGTCCATCGCGGCCCGGTGATCGAAGACACGCACCAGAAGCTGGCCGACGAGCTGGGCAGCGTGCGCGAGATCGTGAGCCGGCTGCTGCGCAGCTTCGAGAGCCGCGGCTGGGTGAAGCTCGAGCGCGAACGCGTCACGCTCCTCGACCCGAAATCGCTCGCCGCGCTGGCGGCGGGCCAGGGATAAGCGCAGCGAGCCGGACTCCCGGCCGCCGGTGAGATTGAAACCCCGCAATGGCGCCGGTCATCTCGTTCTGCGCGCGACGGGCAGCGAGGCAACAAAGCAGGCGACGCCGACGAGAACGACGGTCGGTCCCGGCCGCAGAGCCCAAAGCGCGGCGGCGGATACGCCGATCACGGAGATCAACGCGCCGATGGCCACCGCAATCAGCAGGTACCGCCTCATTCCCGACGACACATTGCGCGCAATGGCGGCGGGGATGATGGTCAGTGCGCCCATCAGCAGGGTTCCCACCAGTTTGATGCCGAGCGCTACCACGCTGGAAAAGACGACGAGCAGGAGCAGGTCGTAGCCCCTGCCCACTCCGCTGCTCTGCGCCAGGTCCTCGGACACGATCCGGAACAGAAACCGGCGCGCGAACAGGAACGTGCCGGCGAGCATGAGCGCCGCGGAGCCGGCAGTCGCGGCAGACTCCAGCGGCGACAGCGCGGGAAAGGCGCCGAACAGCGATTCCAGGATCTCCGCATCGGGTATCGCCAGGATTCCTACCGCAAGGCTGGCGGTGAAGAGCAATCCGACCAGGGCATCGGTGGACAGCTCGCTCTTCGCCTCGAGCCAGTTGACGAGTACGGCCGCGGCAAGCAGCGTCCCGATGACACCCCAGAAAGGATCCACCCGATAGGCCAGCGCCAGCGCGATCCCCGGCAGTGCGACGTGCGAGAGAGCGTCGCCGACGAGCGCCATGCGCCGCAGCAGGATGAAGGAGCCGATTGCGCCGGAGGCCGCGCCGATCAGCGCGGCGAGCAGCAGCTGGCCGAGGAAAGACCAGGAGGCGCCCGTCTCAGCGGTGAGCGTCGTCATGGCCGTGACGGTACAGCGCGACTTCGCCGAACAGCCGTTTCAGCTCTGCCGGCGTGAGGACCTCCGTCGGCGGCCCCTGGCAGAGAAGCTGCCGGTTGACGCACAGCACGTTCTCCGCATAGCGGAACACCACGTTCAGGTCGTGCGAGATGAGCAGGATCGCCGTGCCGCGTTCCTCGGTCAGGCGCCGCATGATGGCGTAGATCGTTTCCGTGAACCCGATGTCGACGGCCGCGGTCGGCTCGTCGAACAGCAGCACGTCGGGATGGTTGAGCATGGCCCAGGCGACCAGCAGCCGCTGCAGCTCGCCGCTAGACAGTCTGCCGAGCGGCCTGTGGAGCACGTCCCGCCGCAGACCGACCAGACCGAGCTCGTGGTCGAGATGGTCTAGGAAGGCGCGCTCCGGCAGCCAGAACCGCTTCGACTTGAGCAGGAAGAACTCCGTTGCGGTGATCGGCGTGGAAGGCGCGATCGAAAACCGCTGCGGAACGTAGCCGACGGAAATCCCGGCCTGCCACCTGATCTCTCCCTCGAAGGGCACGAGGCCGAGCAGCGCGCGGAACAGCGTCGTCTTGCCGGAGCCGTTGGGACCGACGATGGTGGTGATCTCTCCGCGATGCAGCGCAAACGACACGCCGCGCACGATGAGCTCGCCGCCGAGCACCACCGAAACGTCTTTCACCTCGAGGACGGTTTCCCCCTTCGTCGGGCGGGCGCGGGTTGAATCGTCCGGACTTCCCATGGCGGCGGCCATTCAGATCCTGCACTCCTCAGGGTCGCAGCGCGATGCGTGATCGTAGTGATGCGCTTCCTCCTCCACGCCGAGCTCCAGGACCTGGGCCGGCCTGGCTCCGTAGCGGTAGATCGTGATCCCTTTCAAGCCCAGCTCCCAGGCGCGGCGGTACGCCTGCGCCACTTCGCTCGGCGTCGCGTCCTGCGGCAGGTTGATGGTCTTGGAAACCGAGTTGTCCGCGTGGCGCTGAAACGCCGCCTGCATCGCGAGCTGCCGCTGCGCCGGGATTTCCAGCGCCGTGACGAACAGGCGCTTCATCTCCTCCGGCACATCCGGGACAGCGGCCAGGCGCCCGTGCTCCCGCACCGCCAGGAGCACGCGCTCCCTGTCGAGACCGCGGCGTTCCAGGAACTCGACGAACAGCGGATTCACCTCCTCGAGGGTCTGGCCGCCCAACACCCCCTTGCGGCGATACGCCAGCGCGAACAGCGGCTCGATGCTCGCGCTGGTGCCGGCGATGATCCCGATCGTCCCGGTGGGCGCGATGGCGGTGCGGGTGGCATTGCGCATCTTGCGCTGCTGCGCGTCGTAGACGCTTCCCTTCCAGGCCGGAAACACGCCGCGCCGCGCCGCCAGCGCCGCCGAGGCGCGCGCTGCCGCTTCGGCAACGGAGCGCATCAGGCGTTCCGCGAAGAGTTCGGCCTCATCGGAGTCGTACGACATCCCCAGCCGGATCAGCGCTTCGGCAAAGCCCATCACGCCGAGCCCGATCTTGCGCGTGCCGCGCGTCATCTGCTCGACCGCGCCCAGCGGATAGCGGTTGACCTCGATCACGTTGTCCAGAAACCGCACCGCCTCGGCCACGATGGCCTCGAGCCGCTGCCAATCGAACAATGGCGCCTGCCCGCGCGGCTCGCGCACCAGGTGCGCCAGGATGAACGCCAGGATGTCCGGGTGCTCGACGTCGAGCACTCCCATGTTTGCGCCGCGGCGTTTGCCGCTTTGTTTGATGTGCTCGGTGGCGCAGTCGAAGATCTTCATGAACGAGACCGGACCCGATGCCTCCCCTCCGGTGGAAGCGACCACGTCGCCTTGCGGGCGCAGCCGCGTGAACGAGAATCCGGTCCCGCCGCCGGTGCGTTGCACGAGGGCCATCTGCTTCAACGCCTCGAAGATGCTCTCCATGGTGTCCTCGATCGGCAGCACGAAGCAGGCGCTCAGTTGGCCCAGCGCGGTGCCGGCGTTCATGAGGGTCGGGCTGTTGGGCAGGAAGTCGCGGCCGGTCAGCAGGGCATGGTAGCGCTCGGCCCAGTAGGACGGACCCTCGCGATCGCCGAAGATCGCCTCGGCCTCGGCGACGGCGCGCGCCACCCGCTCGAACATCTGCCCGGGGGTCTCGATCACGCGGCGCTCACGGTCCCTGAGGAGGTAGCGCGCGTCCAGCACCCGCAGCGCGTTGGCCGAAAGTTCAGGCGCGGACGTCACACCGGATTCCCTGTCATCGACCGGCTCATGGTGCACGGTTTTCGCGCCGGCAGGTTGATTTCCATCAACTTCCGGACCGGCGCCGGAGCAGCGCAGGCAACGATTCTACGGCGGCAATGGGAGGGGAGCGGCGCGTCGATCGGGGAACCGTCGGGCGCAAGCGGCCTCGACGCAGGCGCGCCCGATCCGCGTACCCGCTCAGGGTCTCGGGTCGTGACTCACGCGGCTACCATGTGAGGACCTTGCCCGCCTGGCCGAGGATCGGCAGTGCCCCGCTCGGCGTCATCAGCGGCAGCTTCTGGCGCAGGTCGGCGGCGGTCATGCCGAGCAGATCGAGCGACTGGGAGCAGCCGATCATCTGCACGCCGTTGCCCTGCGCGAGCTGCATGAAGTCGGCGACGCTCTTGCCGCCTTCGAGCGGAAAGATGCGCTCCGCCACGCCTTTCTTGAGCAGCTCGGTCGCCGGGCCGGTGAAGTACATGACCACCTTCTGTTCCATGGCCGCCGCCGTGGAGGCGAGGAAAAAAGCGGAAGGCAGGCGTTTGGGATTCTCGGTACCGGTGATCAGGATGATTGCGAGATCCGGCGCTTGCTGGTCGCTCATGGTCGTTCTCCTTCGAATCGTCGAAACTAACGCACTTTCACCTCGACCAGTTCCCCGCCCTCGGGATCGGTCACGTGCACCGCGCAGGCGATGCAGGGATCGAAGCTGTGAATGGTGCGCAGGATCTCGATCGGCTGCTTCGGATCGTGGAGCCGGTGGCCCTTGAGCGCGGCCTCGTACGGTCCTTCCTGGCCGAGCGCGTCGCGCGGGCCGGCGTTCCAGGTGCTCGGCACCACCGCCTGGTAGTTGTCGATCTTGCCGTCCTTGATCACGATCCAGTGCGCCAGCGCCCCGCGTGGCGCCTCCGTGAAGCCCGCGCCCTTCGCGACCTTCGGCCACGAGGACGGCTCCCAGCGCTTCTCGTTGAAGGTCCGCACGTCGCCGCTCTTGATGTTGGCGACCAACCGGTCGTACCAGCCCTGCATCGCGTCGACGAAGATCTTCGTCTCGAGCGTGCGCGCCGCCGTGCGCCCGAGCGTGGAATAGAGCGCACCGACCGGCAGGTCCAGCTTCTTCAGGGTCATGCCGACCAGCTCTTTCGCCTGCTCGTTGCCGGCGGCGTAGAGCATGAGCATGCGTGCGAGCGGCCCGACTTCCATCGGCTTGCCCTTCCAGCGCGGCGACTTGAGCCAGGAATAGCTCTGCTCCGTGTCGAGGTAGTCGTACGGCGGCTGGGGCCCGGTGTAGTGAAGGCTGGTCTCGCCCTGGTAGGGGTGCAGGCCCTTGTCCTTGCCGGCCGAGTAGTCGTACCACGAGTGCGAAACGAACTCCTGGATCTCGTTCTCCGCGTTCAGGTCCACCTCGTGCACCTTGCCGAGATCGCGGTCGAGAATGACGCCGCGCGGGATCAGAAAGCTCGCCGAATCATTGGTCGCCTTGGCCGGGAAATCGCCGTAGGTGAGGAAGTTGCCCACGCCCTCGCCCTGCTTCGCCCAGTCCTTGTAGAACGAGGCGATCGCGAGCGTATCCGGCACGTACACCTGGTCCACGAAGGTGCGCATGGAGTCGATCACGTTCTTCACCGTCTGCAGGCCGACAACGTTCAACGCGGTGGCACCGCTGCCACCGCGGAAGTGTGGTCCCTGCCCGTTGCCCTGGCGCTCCGGATGCACGCTGATGGCGGCGGGCGAGCCGCCGACGAGGAAATTGGGATGCGGGTTCTTGCCGCCGAAAATGGTGTGGAGCTGCACCACGGTGCGCTGCCACGCGAGCGCCTCGAGGTAGTGCGCCACCGCCATCAGGTTCGCTTCCGGCGGAAGCTTGTAGGCCGGGTGGCCCCAGTAGCCGTTGGCGAAGATGCCGAGCTGCCCGGATTCGACGAAGCCCTTGAGCTTGTTCTGCGTGTCGGCAAAGTAGCCGGGCGAGGACTTCGGCCAGCCGCTGATCGACTGCGCGAGCGTCGCGGTCGCCTTGGGATCGGCCTTGAGCGCGGAGACCACGTCCACCCAGTCGAGCGCGTGCAGGTGGTAGAAGTGCATCACGTGGTCGTGCACGAACTGCGCGCCGATCATGAGATTGCGGATGAGCTGCGCGTTGTCCGGAATGTCGTACTTCAGCGCGTCCTCGACCGCGCGCACCGAGGCGATCCCGTGCACCAGCGTGCACACGCCGCAGATGCGCTGGGCGAACGCCCAGGCGTCGCGCGGGTCGCGCCCGCGCAGGATGATCTCGATGCCGCGCACCATGGTGCCGGCGCTGGAGGCGCGTTGAATCACGCCGTCGTCATCGGTCTGGGCCTCGATGCGCAGATGGCCCTCGATGCGGGTGATCGGGTCGACGACTACGGTTTGCGTTGCCATTGTTTCGGTTCCCGTGAATTGTCAGGACTTAGGGCTGAGTCCTTTGTCCTCGGTCCTTCATTGCGCCAGGTTGTCGGCGACCAGCTCGAGCAGGCTGTGCATGCTCTTGTCCCACTTGAAATGCGCCTGGCCGTCGTCGAACGTCAAACGGCAGTTGGAGCACGACGACACCAGCATCTCCGCGCCGGTAGCGTCCACCTGCTTCATCTTCAGCTCGAAGACCTTGTAGCGCAGATCGTCGGCGCGGTGGATGGTGACCACGCCCCCGCCCCCGCCGCAGCACCAGTTGAGGTCGCCGCCGTACTGCATCTCGCGCAGCTCCACGCCGAGCGCGGCGAGCACCTCGCGCGGCGCCTGCGTGGCGCCGCCGCGGCGTGAAACCTGGCAGGGATCGTGGAAGGTCACGGACTTCCCGGCCTTGTTGAGCTTCAACCGTCCGTTCTTCGCGTTCTCCGCCAGATATTCCGAGACGTGGCGCACGCGGAACGGCAGCGGCCCGCCGTACATGTCCGCTCCCTGCCAACGCAGCGCGCCGTAGGCATGGCCGCACTCGGGAAGGATGACAAGTTTCGCCCCGCACCGGATCGCGGCGTCGATGATCTTCATCGTCATGTCCTTCTGCCAATCGGCGTTGCCGGAGAGCATCCCGAAGTTGGTCGCCTCGTACCCGTCGAGGCGGATGGTCCAGTTCTCGCCGAGGTGAGCGAGGATCTTCGCGATGGCGACGATGGATTGCGGATACTTCATGATCTCGATCGAGGACATCGTGACCACCACGTCCGCCCGCTCTCTGTCCAGCGGGATCTCGACCTCGTGCTCGTCGGCAAGCCACTCGATGCGCTCCTTGAACACCTTCGGCGTCGCGCCCAGGGGACTGCCCTCGCGCTCCGCGCGCTCGGCCGCGGCCCACAGCTCGTGCGGCACGAGCCCGGCCCGGAACATGCCGTGGCGCGCGAGGCCCACCAGCCGGGCGATGTCGATGCCCATCGGGCAGATCAGGGTGCAGCGCCCGCATAGGGTGCAGGAGTCGTAGAGCAGCTCCTGCCACTGCTCGAGCTGCTCGACCGTGACCCGCGGCTTGAGGTTGAACAGCCGGTAGAAAAACGCGAACGGGCTCATCTCCCGCTTGTACGCCTGCTTGAAGGGCTCGAGCTTCCAGATCGGCGTGTACTTCGGATCTTCGGTCTGCACGTAGTAATGGCAGGCCTCGGCGCACATGCCGCAGTGGATGCAGGACTCCATGTAAGTGGACACGTTCGCGCCGAAGTCGCGCACGAAGCTGCGCATCGCGGTCTCGATGCGCTCGGCGTCCGGCGTCTCGCCCTGCTTGTCGTAGCGTGCCGCCGGCTTCTTGATCCCGAAGCGCGGTCCCTCCTTCTCGAGCGGATGCAGCTCGTCGATGTCGGTCGGCGTCGCGCTCATGTGGCCGCTCCTTTGCGTGCGAACAGCGCCCCCGTGGTGCCGCGCGAGACGGCGAAGAGGACGGCGTGCATCAGTTTGCCGAACGGGAACCAGACGAACAGCAGCTCCACCGTCAGGATGTGCACCGCGAGGATCGTCTCGTACCGTGCGCCGAAGTGGGCCACCGCCATGAGGCCCGTCACCACCGGCGCGGCGGTGACGAACCAGCTGAAGTAGTCATCGAAGTTCGAGAGCAGCTTCAGCACCGGGTGCGTCAGCCGCCGCACCAGCGCCGCGACGAGCGCGACCAGGGTGACGACACCCGCGGCATAGATGAAGCCGCTCGGCAGCCCCGACCAGGAAAGGCCGGTCAGGTTCCGGACGAACAGAATGTGCGGCACGAATCCGAACACCACGATGGCAAGGCCGATGTGGAAGACATAGCTGAGCGTGGTGCTGTACGCGGTGCGCGCCTGGAACTCCTTGCGCGGCCACATGCGCCGGAAGATCGTGCCGATCGCTCCGGCGGCAACGGCGGTCGAACGCGGCTCACTGTAATCGGGCCTGCGCTTCTGGAGTAGCACGCCGGCGAGGCGCCACGCCACGCCGAGGACGAGGATGACCAGCGACCACAGCAGCGCCGGTCCGCGGGCGAAGTCGAGAAGGTCCATATCACTTGCCTCCGCTGATCGTCTTTTGGCGCTTGCGCGCGAGATATGCGGCGCCGACCCCGATCGCCGCCCCCGCCGCGAGCCCGACCCCGATCGCCTTGGCGTCGGTGAAGGTGCCCGTCGAGAGCGGCTGGTAGAAGCTGCCCTTGTCCCAGAAGTCGGGCTCGGAGCAGCCGAGGCAGCCATGGCCCGACTCGATCGGGAAGCTCACGCCGCCGTTCCATTTGACGGTGGCGCAGGCGTTGTAGGTGGTGGGCCCCTTGCAGCCGAGCTCGTACAGGCACCAGCCGTTGCGCGCGCCCTCGTCGTCGAAGCTCTTGGCGAACTTGCCCTGGTCGTAGAACGACCGCCGATAGCAGCGATCGTGGATCGTGTTGCCGAAGAACACCTTGGGGCGGCCGAACGCGTCGAGCTCCGGCAGGGTCCCGAGCGTCAGGTAATGCGCGATGACGCCGGTGATCACCACCGGGATCGGCGGGCAGCCGGAGACATTGATAAGCGGCCTGCGTGCGATCATTCCCTGGTCCATCAAATAGGACACGCTGACTGCGCCGGTGGGATTGGGGTTGGCCTTGGGAATGCCGCCGAAGGAAGCGCAGGTGCCGACGGCGATGACGGCCGCCGCGTGCGGTGCGATCCCCTGGATGATATCCAGATTGGTCTTGCCGGCGATCGTGGAATAAATGCCGCCATCCTTGAGCGGGATCGAGCCGTCGACCATCAGGATGAACTTGCCGTCGTTCTTCTCCACGGCCTCCTTGAGGATATGTTCGGAAAAGTGTCCGGCGCAGGCCACCAGCGTTTCCTGGTAATCGAGCGAGATCGCCTCGAAGATGAGATTTTCCAGCTTGGGCGAATCCGAGCGGGTCAGCGATTCCAGGCAGCCGGTGCATTCCTGGAACGAGAGATAAACCACCGACTGGCGCCGCGCCGCGGCGAGCTTCTCCGCCATTTGGGCCGCCATCGTCGGCGGCATCGCCATGAGCGAAGCCATCGAGGCGCAAAACTTGAGGAAGCTGCGCCGGCTCACGCCGAGGCGCGTCAGGCGTACGCCCAGAGTTTCAGGATCCGTCATTGCGTCTCCTTTACAACGTGCTCACACCACCACGAACGCCAAGGGCAGCAAGAAAAGCACGATTCATTAATCGGAATTCTTGGCGCTCTTGGTGGACGGCTGATCCGCAGTTTCATTCGATATTGCCGCCGGAAGCCATCAACCGCTCGCGGAACCGGTCGAGGCCGGCGCGCGCATCCACCGGATCGGTCTTGAGGATTTCGGGCAGATAGGTCACTTCGATGAGCTCTGCCGTCACCTCGCCGTTGGCGTTGCAATGCTGCACCCACCACACGCCCGGCACTTTCGTTTCGCGCACCTGCGTGGGCCCGAGTGCTTCGATGGCCGCGTCAATTTCGCCCTGTCCCAGGAACTCCCGCAGCGCCTCGTAATCGGCCCGCGAGAGCGGCAGCCCGCGCAGATCGATGCTGCCGCTGCGCCCGGATTCGACGAGCGCCGCGAGCAGCGATTCGATCTCGTGCGCGATGGCCAGCACGTTGCCGATGGATGAAGTACCGGCGCTCGCGACGACTCGAATGTCCTGCAGCCTCATCCGCGCCGCCTCCTTTGCGTCTGGGCACCTTCTTGCTTCGGGCAGTCGGCGGCCTGGGCGCCATCCTGTGCGTCGCGCGCCCGCGCCGCCGGGCCCGCGCCCCGCCGCGCCTGGGGCCAGTGCTTGAGCAGCGCGATCGCGATCTCGCAGGCGCGGGCGATTCCCTGCGCCACGGCCGGCGTCGGCGCATCGGCCCAATCCAGGTACGCCGGCTGAATGCCGATGAGCGTGCGCCGCTCGGGCAGGGCGCCGGACAGCCGCGCGACGGCGAGAAGATCGGTCAGGCTCACTTCGTGCACGCTGCTGCGCCGCTGCCGGCCGAGGAAGCGGTCCATGTCCTCGCCCTCGAACACCTCGACGCTGCCGGGCGGCGCGTGGAGCTGCGCGGCATCGATCACGATGAGCCGTCCGGCGCGCTCGATGGCGGGGGCCAGCGTGAAACTCAGCGTGCCGCCGTCGAGGAACTCCACGCCGGGAAAATCGCGAACGCGCCGGGAAAGCGCGCGCACCGCGTGCACGCCGGCGCCTTCGTCGCCGAGAAGCGCGTTGCCGATTCCGAGCACCAGCGTTTTCTCCCGACCGGGCACCGGTGCTTCGTATTCTTCTTCAGTTTCCAGGCGGATGCGATGCTCCATGTCCGCGGTTCGGCATTTGTCGTTGATGCTGTCGCTACTGCTGGACGATATTGCCGCCCACGCTACGCCACATGGTTCGGCATTTTTTGACTTATGTCAAAACGCCGGGTGCGCCGATCGAATCATTATTTTTTGTAATTCTGCCGCGCTATACTGAAATTCATTGCAATTTTGCCGGGCTATAGTGGGCTGGCGGGCAGTCCCGCATTCCGGCGCCGGGTGATCGCCATGTGCCTGGGCATTCCCATGCGGATTCAGCAGATTGACGGCTTCACGGCGCGCTGCGAGGCGAAAGGCGTGAGCCGCGACGTGAGCCTGTTCCTGATGCAGGACCTGCCGCTCACTGTGGGCGATTTCGTCATGGTGCACGTCGGATACGCGATCCAGAAAATCTCCGAGCAGGACGCTCGCAGCGCCTGGGAGCTGTACGACGAAATGCTGGCGCACGCGGACCGGGAACAGCGAACGTAATCCGCAGCCACAAGCCAAAGCCATGCATGAGCTTTCGGTGTGCCAGGCGCTGGTGCGCCAGGTGGAAGACATCGCGAGGCAACACGACGCCGGCGGCGTCGCGATGATCCGCCTGCGCATCGGCCCGCTCTCGGGCGTCGAGCCGCAACTGCTGGAGCAGGCCTATCCCTTCGCCTGCGCCGGCACCGTGGCGGAACACGCCGCCCTCGTCATCGAGAGCCTGCCGGTCACGGTACGATGCCGGGAGTGCGGCGCGGAAACGCCGGCGCTGCCGAGCCGGCTGCTCTGCGGCGCCTGCGGGGATTGGCGCACAACGGTCATCAGCGGCGATGAGCTGGTTCTCGCGAGCGTGGAATTATGTGTGACACCTGCGGCTGCAACGTGACGCCCGGCAACGAGCACCTGGCCACGAAGAAAAACGAGCGCGGCCACGACGCGGTGACAGTGCTCAGGGACCTTCTGTCCGAGAACGACAGCCAGGCGGCGCACAACCGCGCGCACTTCGACGAGCGCGGCGTGCTCGCCGTGAACCTCATGTCCGCTCCCGGCTCCGGCAAGACATTGCTGCTCGAGGCTACCATCGCCGCCCTGAAGAGCGAGCTGCGCATCGCCGTCATCGAGGGCGACCTCGAGACCGAAAACGACGCCGAGCGGATCCGCAAACAGGGCGTGCCGGCGCACCAGATCACCACCGGCAGCGCCTGTCATCTCGACGCCCACATGGTGCACGAGGCGCTGCACCACTTGAGCCTCGACGGCATCGACATTCTGTTCATCGAGAACGTCGGCAACCTCGTCTGCCCGGCGAGTTTCGACCTCGGCCAGCACCGCAACGCGACGCTGCTCTCCGTGACCGAGGGCGACGACAAGCCCGCGAAGTATCCGGTGATGTTCCGCGCCGCGGACCTCGTGCTGCTCACCAAGACCGATCTGCTTCCGGCGCTCGACGACTTCGACCCGGCGCGCGCCGAGGCGAACCTGCGCGCGCTCGCCAACCCCGCAGCGCTGCTGCGCCTGTCGGCGAAGAACGGCAGCGGGCTCGACGCCTGGCTCGACTGGCTGCGCGCGCAGCGCGCCGCCCTGCGTCGCCGCGCCGGCGCGCGCATAGGCCTGCGCCCGAAGATCCAGCCGGACGGGGCGCGATTGCACCGGCACGGCTCGAACCTCAAGTTCCGCGGCCTGGGTTAGCAGATGTCGCGCACCGCGCCGCGAGGGAAACCGTCATGGCCCTGACCGCGAAAGACTGGCTCGACAGAATCCGCGCCCTGCCGCTCCCGCCCCGCGTCAAGATCATGAACGTCTGCGGCGGGCACGAACGCGCCATCACGATGGCCGGCATCCGCGGCGCGCTGCCGAAGAACATCGAGCTCATCCCCGGCCCCGGCTGCCCGGTGTGCATCTGCCCGGAAGAGGACGTGTACCAGGCGATCCAGCTCGCGCTGCAGGAAAAAGTGATCCTGGTCGCCTTCGGCGACATGCTGCGCGTGCCGGTCAACGCGCCGAAGAAGGACGCGCGCTCGCTCGAGCAGGCGAAGGCCCTCGGCGCCGACGTGCGCCCCATCGCCTCGCCCACGGAAGCCGTGCGCATCGCCAGGGAAAATCCCGGCCGGCCGGTCGTGTTCTTCGCCGCCGGTTTCGAGACCACCACGGCGCCGGTCGCGGCCATGCTGGTGGAAGGCGTGCCCGACAATCTCTTTGTGCTGCTCTCCGGCCGGCTCACCTGGCCTGCGGTCGCGATGCTGCTCGCCTCCGAATCGCCGGGGTTCGACGCGCTGGTCGCGCCCGGGCACGTGTCCACGATCATGGGCACGGATGAATGGAGATTCGTCGTCGACGAGCACAACATCCCGGCGGCGGTGGCAGGCTTTACGCCGGAGAGTCTGCTCGCCGCGATGTATTCCACCCTGCGCCAGCTCATCGAAGGCCGGCGCTTCCTCGACAACTGCTACCCCGAGGTCGCCACCCCTGGCGGCAACCCGACGGCGAAGAAACACATCGCGCAGACGATGCACGTGGCCGACGCCAACTGGCGCGGCGTCGGCATCATCCCGCGCTCGGGCTTCGCGCTCAACGACTCGCTGCGCGCGCACGATGCGCGCAAGCAGTTTGCGTCGCACGACGACGCCGCGCGCAAGCGCGCGGGGGAAATGCCGCCCGGCTGCGACTGCGCGCGCGTCGTGCTGGGCAAGATCTACCCCAACGAGTGCATCCTCTACGGGCGCGCCTGCACGCCGCGCCACCCGATCGGGCCGTGCATGGTCTCGGACGAAGGCGCCTGCCGCATCTGGTGGGCGAGCGGCGTGCGCGAGTCGAAAGTCGCAACGGGCTGAGCCGCGCTCAGCAGATCCGCGGCAGCGGATCGTCCTCCAGCTCTTCCAACAGCCGCTCGCCGCCGAGTTCCGTCTGCAGCGCCACGTGGGAATCGGCCGCCGTGACCCGGCCGATGCGCGCCGCCCCGGCGCCCTGTGGCAGCGCGCGCCATGCCGCGAGCGCGGCGTCGGCTTCATCCGGCGCCACCACCGCGACCACCCTTCCCTCGCACGCGAGATACATCGGGTCGTAGCCGAGCATCTCGCACACCGAGCGCACCGGCGCTCGCACCGGAATCGCCGGCTCCAGGAGGCGAACGCCCAGGCCGGTGGCGCGCGCGATTTCGTGCATGATCGTGGCGATCCCCCCGCGCGTGGGGTCGCGCATGAAGCGCAGGCCGGCGAATCGCAGCAGCGGCTGCGTCAGCGGAAACACCGACGCCGCATCGGACTGGAGGTCGCCGCGCAGGCCGAACTGCTCGCGCGCGAACATCACTGCGATGCCGTGGTCGCCGACCGGGCCGCTGACCAGGATCGCGTCGCCGTCGCGGATGCGGTCCAGGCCGAGGCGCAAGCCGCGGTCCCGCACCCCCACGCCGGTGGTCGCGAGGTAAAGCCCGCCGCCTTCGCCGCGGCGCACGACCTTGGTGTCGCCGGCCACCACTTGCACCCCGGCCTCGGCCGCCGCGCGCGCCAGGCTGGCGACGATCCGGTCGAGCTGCGCCAGCGGAAGGCCCTCCTCGATGAAGGCGTTGAGCGAGAGATAAAGCGGCATGGCGCCGGCGACCGAGAGATCGTTCACCGTTCCGTGCACCGCGAGCGAGCCGATGTCGCCGCCGGGGAATTCGAGCGGCTGCACCGTGAAGCCGTCGGTGGTGAACATGATCTCGCCGCCGTCGACCGGCAGCGCCACGGCGTCGGCCGCGGTATCGAGCAGCGGGTTCGCCAGATGGCGTGCGAACACTTCCTCGATCAGCTCGCGCATGAAGCGCCCGCCGTTGCCGTGCGCCAGCGTGATGTGGGTCGATTCGAGACCGTCCGGCGATGCGCTCATGGAGCCTTGCTTCCGCTTTCGATAATCTGGCCGAAACTGATGCCCGCATCATTGCACGGTACCGCGAGCCCGAGGCGCGCGTCAAAGCCTTCGCGCCGCAGCAGGTCGAGCGCCGTTTCCGAGAGCAGGCGGTTCTGGAACACGCCGCCGGCCAGCCCGATTGTGACTTCGCCGTGCTCTTCGCGCAGCCCGCGCGCCTGATCGAGCAGCGCCCGCGCCATCGAAGCGTGGAACAGCGCCGCGCGCTGCGCGACGGGCATTGCGTCGTTCGTGAGGTGAGGCAGCAGCGGCGCCCAGTCGGCGCGCCAGACGCCGCGATCGAAGACGAGCGGCAGCGCGACCGGATCGACATCTGCGACCGCCGCCGCTTCGAGCAGCATCGGCCCCTGGCCCTCGAAGCTGGAGCGTTGATTGAGGCCGGCAAGCGCCGCGGCGGCATCGAAAAGGCGCCCCACGGCGCTCGACTGCGGCGCGTTGAGCCGCTTCTGCCAGGCGGCGAACAACAGGGATACGTCCTCCGGACAGTTTTTCCATTCCGTGCCCGCCTCCCAGCAAAGCGCAACCGCCGAGCGCCAGGGCTCCCGCGCGGCCTTCTCGCCGCCGGGCAGATGGAATGGACGCATGCTGGCGACGCGCCGCCACGCTGCCGGAGCGCCGAGCAGCGCCTCGCCGCCCCACAGCGTGCCGTCTTCCCCGTATCCCACGCCGTCCCAGGTGAACACGAGCCAGCGTTTCACTTCCGGATGTTCGCCGGCCAGCGCCGAGGCATGCGCGTGGTGATGAAACACCGCCTTCACCGGCAGGCCCGCCTGTTTCGCCCAGCGCGTGCTGCCGTAGCCCGGGTGCGCATCGCACACGATGGCCTGCGCCTGAACGCCGTAGAGCGCCTGCAGATCGGCGATGACCTGCGCGAAGACTCGAAGGCTGCGCGGCGCGCCAAGGTCGCCGACGTGCGGCGAAACCACGACGCGGTTTCCCCACGCCAGCGCGATTGTGTTCTTGATGTGCCCGCCGGCCGCAAGCGTGGGTCGTGCGAGCGCGAAGGGCAGCTCGAGCTCGAGCGGCGCCCCGCCGCGCCCGAGGCGCAGCGGGCGCGGCCGGCCGGCGATCACCCGGTACACCGGATCGTCGGCCGGCCGCGCGATCGGCCGGTTGTGATGCAGAAACGCCTGCGCCACGTGCGCAAGCCGCGACTCGATTTCCGCGTTCTCGGTAAGCACCGGCTCGCCGCTCGGATTCGCCGACGTGGCGACCAGCGGCGCGCCGAATTCATCGAGCAGCAGATGATGCAAGGGGCTGTAGGGAAGGAACACGCCGACCTCGGCGAGTCCCGGCGCGATCTGCGCGGACAGCGGGTCGTCGCTGCGTTTCGGGGCGAGCACCACGGGACGCATCGGGTCGCGCAGGAGGCGTTCGTGTTCGGGGGTGAGGTTTGCAGCCGCGCGGATCGCGTCCAGGCCGTCGGTCCCCGCCACGGGAAACATGACCGCGAGCGGCTTGTGCGGGCGCGGCTTACGCGCGCGAAGTCGCGCCACGGCGGCATCGTCGCGGGCGTCGCACATCAGGTGATAGCCGCCGATGCCTTTCACCGCCACGATGCGCCCGGCGCGCAGAGCCTGCACGCAGGCGGCGAGCGCCGCATTTGCGTGCTCGACGTCGCCGAGGTCGCCGCATCGGAACTGCAGTCGCGGGCCGCAGGCCGGGCAGGCCACGGGCTCGGCGTGAAAGCGACGATCGGACGGATCGTCGTATTCCTCGCGGCACGCCGGGCACAGCGCGAAGCCTGCCATGGTGGTGTTGGGCCGGTCGTAGGGCAGGCGCGTGATGAGCGTATAGCGCGGACCGCACTGCGTGCAGTTGACGAACGGGTAACGAAAACGCCGGTCGCGCGGATCGTTCAACTCGCGCAGGCAGTCGTCGCAGGCGAAATAATCCGGCGGCACATGGATCGCCGCATCGGCGTCGGCTGCGCTGCGCCGGATCTCGAAGCCGTCGTGCGGGAGCAGCGCGGCGGAGCGGGACGCGATGATCCGCGGCTTCGAGAGCGGCGGCGCCTCGTCGATCAGTCCTCGGCCGAAGGCGGCGAGCGCCTCGGGCGCGCCCTGCGCATGGATCTCCACCTGGCCGACGCGGTTGCGCACCCAGCCGGATAGCGCGTGACGCACGGCGAGGCGATATACGAAGGGACGGAAGCCCACGCCCTGGACGCGTCCGCCGAGAATCCACTGCCTGGCTTCCGGCGTCACGGACTGATTCGCTCCCGGTATGGTTAACGAAACACCAGCACGGGCGTCGCGCTATGGGTCAAGACTTTGTGAGTCTCGCTGCCGAGGAGAAGCCCCGGAAAGCCTTTTCCGCCATGAGACGCCATAGCATCGATCTGCGTGGGCATTGCAATCGCGCGTTGGATGTTTTGCCGCCTGCCCATTGATTCAACTGCTCTCGACCGCAAGGGACCGCAAGGACAGAGGCTTCACCTGTCCCCGAAGAGGACATGAAACTGCGCAGAAAAACGGGGAAGGCCGGCCGGACCAAAAAAAGGCAGACCAAGACTGGTCTGCCGCCCGCGTTCCATCTCACGCTGTACCAGATTGGACTTATTGGCGCCCTTCGCCGCTGGGCGTGCTCTGCTCCACTTTTTCCTGCGTCGGCTTGACCGGTTTCGAGCTGCGGCCGCGCTTGCGCGGCTTGGCGACTTTCACGTCCTCGCCCTTCTGCTTGAGCTGTTTCGAGCTGCGGCCCTGCTTGCGCGCCTTCCCGACCTCCACCGCCCCGTCCGAATTTTGCTTCTGGGTCGCGGACTGATCGGCAGGGGCGTTCTGGTCCGCGGCATGGACCGCGATGCTGCTCCACATGAACGCTGAAACTGCCGCGACAAATAAGGCAGAAATCATTTTTCGCATGGCTTTCCCTTTCCAAAGAATGTTTATTACGACCTGAAACAATCGCGCGGGGGCGCACCGGGCTTCGCCTGTTCTGCAGCGCGGACGCTGCGTGCGGTAATGCACCGGCACCGACCCTGGATTCATGATTGTTTCCCTGCTCGCGTCTGTCAACGTGCACTGGCGGCCTCTTTGATATAGATCAATCCGGTATGAAACGCTGGCGGAGGCAAGCTTCAGCCATCTGCGTTCCACTGCCCGGGTCGTGCGCTTGCCCCCGCGGCGTTCAGCAGCAGGCGCCGCCGTCTTCGCGTTTCGGACAACCCACCGGGCGTTCGGTCGGCTCGAGCGGGCATTGATTGACCTCGGCAGCGCTTCTTTGCAGGAAGCAGGTGAATGCGCTGGACGCCGCGGCGATCGCCCAGAAGACGAAGAACCCGATCGAATAGACCGTAATGCGGCTCAGCGCGAGCGGTTCGCCGAAGAATCGCAGGTCGGCCGGATCGAAGACGGTGAAAAACAGGCCCTCGGCGATGCCGCCGACCACGAACGAGGGCCAGAATATCCAGATCAGTTTTTGCTGGATCATCGCCGCGTCCTTGCCGGCGGCGCCGCGGCCAGCCGCAGGCTCGCCTGCTCGCCAGCGATCCAGTCGCCGGTCAGCCGCCAGTTCCTCGCGCCGTCTTCCAATACCACATGCCAGCGGCCAGGGGCGACCGCCGGCAATAGCCCTTCGTACCACCCCTCCCCCTTCTTCGTGAGCACTGCCTTGCGATCCAGTCCCGCCCGCGTCGGGTGCACCAGCGTCAGCGTAAGCTCGCCCGGCAGCACTGCCCGCCCGGACAGGAGCACGCGCACCCTGGCGTCGGCGAACACCAGTTGCGCCCGCAGATCCAGCGCCGCGGCGGCGGAATCGCGGCGGATTTCCTGATTGATCGCCAGTCCCTGCTTGTAGTAATCGTCCGCGACCAACCCGTCTTCGTGTGTCACCGCCAGCCAGGCGGTGTAGAGCCCCGCCACCACGACGATCGCCGGCCCGGCCATCAGCAGCCACGGCCAGCGCTCCCGGTACCACGGGTTCGCGGGCGGGTTTCCAAGTGACGCGCTCATGCTTCGTTGCCTCATTGAACGATAAAGCTCGCTTTTTCGGTCACCGTGATCGCTTCTTCGTCTCCGCTGGTCTGCACCGTGAAGACGATGGCGTTGGCGCCCTTGCGGGCGCCCCGGCGCGACGCCTCGACCCGCAACGGCACCATGCGCGAGGACGCCGGGCCCACTTCGATCGGGTGCGACTCGCCCTCGATCTCGATACCTTCGAGACCGCCGACCGTCACCAGGAACCGCCTCGGTTTTTCCGAGGTGTTCATGATCTGCAGCCGGTAGACGTTCTCCACCTTGTCCTGGTCCGCGTCGGCTGCCGTGGTGATGCGGTCGCGGATCACGTCGACTTTGACCGGCACGCGCTGATACAGCGTGAGGCCGGCCACGATGATGATGCTCCACAGTATCGCCGTGTAGACGAGCACCCGCGGGCGGAACACGCGCTTGAGCGTCTGGGCGGCGGTGTAATGTTTCTTGAGCGCATTCTCGGTGGAGTAGCGGATCAACCCCTTTGGATAACCCATTTTCCCCATCACCTGGTTGCAGCCGTCGATGCACGCGGCGCAGCCGATGCACTCGTACTGCAGGCCGTCGCGGATGTCGATGCCGGTCGGGCACACCTGCACGCAGATGTCGCAGTCGACGCAGTCGCCGAGCCCCTGGACCTTGTAATCGGCGCCCCGCGCACGGGCGCCGCGCGGCTCACCGCGATCGCCGTCGTAGGTGATGACAAGGGTATCCTGGTCGAACATCACGCCCTGGAAGCGCGCGTAGGGGCACATGTACTTGCACACCTGCTCGCGCATGAAGCCGGCGTTGCCGTAGGTGGCGAAGCCGTAGAACAGCACCCAGAAGGTTTCCCACGGCCCGAGAGAAAAGGACCATGCTTCCGCGCCGAGCGTGCCGATCGGCGTGAAGTAGCCGACGAAGGTGAACCCGGTCCACAGCGCGACCGCGATCCAGACGCCGTGCTTGGCCGCCTTGAGACCGACCTTGCGCGCCGACAGCGGCGACTGGTCGAGCTTCATGCGCTTCAGGCGTTCGCCCTCGATGGCGCGCTCGATCCACATGAAGATTTCCGTGTACACCGTTTGCGGACAGGCGTAGCCGCACCAGAGGCGCCCGGCGACCGCCGTGAACAGGAACAGCGAATAGGCGGAGATGATGAGCAGGACCGTCAGATAGATGACGTCCTGCGGCCAGAAAACCAGCCCGAAGATGTAGAACTTGCGGCTGGCGAGATCGAACAGCACCGCCTGCCGGCCGTTCCAGGTGAGCCAGGGCAGGCCGTAGAACACCAGTTGCGTCGCCCAGACGAAGAACCAGCGCCAGACGGCGAACCTGCCCGTCATCGCGCGCGGATAGATCTTCCTGCGGATCTCGTACAGCGCCTGCTCGACCGGCTCGGTCGCCACCGCCAGGCGGGGTTTGGCGGACGTGGTCATCGATGCACGCCTTCCAGACCACAGAGACACAGAGGCACAGAGAAATTCAAAGACAACATATCACCACCAAGGCACAAAGGCACCAAGAAGATCGAGCGACAAAAAGGTTTTCTTTGTGTCTTGGTGCCTTGGTGGTCAATTTCGATTTTTGTCCTTCTCTGTGTCTGTGGTTGGTCGTCCGCGCGTTTACGGCCGATTCGACAAGCCCCACACATACGCCGCCAGCAGGTGCACCTTTGCCGGCCCGAGGAATTCGCCCCACGCCGGCATCACGCCGTGGCGGCCTTGGGTAATGGTTTCGATGATCGTCGTCTCGCCGCCGCCGTACAGCCAGGTCTTGTCGGTCAGGTTGGGGGCGCCGATCTGCTGGTTGCCCTTGCCGTCCGGACCGTGGCAGGCGACGCAGTTCTGCTCGAAGATCGGCTTGCCGCGCGCGGCGCGCAGCGAATCGTGGGTCAGGCCGGACAGCGACATGACGTAGTGCGCCACGTCCTTCACCCCGTCCGCGCCGAGCGCCGCGCCGAAAGTGGGCATCTGCCCGCCGCGGCCGTTGAGGATGCTTTGCTGGATCGTCTCCGGGTCGCCGCCGTACAGCCAGTCGTTGTCGGCCAGGTTGGGAAAGCCGCGGCTGCCGCGGCCGTCCGAGGCGTGGCACTGCGCGCAATAGGTCAGAAACAGACGCTGCCCCATTTCGCGGGCCTGCGGGTCGGCTGCAACGGCCTTCAGATCCATCGACTGGAATTTCGCGTACAGGGGTCCGAAGCGCTCGTCCGCCCGCGCCATTTCGTTGCGGTATTCCCCTGCGGAGGTCCATCCCAGCACGCCGGCGAACCTGCCCAGCCCGGGGAAGAGCAGCAGGTACGCGGCGCCGAACAGCAGCGTGAGGTAGAACAGCCACATCCACCAGCTCGGCATCGGGTTGTTGTACTCGGCGAGGTCCTCGTCCCAGACGTGACCGGTCATCTCCGCCGTCTTCCCGGGCGGAACCCGACGCATGGTCAGCGTGCGCAGGAACACGGCGCAGGCCAGAATGCTGGAGAGCGTGATGATGGCGACGTACCAGGCCCAGAAGTCGTTGGTGAAATCGCTCACTCGCCTCTCCCGCCGGCAATGCGCACCATCGATTCGGGTGCGGCCGATTCCGCGAAGATGTCCTCGTCGTCCAGCACCATGCGCGCGGCCCGTTCGAACTCGACTTTGCGGCGGCCGCTGTAGGCCCAGAACGCGATGCCCAGGAAGGTGGCAAACGTGACTACGGTAAGGACGATGCGCGCGTGGTTCAGGATGTCCATGGTTCACCTCGACTTGATTGCGGTGCCAAGCACCTGCAGGTAGGCGATCAGCGCCTCCATCTCGGTCTTGCCTTTCACTTCCTCGGCGGCATGGGCGATGTCCTCGTCGGTATAGGGCACGCCCACCAGGCGCAGCGCCCGCATCTTCTTCGGCGTCATCGACTCGTCGATGTGCGCCGTGGCGAGCCAGGGATAGCCCGGCATGTTCGACTCCGGCACCACGTCGCGCGGCTCGGTCAGATGCAGCCGGTGCCAGTCGTCGCTGTAGCGCCCCCCGACGCGCGCAAGGTCCGGTCCGGTGCGCTTGCTGCCCCAGAGGAACGGATGGTCGTAGACGAACTCTCCGGCCACCGAGTAGCGGCCGTAGCGCTCGGTCTCGGCGCGGAACGGACGGATCATCTGCGAGTGGCAGTTGTTGCAGCCCTCGCGGATATAGATGTCGCGCCCCTCGAGCTGCAGCGCCGTATAGGGCTTGAGGCCGGTGACCGGCTCGGTGGTCGAGCGCTGGAAAAACAGCGGCACGATCTCGACCAGACCGCCCACGGCCACCACCAGGATGATCAGCGCGATCATCAGCGTCGAGTTGCGCTCGATCGTGGAGTGGAAAGTCTGTTCAGCCATTCGTTCGCTCCCGTTGAACCGTTGCCGCTCAGGCGCGTGCGCCCGCGGGGATCACCACCGGCGCCTCCACCGGCTTCAGCCCGGCCACGGTCTTCCACACGTTGTAGGCCATGATCAGCATCCCGGAGAGGAACAGCACTCCGCCCAGCAGCCGGATCGCGTAGAACGGATAGGTCGCCTTCACGCTTTCCACAAAGCTGTAAGTGAGCGTGCCGTCGGGGTTCACCGCGCGCCACATCAGCCCCTGCATCACGCCGGCGATCCACATGGCGGAGATGTAGAGCACCACGCCGATGGTGGCGATCCAGAAATGCGCGGTGATCAGCCGCACGCTGTGCATCTCGGTGCGGCCGAACAGGCGCGGGATCAGGTAGTACAGGCTGCCGATCGAGATGAACGCCACCCAGCCGAGCGCGCCGGAGTGCACGTGGCCGATGGTCCAGTCGGTGTAGTGCGACAGCGAGTTGACCGTCTTGATCGACATCATCGGCCCTTCGAAGGTGGACATGCCGTAGAAGGACAGCGAGACGATCAGGAACTTCAGGATCGGATCGGTGCGCAGTTTGTACCAGGCGCCGGACAGCGTCATGATGCCGTTGATCATGCCGCCCCAGGAGGGCGCGAGCAGGATCAGCGAGAAGATCATGCCCAGCGACTGCGTCCAGTCGGGAAGCGCCGTGTAGTGCAGGTGATGCGGGCCGGCCCACATGTAGGTGAAGATGAGCGCCCAGAAGTGCACCACCGACAGCCGGTAGCTGTAGATCGGGCGCCCGGCCTGCTTGGGCACGAAGTAGTACATCATCCCCAGGAAGCCCGCGGTCAGGAAAAATCCCACCGCGTTGTGGCCGTACCACCACTGCACCATGGCGGCCTGCACGCCGGCGTAGACGTAGTACGACTTCCA
>DASRFY010000079.1:0-4004 GCA_035651315.1 Burkholderiales bacterium
TTCCACCCAGGCACTGGGGCGCAGGTCGTAACGCGCCTCCAGGTCCTCGTAGTGGAAGAAATCGCGGTCGCGCTGCATCAGGCCGAAGCCGAGCGGATTGGTCATCGCGAAAGAGGTGATCAGCAGCCGCTTCGGATTGACCAGCGGACGCCAGATCCATTCTCCGGTCGAGGAATGGATCGACAACCCGTCCGAGTCGTGCACCTCCGGCCGGTAGTCGTCAACCGGCGGATGCTGGTTCTCGCCGTAAAAAAACATGCTGGTCAACGGCGCCAGAGCGAGCTTGCCGACGTTTTCGCGCAAATACACCCGCGCCTTGACCTCCAGTACCGTCTCGGCGCCCGGCTTGAGGATGAATCGATACGCGCCGGTCACCCGCCGGGAATCCAGCAGCGCATACATCGTGAGTTCCTTGGCACCGGGCTTCGGGCGCTCGATCCAGAACTGCACGAAGCGCGGGAACTCCTCGCCCGGGGCGAGGCCGGTATCGACCGCAAGCCCGCGGCCGATCACGCCGAAGCGCTGCCCGCTGCCGATGGCGCGGAAGTAGCTCGCGCCCAGAAACGCCAGCACCTCGTCCTTGTATTTCGGCGTGTTGACGGGATAGTGCACCCGCACGCCGCCGAACCCGAGACCGCCCAAGCCGTGCGGATCGACCTTTACCGCACCGTAATCGAACGCATCCGGATTGAATTCGATCTCTCGTACGCCCTGCTCCGTCACCTCGCTCACCTTGACCGGCTGGTCGTAATACAAGCCTTCGTGGAAGAACCCGAGCTCGAACAGAAGATTCGCGCCGTGCCAGTAGGAATTCTCGGTCTTGAACCGGATGCTCCGATATTGATCGTAGGTCAGGTTCTGCAGCTCTTTGGGCAGATTGCTGGCTGGTTGTTTGAACGGCGCGGCGGCAAGTTGTTCCGCGAGCTTGGCGACATCGCCGAGGTCGAATGCAAGCGCAGGCCCGCACAGCGCCGCAACCGGCAGCGCTGCGACCAGCGCGGCAAGCGCAGCGATGCGGCGATGAAAAAAGGCAAGCCGGGAGCACAACTTCATGGGAAGCACGGGAACGCAGGCGGTGGCCGAGTTTAAGCCAAGGCCTTTGACGCCTGTCAATAGTTTTCTACAAACACCCCGTCGCCCGCGCAGCGAGGTCGCGGGACGTTATCGGGGTCGCGAGGGCGGAGAGGATCGCATTCGGCTATGATTCGATCGTTTTCAAGCCGCACGCTGTGCGTTCTCGGCCGTTCAAGAAAAGAAATGCAACGACGCGACTTGCTCAAGGCGTCCGCCGCGCTCGCGCTGATCGGACTGCCGATTCCCGGACTGTTCGCCGCCGATCCCCACTCGGGCACGAGATTCAAGCTCCTCGGCAAGCCGCAGGCCTTCGACTATGCTTGGCTGAAGGGCCGCGCGCGCGCGCTCGCCGGTGCTGCATACCAGCCCCCCGCGAGCCACATCCCCGACGAGGTGAAAAATCTCGACTGGGATCGCTATCAATCCATCGGTTACCGCGCCGATCGCGCGCTCTGGGCGGGCGACGACCTGCGCTTCCGGGTGATGTTCTTTCATCTCGGCCTGTATTTCCAGAGCCCGGTGCGGATGTTCGAGGTGGTGGACGGTCAGGCGCAGGAACTCGCCTACGACGCTGCGCTGTTCGATTACAACAAGAGCGGCCTGGACGGCTCGCGCCTGCCGAAGGACCTCGGCTTCGCCGGCTTCCGCGCCTACTTCCACACCGACCCGAAGCACGACGTCGTCGCCTTCCTCGGTGCGAGCTACTTTCGTGCGGTGGGCGGCGAAATGCAGTACGGCCTGTCGGCCCGCGGGCTGGCCATCGACTGCGGGATGGACCGCCCCGAGGAATTCCCGCTGTTCACGGCTTTCTGGCTCGAGCGTCCGGCGCCGGCGTCCGCAAGACTCACGGTATATGCGCTGATGGATTCGCCGAGCGTTGCCGGCGCCTACCGCTTCGACATCTATCCCGGCGCCACCCAGGTCATGGAAGTGGATGCGGCGCTGTACCCGCGCAAGGAGATCGAGCGCATGGGAGTCGCCCCGCTGACCAGCATGTTCCTGTACGGGGAGAACGACCGCCGCATGGCCAACGACTGGCGCCCGGAGATCCATGATTCCGATGGCCTGGCCATGTGGACCGGCCGCGGCGAGTGGATCTGGCGGCCGCTCGTCAATCCGCCGAGCCTGCGCTTCAACGCCTATCTCGACGACAATCCGCGCGGCTTCGGCCTGCTCCAGCGCGATCGCGACTTCAACGATTACCAGGACCATTGGGTGTTCTACGACCGCCGGCCGAGCGTGTGGGTGGAACCGAAATCCGGATGGGGCAAGGGCGCGGTCGAGCTGGTGGAGATTCCCGCCGCGGACGAGACTTTCGACAACATCGTGGCGTTCTGGAATCCGGCGGACAAGCCGCGGCCCGGCCAGGAGCTGCTCTTCAGCTACCGCCTGCACTGGGGTGCGCAGATGCCGGTCAAGCCCGCGCTCGCGCAGGTCGTGGCAACGCGCACCGGCCAGGGCGGGGTGGTGGGCCGCAAACGCACGCATTTCTCCTGGCGCTTCGTGGTGGACTTCGCGGGCGGCGATCTGCCCATGCTCGACAGGGATGTCAAGCTGGAGCCGGTGATTACCGCTTCGCGCGGAGAGATCGAAATTCCCGCCCCTCTCCTTCCCGCGGTGCAGCCGCTAGACGCGGTGCACGGCTATCGCGTCATGTTCGAACTGAAGCCGACCGATGACAGCCAGGCACCGATCGATCTTCGCCTGTATCTGCGCGCCGGCGGCCAGGCGCTCACCGAGACCTGGCTCTACCAGTGGACGCCGCCGGCGCAGCGCACGTGGTGAGGGATGGTCGGCCGCGCGGCGGCGCGCCCGCCAGCAGCTCGAACAGCGCGGGGTGAAAGCGCAGCCCGAGGAGCCGCTGCGCAAACGCGCCCGCCGCGATTTCCGCGAGACTCGTCAAACCCGAGGTCCAGCGCCACCGGCCGAGCGAGAATATTTCCACCCGGTGGCGTCGCGCGAGCGGCTCGCGTTCGCCGCCGAGATCGAAGTGGTGATACAGCTCGTGGGCGAGCAATGCGGGCCGCGCGTCCTCGATCTCGAGCGGAGCGCAGAGGCCGGATCGCGCCAGGGCCCGATTCAATCGCGCAATCGCCGGTCGATACAGCGTGATGCAGGGGGGACGCGTCGCGTATTCGGCGAACACGATCACGCTGCCGTACCCCGCTTCGGCGTCGCTGTCGACGACCGGCACGTTGCAGCGACTCGCGACGACGAGCGGCTGCGTGCCGCAGCGAACGCGCACCGCATCGGCAAGCGTTGCGCCGTCCTCGAGCGCCGCCTCGACGAGCGCCGGCCCGTCCCGGTCCGGGATGCGCGCATGCTGCGGATCCGCGCGCAGCCGCATCAGACCGAGCGCGCGCGGCGAAAGCTCGCCTGTCGCGGCGGCCGAAGCGATGCCGGATTCGCCGGCAGCCCACGGAAAAATCACAGACCGCGCACGCCTTCCACGCCGATCAACACCACCGGCGCTTCCGGCGGCAGGCCTTCCAGCTCGCTGCCGCCGATGGCGAGCGCCTGATCGAGCGTGATGACGCCGCTCAGATCGACCACCCGCCGGCCGGCGATCACGAACAGGTCGGGCGTGATCACGCTGTCGCCGTTGTAGATCGTCACCGTCTCCCACAGCCTGCGCAGCGCATCCGGTCCGGAGGCCGCGGTCGCAGCCGTGACCATCGCGTCGCCGCGCTGCACGCGGATCACGCCTTCCCGGTCCACCGCCCGCACCGGGCGGCGGCGGCGGATGAAGAACCTCCACCTGCGTTCCGCGATCTCGCCCTGGAAAACGCGGATCTGGTCGGTGGCGGCGGCGAGCCGCACCGCGTGCTCCGGCACACCCATCGAGCCGGCGGCGATCGCCCGCGCCTGCGCCTCGCTCACGTCCTTCAGCAGGTCCTGGGCGCGCATCTCGGAGGCGCCCATCGCGGTGG
>DASRFY010000080.1:0-21377 GCA_035651315.1 Burkholderiales bacterium
AAAGCAAAAAAGCAAAATCCGAGCACCGAAAACCCGAAATCGGGGCTTCCGGCACTCGATTTCCACCATCTTCAACCACAAAACTGCGCGTGATCGCCATCTGCTCGATTGTTTGGGTCACTTGCGCAGAGCTTCCCTAGGGCGCGTCAGCGCTTGCGTGCGCGCGGCCTCGGCGACGGCACCTCGGCGGCGTCGCCGAACACGTCGGCGAAAGAGAGGATCCGCCCGGCGCCAGCGGCGAAGTAGCCGGGCAGGTCTGCGACCAGGTCGAGGAACTTTCTGCTGCGCACCAGCGAGAGCAGCTCCCGCATCGGCGGCGCCGCCATCGCGTCGGCGCGCGTGGCGAGCATGTAGCGCTCGCGCACGACGGGCAGGAAGTCGAGGCGGAACTGCCGCGCGGCCGGCTCGACGCCGAACCCGGCATCGGCAATTCCCGCCGCCACGTGCGCGGCAACCGCCGCGTGCGTGAACTCGCCGTCCTCGAAATCGGAAATCGCCGCGGCGTCCACGCCCGCCTCCGACAGCAGCTGCTCGAGCAGCGCGCGCGTCCCCGATCCTTGCTGCCTGTTGACGAAACGCACGTCCGCGCGCGCGAGGTCCGCGACGGCGCGGATCTTCTTCGGATTGCCGGGCGCGACCATCAGGCCCTGCTGCCGCTCCACCAGGAGGATGATCCGGTGCAGGTCCGGCCGCAGGTGGCGCAGGTAGCGCGTCGCCAGCCCGCTGGTGAGCGCCCCGATCGGCACATGGAAGCCGGCCACGTCGCAGTGTCCGCGCGCGAGCGCGGCAAGCGACTCGACGCTGCCCTTGAACTGCACGTCCAGCTCCAGGACATCGGAACCCGCGGCTAGCTCGCGCAGGCGCGACACCGCGTACCCGTGGCTCGCGTGCACGCGCAGCACGCTGCGCGAGGCCGCCACCGCGCTGCGCAGCTCGTGGTCGAGCTCGGAGGCGAAGTTCTCCATCTGCGGCCCGAAGCGCGCGCGGATCCTCTCCTCCGCCCAGAGGAACTTCTCCCCGAGCGCGGTGAGCCGCGCCCCGCGTCCCTTCTCGAGGGTCACCAGCGGCTGCCCGAAAAACTCCGTCCACCCGCCGACCACGTGCCAGGCGTGGCGGTACGACAGGCCGACCGCGCGCGCGGCGTCCGTGAGCCGCCCGTGCTCGCGGATGGCGCGCAGCAGCTCGAACAACCGGGGCTCGACTTCGTCCCCCCGCTGGTCGTAGAACACCCAGGTTGGCCGGATCCGGATCTGCGTCATAGGAAAAGCATCGCATATTTGCGGCGCGGCGCGAATGGATTAGCTTTCCTTGGTCGTTCGCGCGCATAGATATGCAATCTCTTGCATATTTCAGACGCGAAGACGCTTTCGAGGAGGAGCTGAGTTGACCCATCCGGACGAGCCATCCGCGCGCGCGACGGTCGAGCGCGCCATCGCCGCAACCCGTGACCTGCCCGGCCCGCTGCTCGGGACGCTGCAGGCGATTCAGCGCGAGCTCGGGCACGTGCCCGACTGGGCGGTGCCGATGGTCGCCACGGCGCTGAATCTCTCGCGCGCGGAAGTGCACGGCACCCTGACCTTCTATCACGACCTGCGCGGCACGCCGCCGGGCCGGCACGTGGTGCGCGTCTGCCGCGCGGAATCCTGCCAGGCGATGAACGGCGCGCGGCTCGAACAGCACATCAAGTCGCGCCTGGGCATCGACTATCACCAGACCACCGCAGACGGCGCGCTGACGCTCGAGCCGGCGTACTGCTTCGGGCACTGCGCCTGCTCGCCCGCGATCACCATCGACAACGAGCCGCACGTCGGCGTGACGCCGGAGCGCTTCGACGCCTTGCTCGAAGGATTCGCGCAATGACCCGGATTTTCGTTCCCCGAGATGCCACCGCGGTTGCCCGCGGCGCGGACCGCGTCGCGGCCGCGATCGCCGCCGAGGCCAAGCGCCGCGGCGAGCCGGTGCAGATCGTGCGCAACGGCTCGCGCGGCCTGTTCTGGCTCGAGCCGATGATCGAGGTCACGGAGCAGGGCGGCCGGCGCATCGCCTACGGCCCGGTCGCCGAGGCCGACGTGCCTGCCCTGTTCGCCGCGGGACTTGGGAGCGGCGGCGCGCATCGCTTGCGCCTCGGCCCGGTCGAGGAGATCGACTGGCTGCGCCGCCAGGAGCGGTTGACCTTCGCGCGCGTCGGCCTGACCGATCCGGTATCGCTCGACGACTATCTCGCCCACGGCGGCTACCGCGGCCTGCGGCGCGCCCTCGACATGGCGCCTGCCGACGTCGTCGCCGCGGTGACGGCCTCCGGCCTTCGCGGCCGCGGCGGCGCCGCGTTCCCCACCGGCATCAAGTGGAAGACGACGCTCGACACGGCGGCCGACCAGAAGTACGTCGTCTGCAACGCCGACGAGGGCGACTCCGGCACCTTCTCCGACCGCATGCTGATGGAAGGCGACCCGTTCTGCCTGATCGAGGGCATGACCATCGCCGGGCTCGCGGTGGGCGCGACGCACGGCTACATCTACCTGCGCTCCGAGTATCCCCACGCGCATGCCGCGCTGGAACAGGCGATCGCCGTGGCACGCGCCGCCGGCTATCTCGGCGACGACGTGCTCGGCAGCGGCAAGGCGTTCGCGCTGGAGGTGCGGCTCGGGGCCGGCGCCTACATCTGCGGCGAGGAAACAGCGATGCTCGAAAGCCTCGAGGGCAAGCGCGGCATGGTGCGCTTCAAGCCGCCGCTGCCCGCGGTGCAGGGTCTGTTCGGCAAGCCCACGGTGGTGAACAACGTCATCACGCTCGCCGCGGTGCCGCTGATCCTGGAGCGCGGCGCGGAGTTCTACCGGGACTACGGCATGGGTCGCTCGCGCGGCACGCTGCCGTTCCAGCTCGCCGGCAATGTCCGTCGCGGCGGACTGGTGGAAAAGGCCTTCGGCCTCACTCTGCGCGAGCTGATCGAGGACTTCGGCGGCGGCACCGCGAGCGGCCGGCCAGTGCACGCGGTGCAGGTCGGCGGCCCGCTCGGCGCCTATCTTCCCGCCTCCAAGCTGGACATCGCGCTCGACTACGAGGCCTTCGCGGCGGTCGGCGCGATGCTCGGGCACGGCGGCGTCGTCGTGTTCGACGATACGGTGGACATGGCGCACATGGCCCGTTACGCGATGGAGTTCTGCGCCCACGAATCCTGCGGCAAGTGCACGCCGTGCCGGATCGGCTCCACGCGAGGCGCGGAAGTCATCGACCGCATCGTCGCGGGACGCGACCGGCGCGCCAACGAGATCCTGCTGCGCGATCTCTGCGACACTATGGTCAGCGGCTCACTCTGCGCGCTCGGCGGGATGACGCCGTTCCCGGTGGTATCCGCCCTCGATCATTTCCCCGAAGACTTCGGCCTCGCGCGGGAATCCGCTCACGCCGCCGGCTAGGACAACGACCATGAGCCTTTCCATCCGCATCCCCGACGCAGGCACGCCGGCACGCACCGCCGAGAAGACGGTCCGGCTCGAGATCGACGGCTTCGAGGTGGAGGTGCCCGAGGGCACTTCGATCATGCGCGCAGCGAGCGAGGCCGGCATCGGCGTGCCCAAGCTGTGCGCGACCGACAGCCTCGAGCCATTCGGCTCCTGCCGGCTCTGTCTGGTGGAAATCGAGGGCCGCAAGGGCTATCCGGCTTCCTGCACCACGCCGGTCGCGGAAGGCATGCGGGTGCGCACCCAGACGCCCGCGCTCGCGAAGCTGCGTCGCAACGTCATGGAGCTCTACATCTCCGACCATCCGCTCGATTGCCTCACCTGCTCCGCCAACGGCGACTGCGAGCTGCAGGACATGGCCGGCGCAGTCGGGCTGCGCGAAGTGCGCTACGGTTACGACGGCGAGAACCACCTCGATGCCGAGCAGGACGTCTCCAATCCCTACTTCGCGTTCGATCCCGCGAAGTGCATCGTCTGCTCGCGCTGCGTGCGCGCCTGCGAGGAAGTGCAGGGCACGTTCGCGCTCACCATCTCGGGCCGCGGCTTCGCGTCCAAGGTCTCGCCCGGCCAGGACCAGGATTTCCTCGGCTCGGAGTGCGTGTCCTGCGGCGCCTGCGTGCAGGCCTGCCCGACGGCGACGCTGATGGAGAAGTCGGTGATCGAAAAGGGCCAGGCCGACCACGCGGTGATCACTACCTGCGCCTACTGCGGCGTGGGCTGCAGCTTCCGCGCCGAGATGAAGGGCGCGGAGGTCGTGCGCATGGTCCCGCACAAGGACGGCAAGGCCAATCGCGGCCACTCCTGTGTCAAGGGCCGGTTCGCCTTCGGCTATGCCACCCACCCGGACCGCATCGTCAAGCCGATGGTGCGCGCGCGCATCACCGACCCGTGGCGCGAGGTGTCCTGGGAAGAGGCGATCTCGCACGCCGCCTCGGAATTCAAGCGCATCCAGGACAAATACGGCCGCGGCGCGATTGGCGGCATCACCTCCTCCCGCTGCACCAACGAGGAGACCTTCCTGGTGCAGAAGCTGGTGCGTGCCGCCTTCGGCAACAACAACGTCGACACCTGCGCGCGCGTCTGCCACTCGCCCACCGGCTACGGCCTGAAGACGACGCTGGGCGAGTCCGCCGGTACCCAGGCGTTCGACTCGGTGATGAAGGCCGACGTGATCATGGTGATCGGCGCCAACCCGACCGACGCGCATCCGGTGTTCGCCTCGCGCCTGAAGCACCGCCTGCGCCAGGGTGCGAAGCTGATCGTGGTCGATCCGCGCACCATCGACCTCGTCAACGGCCCGCACGTCAAGGCGGCGCATCACCTCAAGCTGATGCCCGGCACCAACGTCGCGGTGATCAACGCGCTCGCCCACGTCGTCGTCACGGAAGGCCTGGTGGATGAGGCCTTCGTCGCGGCGCGCTGCGAGCCCGCCGCATTCGCGCGCTGGAAGGCGTTCATCGCCGAGCCGCGCAACTCGCCCGAGGCGCTCGCGTCGGTGACCGGCGTGCCCGCCCCGGAAATCCGCGCCGCGGCGCGCCTCTACGCCACCGGCGGCAACGCGGCGATCTACTACGGCCTCGGAGTGACCGAGCACAGCCAGGGCTCGACCATGGTGATGGGCATCGCCAACCTCGCCATGGCGACCGGCAACGTCGGGCGCGAGGGCGTGGGCGTGAATCCACTGCGCGGCCAGAACAACGTCCAGGGCTCCTGCGACATGGGCTCCTTCCCGCACGAATTCTCCGGCTACCGGCATGTCTCCGACCCGGCGGTGCGCGCGCTGTTCGAGGCCGCCTGGGGCGTTGTGCTCGATCCGGAGCCCGGTCTGCGCATCCCGAACATGCTCGACGCCGCGGTCGAGGGCGGCTTCAAGGGCCTGTACATCCAGGGCGAGGACATCGCCCAGTCCGATCCCGACACGCAGCACGTCACCGGGGCGCTCGAGGCGATGGAATGCGTGGTGATCCAGGACATCTTCCTCAACGAGACCGCCAAGTACGCTCACGTCTTCCTCCCCGGTTCCACTTTCCTCGAGAAGAACGGCACGTTCATCAACGCCGAGCGCCGCATCTCCCCGGTGCGCAGGGTGATGCCGCCGGCGAGCGGCATGGAGGACTGGGAGGTCACGGTGGCGCTGTCCGAGGCGCTCGGCTACCCGATGCGCTATTCGCATCCGTCCGAGATCATGGACGAAATCGCGCACCTCACGCCGACCTTCGCCGGCGTGACCTACGAGAAGCTCGACCGTCTCGGCAGCATCCAGTGGCCGTGCAACGACGCCGCGCCAGAGGGCACGCCGACGATGCACGTCGGCACATTCGTCCGCGGCAAGGGACGGTTCATGGTGACCGAGTACGTGCCGACCGAGGAGCGCACCAGCGCCAAGTACCCGCTGATCCTCACCACCGGCCGCATCCTGTCCCAGTACAACGTCGGCGCGCAGACGCGGCGAACCGCCAACGTCGTGTGGCACGACGAGGACCGGCTCGAGATCCATCCCCACGACGCGGAGTCGCGCGGCATCAACGAGGGCGACTGGGTCGGCATCCGCAGCCGCGCCGGCGAGACCGTGCTGCGCGCGCGCATCACCGAACGGGTGCAGCCGGGCGTGGTCTACACTACCTTCCACTTTCCAGGCTCGGGTGCGAACGTGATCACCACCGACAATTCGGACTGGGCGACCAACTGCCCCGAGTACAAAGTCACCGCCGTGCAGGTGTCGCGCGTGACCCAGCCCTCCGAGTGGCAGCGCCGCTTCGAGCGCTTCAGCGCGCAGCAGAACCGGCTGCTCGAGGAGCGGGAAATCGCCCGGGCGGGAAGCTGAGCATGGGCGCGATCCCGGGCGCACGCACGGCGCAGTCGATCTTCCCGGCACTGCGTGTCGGCGCGGACCTCCCCCAGGCCACCAGCGAGCTGGTCGCGGAGGAGGTCCCGGTCGCGATGGCCTGCAACGGCACCTCGCACCCGGAAGGCGTGGCCGACCTCGAGGAGGCGGCGGCGTGAGTGTCGACAAGCTGGTCAAGATGGCAAACGACATCGGCGCCTTTTTCCAGGCCGATGACGACCGCGAGCACGCGCAGGCCGAGATCGCCTCGCACCTGAAACGCTTCTGGGACCCGCGCATGCGCGCGGAGATCCTGCGCCATGTGGATGCCGGCGGGGCCGGGCTCATGCCGCTCGTGCTCGAAGCGCTCGAGCGACACCGCCAGACCCTCGCCCCGGCCGCGGTTGCGACGCGCTGACGATCCGGCGGCGGCGTCTTCGCGATGCGGTAGACTTCGCACCCGGTCGCGGTCCAACGCGCCGATGCGGCGCGTTGCCGCAGTGAACGCCCCTCAAGATGAAGACATCGCTTGTCCTGTGATTCCTCGCGCTCGCCGCAGAACGGCGCAATCCCTGGGATTGCTGACCGGCCCTCGGAGCGGAGTAAACTTCCGCTCCGTACCGTGTTCAAACACGCCGGGCGCCGAAAGCGCCCGGTAATTTTTTTGCCGCCATGCGAATCGCGCTGATACTTCTGCTGCTTCTCGCCCTGCCCGCACAGGCCGCCGATCTCCACAAACTCAAGCCCTGGAGCGGCGGCGAGCCGCCGCCGCTGGTGCTCAAGGATCTCGACGGCAGGAAGCACGATCTCGCGCAGTACCGCGGCAAGGTCGTGGTGCTGAATTTCTGGGCGACGTGGTGCGGACCCTGCGTGCAGGAAATGCCCTCCCTGCAGCGCCTGGCGGAGAAGCTGGCAAAAGAACCCTTCGCGCTGATCGCGGTGAATTTCGGGGAAAGCGAAAACACCGTGCGGCCCTTCCTGCGCAAGCTGGGGCTGAAGTTTCCCGTGCTCCTCGACAAGGACATGAGCGCGAGCAGCCTGTGGGTGGACAAGGGCCTGCCGACCACGTTCGTCATCGATCCGCGGCAGAAGATCCGCTACCAGGTGTTGGGCGACTTGCAGTGGGACGCGCCCGAGATCGAAACGCGGATCCGCGAACTGCTGCCGAAGAGCTGAATTTCCGTGCTGGGAGCACGACCATGAACCGCCGCAATTTTCTGCGCCGCGCCGCGCTGCTTTCCGCCACCGCAGTCCTGCCCCGCGCCGCGTTCGGCGAGCCGGCGCCTTTCGATCCGCGCCCCGGCAACTGGCGGGTGTTCGAGATCGTCACGCGCGTCGAGCTTGCGCAGCCCGCCGCTTCGAGCAGGGTGTGGCTGCCGCTGCCTTCGGTGGAGGATCCGGCATGGGTGAAGCCGATGGGCAATCTGTGGTCGGGGAACGCCGACACCATGCAGCTGCGCCAGGAACCGAAGTACGGCGCGCAGATGCTCTGCGCGCAATGGTCCGACGGCACGCCTTCCCCCTGGATCGAGCTGGTGAGCCGGGCCGCGACCCGCGACCGCGCGATCGACTGGTCCGCGCCCGATCCCGGCCTGCGCCTGGACCGATCGACGGCGCGGCTGTACACCGAGCCGACCTCGCTGCTGCCCACCGACGGCATCGTGCGCAAGACCGCGCGCCAGGCCTGCAAGAACGCGAAGACCGACGAGGAGCGTGCGCGCGCCATCTACGAGTGGATCGTGGACAACGCCTTCCGCGACCCGACGGTGCGCGGCTGCGGACTGGGCGACATCCGCACCATGCTCGAGACCGGCAACCTCGGCGGCAAGTGCGCGGACCTCAACGCGCTGTTCGTGGGCATGTGCCGGTCGATGGACATCCCGGCGCGCGACGTCTACGGCATCCGGGTCGCCGACTCGCGCTTCGGCTACCAGAGCCTGGGCAAGAGCGGAGACGTCACCAAGGCGCAGCACTGCCGCGCGGAAGTCTGGCTACCCCGCTTCGGCTGGATCCCGGCCGATCCCGCGGACGTGCGCAAGCTGGTGCTGGAGGAGCAGCCCGGCCTCACGCTGCGCGACCCGATCGTGCAGGCGGTGCGCGAGAAGCTGTTCGGCGCCTGGGAGACGAACTGGTTGCCCTACAACTTCGCGCACGACGTATCGCTTCCCGGTTCGAGCGGGCCGAAAGTTCCCTTCCTCATGTATCCGCAGGGCGAGAACGTGGATGGCAAGCTCGACAGCCTCGATCCCGACAGCTTCCGCTATCGCATCCTCGCCCGCGAAGTCGCGCTCTGACGCACAGGCGGCAACGAAAAGGGCGCCGCCCGGCGCCCTTTTCGCATGAATTCGCCGCGCGCGGCTACAACTTGCGCTTGGCTTTCTCCTCTTCTGCGCGCTGCTTGTTCAGCGCCTTCCAGAACTCCGGGTCTTTCCAGAATGCCTGCGCCCGGACGAGGTTGTCGTGCGGCGAGGCGAGGAACTTGTCCTTCGCATCGGGGGTGCTGAAACAGTAATTCCTGCCGTCCGGCGAGGTCCACACGATCGAGCAGTCGGTATGCAGCTTGACGCCCTCGGCAAGGCCCTCGGTGCAATACCCCTGGTACTCGTACTCCACGGCGAATGCGGCCGGCATGCCGCCGAGCAGCGCCGCGCACCACACCATCGTCTTCAGGCGAACCATCGTTGCCTCCATTCGTTCTTGCGCCGGCCCGGGCGGCCGGACGCGGGCGATGCCCGTACCCGATGCATTATAGGCGGCGGGAGCCTCCTTCGATATCGCGTCCCGTGGCGGCGCCGCGGCGATCGGACCATGGCCGCACGCAGCGTCGCGCCGCGAAGTCTTGGGTAGAATGCCGATGCGCTATCCGGCCGCCTGCCCGCGGTCGCCGCGGAATCCGCAGTCCGCGGCGCCTTTTTCCCATTCCGAAAACATGCGAGACGTCTCCCGAACATCGATCGACGCGCTGGTGATCTGCGACGAAACCGGCTTCCCCTTCCTGCGGAAAATGGATGCGGCGCTCACCTCGCTGCTGCGGCTGATCGATGCCGGCCGCACGGTCCGCCTGATCGTGCCGAACCCTGACATCATCTACCCCGACGGCATCGACTCGGCGCTGGTCGCCACCGGCGTCAGCCAGGCCGGCCTTGCCTGCGTCCCCGCGCGGCTGCGGCCCATGTACTGGATGCCCGCGCTGCGGGCCGACTGAGCGCGGCTCAGGACACGGCGATCAGCCGGTTCAGCGCCTCCGGGTCGTCGAGCAGGCTGTCGCTGTCGCAGGCGTGGACCACGCGGCCGCGGTCCAGCACCACCGCGCGCCGGGTGAGCGAGAGCGCGAGCCTCGCATGCTGCTCGACGAGCAGAACGGCGATGCCGCCGCCCGCGATCAGCGAACGGATGACGCTCATCAGCTCCTGCACGATGATCGGCGCGAGGCCCTCCATCGGCTCGTCGAGCAGGAGCAGGTCGGGATTGGTCACGAGCGCGCGCGCGACGGCGAGCATCTGCTGCTCGCCGCCGGAGAGCTGGTTGCCAAGATTGCGCCTGCGCTCCGCGAGGCGCGGAAAGATCCCGTACACCCGCTGCGCTGTCCACGCGCCGGGCCGCGCCACCGCGCTCAGATGTTCCTCGACCGTGAGAGAGGCATAGATGCGGCGCTCCTGCGGCACCCAGCCCAGTCCCCCGCGCGCGCGTGCGTGCGTGGGCCACGCGGAAAGATCGCGCCCGCGCCAGCGCATCGCCCCGCGATGCAGCCGCGTGAGCCCCATCAGCGTGACGAGCAGCGTGGTCTTGCCCATGCCGTTGCGGCCTAGCAGGGCAAGGCTGTCGCCCTCCTCCAGCGACAGCGATACGTCTTCCAGCACGATCGCGTCGCCGTAGCCGGCGTGCACGCCTTCCAGCCGCAGCAACTCAGCCATGCTGCGCCTCGCCGAGATAGACCTCCTTCACTCTCGGATCGGCCGCGATCTGCGCCGGTGCGCCCTCGACCAGCACCCGCCCGCCGACCAGCACGGTCACGCGCTCGGCGAAACGGAACACGAGCCCCATGTCATGCTCGATGAAGAGCACCGTCACCTCGCGCGGCAGGCGCGAGATGACGCCGAAGATCTCCGCGCTCTCCGAGGAGGGAATGCCGGCCGCGGGCTCGTCGAGCAGCAGGATACGGGGCCGGGTGGCGAGGGCGAGCGCGATCTCGAGCAGGCGCTGCCTGCCGTAGGGAAGATTGCGCGTCGGCGTATCCGCGTCGCGCTCCAGGCGCAGCGAGGCGAGCAGCGCGCACGCCTCGTCGATCTCCTCGCGCCGGTCGGCGACGGGCCGCAACCACCCGCCCGCCAGCCCCTTGCGCTCGCACACCGCGAGCAGCACCGATTCGAGCACGGTGAGCCCGGGGAACAGGGTGTTGATCTGGAAGGTGCGCGTCATGCCGCGCTTGACCCGCTCGTGCTGGCGCAGATGTGTCACCTTCTCCTCGCCGAGGAACACCTCGCCCGCGCTCGGGACGAGCACGCCGGTGAGCAGATTGATGAAGGTGGTCTTGCCGGCGCCGTTGGGGCCGATAAGCGCGTGGCGCGCGCCGACCGGCAGCTCGAGGTCGATGTCGCTGTTGGCGAGGAATGCGCCGAAGCGCTTCGACAGTCCATGCGTGCGCAAGGCGACGCTCATGGCGCCCGGCCCGCGATGCGCCTGGTTGCCGCGCTCAATCCGCCGAGGATGCCGCCGCGCGCGAACAGCACCACCGCGACCAGCAGCAAGCCGATCCAGAACTGCCAGTAGACGGGATTCATGCCGGACAGGTAATCCTGCGCCAGGATGAACGCAGCCGCGCCGATGAGCGCGCCGTAGAGCCGCCCCGCGCCGCCCAGCACCAGCATGATGAGCAGCTCCGCGGAACGCTGGAAGCCGAGCGTGTCCAGCCCCACGAACTGCGTGGTCTGCGCGAGAAGCGCGCCGGCCACGCCCGCCACCGCGGCGCTGACGGTGAAGATCGCGATCTCGCGCCGGCGCACCGAGGCGCCGATCGCGGGCATGCGCCTGCCGCCTTCGCGGATGCCGCGCAGGCTGAGCCCGAACGGAGAGTTTACCAGCCTGCGCAGCAGCACGAAGATCGCGAACAGCACCGCGAGCCCGTACAGATAGGCGGTCCTGCCGCCGAGGTCGAACTCGAACAGGCCCAGCAGTTTCCACATCGTCACGCCGGACAGGCCGTCGACGCCGCCGGTCACGAAGGCGGCGCGGTTGGCCGCTTCGTAGAGCATGAGCCCGATGCCGAGCGTCACCATCAGCCGCGCGAGGTCCTGGCCGCGCATGACGAGAAAGCTCGCCGCGAAGCCGGCCGCGCCCGCCGCTGTTGCCGCGGCGGCGAGCCCGCTCAGCGGTTCGCCCCAGCCGTGCGCGGCGAGCAGTCCGGCAGTGTAGGCGCCGACGCCGAAGAAGGCCGCATGGCCGAGCGAGACGATGCCGGCGTAGCCGAGGATGAGATCGAGCGAGACGGCGAACAGCCCGGTGATCAGCACCTGGCTGCCGAGGACGAGATAGCCGGGAAACAGGAAGAACGCCGCGACCGGCAGCAGCCAGAACAGCGCTTCGGGGCGCCGCCATCGGGCGTTCGGCAGGCGATGTATCGTCGTCGCCGCAGCGCGCTCGAGCCCGGCGGATCTGTCCTGCGCGCTCATGCCCGCCTGCCGTAGAGGCCCGCGGGAAACAGGATCAGCATCAGCACCATCAGGGTGTAGATGACGAACGCGCCGACCTGCGGCACGTAGTATTTCCCCGCCACGTCGAACACGCCGAGCAGCAGCGCCGCGACGAGCGGACCCTTGATGGTGCCGGTCCCGCCCACCGTCACGACCAGAAGAAAGTAGACCAAGTACTTGACCGGGAACACCGGGTCGAGCCCGAGCACGTCGATGCCGAGCGCGCCGCCCAGTCCCGCCAGGCCGGACCCGAGCGCGAACGTCAGGCAGAACACGCGATCGACGTGGATGCCGAGTCCCGCCGCGGCGTGCCGGTCGTCGACGGCGGCGCGCACCTGCGCGCCGAAGCGCGTGCGCGCGACGAAAAGCCCGAGCGCGCCGGCGATCGCCACCACCAGCGCGATCAGGAACAGGCGGTAGGCGCCCAGATCGAGCCCGGCCGCGTGCACCTGCCCGCGCAGGAAATCCGGCAGCCGCACCGGCTGCTGGCCGGGTCCCCAGACGTAGCTCGCGCCGGCGATCGCCATGAAGGTGAGCCCGATGCTGAACAGCACCTGGTCGAGATGGCTCGCCTCGTACAGCCGCCGGAACAGCAACCGTTCCAGCACCACGCCCGCCGCTGCGGCGCCGAGAAACGCGAGCGGCAGGCAGGCGAGAAACGGCACGCCCGCATTGTTCATCAGCGCCACCGCCAGGTAGCCGCCGAGCATCGCGAACGCGCCGTGGGCGAGGTTGATGAAATTCATCAGCCCCATCGTCACCGACAGCCCGACGCTGATCAGGAACAGCAGGCTGCCGTAGGCGATGCCGTCGAAGAGCACGCCGGCGAAACTGGTCAGCACCGCCGCCCGCTCCTACTTGCCGGGGTCCCTGACGTTCGGGTACCGGTCGAACTCGACGTTGTAGTACTCGCCGCCGATCTTCTGCACGCGGCGCACGTACACCGTCTGCACGATGTCGCGCGTCTGCGGATCGATCGCGATCGGCCCGCGCGGGCTCGCGGTCTTGAATCCCTTCAGGATCTCGATCGCGCGATCGGCGTCGATGCGGCCGTCGAGCTTCTTCACTACCTCGTAGATCGCGGCCATGCCGTCGTAGGCCGCCACCGCCATGAAGTTGGGCCGCACCTGCGGCCCGCTGACCTCGGCGTAGGTCTTGAGAAAAGCCTTGTTCTCGGGCGAATCGTGCGCCGCCGAGTAATGGAAGGTGGTGATGACGCCGAGCGAGACCTCGCCGATCGCATCGAGCACCGCGTCGTCGGTGAGATCGCCGGTCGCGATGAGCCTGATGCCGGCCTGCGCCAGCCCGCGCTCGTTGAATCCCTTCATGAACGCGATGCTCTGCTCGCCCGCCGGCACGAAGATGAACACCGCCTCCGGCCGGGTATCCTTGATGCGCTGGATGAAGGGCGCGAACTCCGGATTCTTCAGCGGCACGCGCACCGAGTCGACGACTTCTCCGCCGGCGGCGGCGAACGCCTTGCGGAACGCCTCCTCCGCGTCGATGCCCGGCGCGTAGTCCGCGACCAGGGTATAGACCTTCCGGATGCCGTTCTTCGCCGCCCATTGCGCGAGCGGCGCCGTGACCTGGGGAAGCGTCATCGACACCCGCACCACGTAGGGCGACCGGGTCGTGATCACCGAGGAGGCGGCGTTCATGATCACCATCGGGACCTTCGCCTGGGTGGCGACCGGCGCCGCGGCGAGCGCGTTCGGCGTCAGGCCGAAGCCGGCTAGAAAATCCACCTTGTCGCGGGTCACCAGTTCCTGCGCCAGGCGCTTGGCGACGTCTGGCGCCGGGCCGGTGGTGTCCTTGAAAAGGATCTCGATCTTCCTGCCGGCCACGGTATCGCCGTGCTGCTTCATGTAGGTCTTGATGCCGTTCTGCATCTGCCTGCCGTACTCGGCGAACGGCCCCGAGAACTCGGCGATCACGCCGATCCGGATCGCGCCCTGCGCCGCCGCGCCGGCGGCGGCTGCGGCGAGCGCAACGCCCGCGATCGCCGCATGAATGTTCGCCCGTTTCATTTCCGGTCTCCTTTCCGCGGTTCTGCGGTCATTCGGTATCCCCGGTGATGCATTTCGCGATTGTTCTTTTCCCGTGCGCGTCCCTGCCGTCCCGCGCGGTTCAGGCGCCGCGCGTCCAGTCGAGCGGCATCCCGACGTAGTTCTCCGCGAGGCTCGCCGCCGCCGCGCGCGAGCGCACCACGTAGTCGAGCTGCGAATGCTGCAGGCGCCGCTGGAATCCGTCGTGCGCCGGGAAGCGATGCAGCATCGAGGTCATCCACCAGGAAAAGTGCTCCGCGCGCCAGACCCGTTTCAGGCAGGTCGCGGAATACGCCTCCAGCAGATCGCGCCGCCCGGAGGCATAGAACTCCGCCAGCGCGCCGGCGAGCACGCGCACGTCGGCCACCGCGAGATTCAATCCCTTGGCGCCGGTCGGGGGCACGATGTGCGCGGCGTCCCCGGCGAGGAACAGCCTGCCGTACTGCATCGGCTCGACGACGAAGCTGCGCATCCCGGTGATGCCCTTTTCCACGACCGGCCCCTCGTTCAGCCGCCAGCCGTCTCCGATCTCGAGCCGGGTGTGCAGTTCCTGCCAGACCCGGTCGTCCGGCCAGTTCTGGATGTCCTCTTCGGGCGCCACCTGGAGGTAGAGGCGGGTGATTCCCGGCGAGCGCATGCTGAACAGCGCGAAGCCGCGCTCGTGATAGGCGTAGATCAGCTCGTCCGCCGCCGGGGGCGCGTCGGCCAGGATGCCGAGCCAGGCGAACGGGTAGGTGCGCTCGTAGACCGCGAGCGCGCCGGCGGGGACGGACTCGCGGCACACGCCGTGGAAGCCGTCGCAGCCGGCGATGAAATCGCATTCGATCTCGAGCCGCTTCTCGCCGCTGCGCAAACGCAGGCGCGGCGCGCTCGAATCGATATCGTGCACGGCGACGTCCGCGGCGCCGAAATGGATCTGCCCGCCGGTCTCCAGCCGCGCCCGGATGAGGTCCTTGACCACTTCCTGCTGGCCGTAGACCGTGATCGCGCGCCCGCCGGTCAGCTCGGACAGCGCGATGCGGTGGCCGCGGCCGTCGAAGCGCAGCTCGATGCCGTGATGCACGAGGCCTTCGCGCCGCATCCGGTCGCCTACGCCCGCCTCCAGCAGCAGTTCCGCCGTGCCCTGCTCGAGCACGCCCGCACGCACGCGGTGCTCGACATAGTCGCGGCTGCGGTTCTCGACGACGATCGACTCGATGCCCCGCAGGTGCAGAAGGTGCGAAAGCAGCAGCCCCGCGGGGCCCGCCCCGACGATTCCGACTTGCGTGCGCAAGGCCATCCGTCTTCCTTCCGTCACCGCCGGCGTCGAATCGCGATGTGGCGCATCACCGTGCCCTCTTGTCTTCAGCCCAACACCTGGGCGGATATCGGCGCGATCGCCACGTCCACTACCGCGCAGCGCCCGCCGCGCACCGTGTGCAGCGCCTGCCGCAGGGTTTCCTTCAACGCCTGCCGCTCGCTCACGCGAAATGCTTCCGCGTCGCCGGCGGCGGCGGCGATGTCCGCGAGCCGCGCCCCGGCGCCGATCGTCACCCAGTAGGTGTCGTTGCGCTTCGCGCTGCCCTCCGGATGCACCCACAGCGTGGAGAGCTTCGGCGAATGCCAGCCGCCGTTGTTGTAGATGACGGTGAGCTGCGGCGCGCCGTAGGTGCGCGCCACCCAGTAGGCGCTGCTCGGTACGCCGAACAGATAGCTTCCGTCGCCCACCAGCGAAATGACTTCGGCATCCGGACGCGCGAGCTTGGCGCCGATCGCGGCATTGATGCCCCAGCCCAGCCCGGCGCCGCCGCTGGCGAAGAAGCTGCCCGGCCGCTGCAGGCGCAGCATCGAGGGAATCAGCTCGGTGCCGGACGGCTCCTCGAACAGGATCACGGTGCGCTCGTTGACGAGCCCGCGCACCGCTTCGGTCAGCTCTTCCGCGCCGATCGGCCCGTCGGCGGAGGGCGGCGTCGAAACCTGGCGCCGCTTCGCGTCCGCGATCCAGTCGAGCCGCGCCTCGCGCCCGGGCACGCTCGGCGGCGTCGCCTCCAGCAACTGTTCCAGCACGGCCAGCGTGTCGGCCTGGTAGCTGCGCTGCGCGGGAAAGTGCCAGAACGCGAGCGACTGCTTCAGCGCATCGACGTCGACGTGGAACAGCTGCGCGTCCGGTGCGGGCTGCACTTTCGTCGCGATCCAGGGCACGTCCACGTCGAGCATCAGGATGAGATCGGCCTCGTCCACCAGCGCGTTGCGCCGGTAGCTCAGGTGATGCGGATGATCGCCGGGGAAGTTGAGGTATTCCGGGCTCACCTCGCACACGCCGATGCCGATGCGCTCGGAGAGCGCCGCGAGGCGCTGCACCGCCTGCGGCTGCCGTCCCAGATAGGCGGTGATCGCGATCGGCCGCTTCGCCGCCACCAGCGCGCCATGCAGTTCCGCGAGCGCCTCCTGCGGCAGGCCGCCCAGGCGCGACGGCGGCCAGTCGGCCGCGGATTCGGGCGCGGCCGGCACGCGCGCATCCCAGATCTCGCGCGCACCGGTCAGGTAGATCGGCCCCTCGGGCGGAGTGCTCGCCACCTGCATCGCGCGCAGCAGCACCGCCTCCGCCATTTCCGGCGCGCGCAGCTCGTAGGCCCACTTCACGTACTGGCCGACGATCTCGTGCTGGCGCGGCGTGTCCTGGATGTAATGGATGAACTCGTTGCGGGCGCCGACCCGCGTGCCCGCGGTGAGCGGCGACAGCCCGGCGACGATGAGGGCGGGCACGCGCCCGCGCGCGGCGTTGTGCACGCTGCCGCCGAGGTTCTGCGTGCCGACGTCCACGTGCACCAGCACAAGCTGCGGCCGGCGCGCGATCATCGCGTAGCCGTGCGCCGCCGACAGCGCGGTCATCTCGTGCGGGCAGACGATTGCCTTCGGCGTCGTCGCTCCACGCTCGCGCAGCCGGGCGAAGGCCTCGATGAACGCCGGATGATCGCTGCCCAGGTTGGTGAAGACGTATTCCACGCCCAGGCGGGCGGCGCATTCGAGCAGCGACTGCGCGACGGTGGGCGGTCGATCCTCCCGCATCCCGGTCTGCGCGGGCTTCGCCGCCGGCGCGGGGAGGCCGCGGCTGCGTTCGTCCCTCATGCTTCTCCCCGCGACGCCAGCGCGCGCGCCACCAGTTGCTCGGCCGCGCCGAGGTAAGCCGTAGGATCGAACAGCCGGTCCAGTTCCGCGCCGGCGAGATGTTCCCGCACCCGCGCATCCTCGGCGAGCACGTCGCGCAGATGCCGTCCCTCTCCCACCGCGCGCCGGCAGGCCTGCTCCACGAGCCGATGCGCGGGCAAACGGCCGATGCGCGCGCCGAGCGCCATCGTCACCGCCTCGGCGAGGATCAGGCCGCGGGTGAGATCGAGGTTCTCGCGCATGCGCGCGGGATCGATCTCCAGTCCGGCGAGAACCTGGCGCATATGCGCCAGCGCGCCCGCGGCGAGCAGGCAGATCTCCGGCAGCGTCTCCCACTCCGCGTGCCAGGCGCCGAGCGCGCGCTCGTGTTCCTGCACCATCGCAGCGAGCATCGTCGACACCAGTCCGGGGAGCCGCGTTGCCGCAGCCAGCGCCACCGCGCAGCCGACCGGGTTGCGTTTGTGCGGCAACGTGGAGGATCCGCCGCGGCCCGGCGCGTCCGGCTCGCGCGCCTCGCCGACCTCGTTCTGCGCGAGCAGCGACACGTCGCGCGCGATCTTCCCCAGCGTGCCGCCCAGCAGCCCGAGCGCGGCGGCGAATTCGGCGACGTTGTCGCGTTGTGCATGCCAGGGAAGAGCGGGCATGGCAAGCTTCAGCTCCGCGGCCAGCGCCTCGCCGACTTCCACGCCGCGCGAGCCGAGCGAGGCCAGCGTCCCCGCCGCGCCGCCGAACTGGACCGCGAGCAGCCGCGGCTCGAGCGCGCGCAGGCGCACGCAATGCCGTCCGATCGCGCTCAGCCAGCCCGCGGCTTTCAGCCCGAAAGTCACCGGCGGCGCCTGCTGCAGCCAGGTCCGTCCCGCGAGCGGCGTGCGCTGGTGTTTCTCTGCCAGCGCGGCGAGCGTCGAGGAAAGCGCGTCGAGATCGTGCTCGATCAGCTCGATCGCCTGGCGCAGTTGCAGGACGAGCCCGGTGTCCATCGCATCCTGGCTGGTCGCGCCCCAGTGCACGTAGCGCGCCGCCTCTTCGCTTCTCGCCGCCACCCGCGCGGTCAACGCCCGGACGAGCGGAATCGCGGGATTGCCGGCGAGCGCGGTTTCCTTCGCCAGCGCCTCGAAGTCGAACGCCTCCGTGCCGCATTCCGCGGCGATCGACTCGGCGCACGCGCCCGGGATCATGCCGAGGCGCGCCTGCGCCCGCGCCAGCGCCGCCTCGAACTCCAGCATGCCCTGCACGCGGCCGCGGTCGGAAAAGACGGCGCGCATCGCCTCGGTGGCGAACAGCGGATCGAGCAGCCGTGTGGCCTGCGCGACGGTCAAGGTGCGGCTCCCGCGGACTGCTCCGGCATGGCGATCAATAGTCGAAGAAGACGGTCTCTTCGGGTCCCTGCAGGACCACGTTCCACTCCAGCTCGCCGGCGCCGATCTTTTTCGCGATCAGCGTCGCGCGCCGCTCCGCGGGAACGAGGCGAAGCACCGCGTCCTGCGCGTTGGCGGCCTCGTCCGGAAAGTAGATGCGGGTGACCAGGTGCTTGAGCAGGCCGCGCATGAACACCGCCACCAGCAGATGCGGCGCCTGCGGATTCCCGCCGGGTCCGGGTACGCGCCCGGGCTTGACGGTGACGAAGCGGAAGGCGCCGTTGTCGTCGGTTGCCACGCGCCCGAAGCCGCGGAAGCGGGGCTCGGGCGCGCCGCCGCGCAGCTCTTCGGCGTGCGCATAACTGCCCTGCGAGTCCGCCTGCCAGATCTCGATCAGCGCGTCGTTCACGCCGCGGCCGTCGCCGTCGAGCACGCGGCCGCGGATCGAAAACCGCTCGCCGGGAACGTCCGGCGCCGCGATGACGTGACGGTACAGCGGCGCCGCGCCGATGTGGAAATAGGGGCCGGCGGTCTGCGAGGAAGTCGCCTGCAGGCTCATGTCATTTCTCCATCGGCGTGGCCTCGCGCCCGCGCAGGACGATGTCGAAGCGGTACCCGAGCGCGCGCTCGGGAACCGTGTGCTCCCAGTCGAAGCTCGCCACCAGGCGGTGGCGCGCCTTCTCGTCGGGCACGCTGTTGAAGATCGGATCGTAGGCGAGCAGCGGGTCGCCCGGAAAATACATCTGCGTCACCAGCCGCGTCAGGAACGCGCGCCCGAACAGCGAGAAATGGATGTGCGGCGGCCGCCACGCGTTGTAGTGGTTGCGCCAGGGATAGGCGCCGGGCTTGACGGTGACGAAGCGGTAGCGGCCCTCGCCGTCGGTGAGCGCGCGCCCGCAGCCGGTAAAGTTCGGATCGAGCGGCGCGTCGTGCCGGTCGTTGTGATGCCGGTAGCGCCCGGCGGCGTTCGCCTGCCACACTTCGACCAGCGCCTGCGGCACCGGGCGGGCGTTCTCGTCGATCACGCGGCCAGCGACGATGATGCGCTCGCCGATCGGTTCGCCCACGTGCTGGCGCGTGAGGTCCGCGTCCGCGGGTTTCACCTCGTCGTGGCAGAACACCGGGCCGGTGACCTCGGACAGCGTGTGCGGCAGCAGCACCAGCGGGCGCGTCGGCGCGCGCTTCGGCGTCGAGGCGTAGGGCGGATACAGATACTCAGGCTGCGTACCCGGCATCGGCCGTCGATAGCCCGCGATGTCGGCCATGATGGTGTTCCTCCTCGGTTTTCGTTCTCGCCCGGCGCGCGGGCGCATTCAATCGCCGCCCGCGCTCATCCTACCCGTCACACGCGTTGCAGCGCCAACGCCGCACCCTGCCCCACGCCGATGCACATCGTCGCCAGCGCGCGGCGGCCGCCGGTTTTTTCCAGTTGATGCGCCGCGGTGAGCACCAGCCGCGCGCCGCTCATGCCGAGCGGATGGCCGAGCGCGATCGCGCCGCCGTTCGGATTCAGGTGCGGCGCGTCGTCGGGCACGCCGAGCTGGCGCAGGCAGGCGAGCACCTGGCTCGCGAACGCCTCGTTCAGTTCGATCGCGTCGAAATCCGCGATCGCGAGCCCCAGCCGCAGCAGCAGCTTGCGCGTGGCCGGCACCGGGCCGATGCCCATGATCCGCGGCGGCACGCCGGCGGCGGCCATGCCGAGAACCCGCGCGCGCGGCTTCAGGCCGTGGGTCTTCAGCGCCTGCTCCGAGGCGAGGATCATCGCCGCCGCGCCGTCGTTCACGCCCGAGGCGTTTCCCGCCGTCACCGTGCCCGGCGTGCGCACAAAAGTCTTGAGCTTCGCCAGCCCCTCCAGCGTGGTGTCGGGCCGCGGATGCTCGTCTTCGGCGACCGCTGTCGCGCCCTTCTTCCCCGGCACCGGCACTGGCACGATCTCTTCCGCAAAATAGCCCGCGGCGCGCGCTCTTGCCGCTCGCTGCTGGCTGCGCAGCGCGAACGCATCCTGGTCTTCGCGCGAGACCTTGAATTCCTCGGCGACGTTCTCCCCGGTTTCGGGCATCGAGTCCACGCCGTACTGCGTCTTCAGCAGCGGGTTGACGAAGCGCCAGCCGATCGTGGTGTCGTGGATCTCGACCGCGCGCTGGAAGGCGGCCTCGGCCTTGGCCATGACGAAGGGCGCGCGCGACATCGACTCCACCCCGCCCGCGATCGCCAGATCGATCGCGCCCGCCGCGATCGCCCGCGCCGCTGTGCCCACCGCGTCCAGGCCGGAGGCGCACAGCCGGTTGATCGTCACGCCCGGCACTTCCGGCGGCAGGCCCGCGAGCAGCAGCGCCATGCGCGCGACGTTGCGGTTGTCCTCGCCCGCCTGGTTGGCGCAGCCGAGGAAGACGTCGTCCAGCCGCGCCCAGTCCACCGCGCGGTTGCGCTCCGCCAGCGCGCGGATCGGCACCGCGGCGAGGTCGTCTGTGCGCACGCCGGCGAGCGCGCCGCCGAAGCGGCCGATCGGCGTGCGCAGCGCGTCGCAGATGAATACTTCGCGCATCAGTGGCCCTCCCCTGCGCCGGCAACCGGAAAGCTCGATTGTGCACCCTGCAGATCGACCGCGCGCGCGAGCAGGCCGGGATCGGACCGCAGCTTGAACTTCGCCACCCGGTGCGTCGGCGTCTTGGGCAGGCTTTCCATGAAGACGAGGTAGCGCGGCAGCTTGCTCGCCGCGAGATGCCGCGCGCACCAGTCGCGGATTTCCTGCGCGCTCGGCGACGCGCCGGCGGCGGGCACCACGGCGACCAGGATCTCGTCTTCGCCCAGGTCGGAGGGCACCGGGATCGCGGCAGCCTCCGCCACCCCCGGAC
>DASRFY010000081.1:0-21189 GCA_035651315.1 Burkholderiales bacterium
CGAGCAGGCCGCGCCAACCTCTTTCCTCCGCGAGCATCCGGTGCGCCGCACGCTTGAGCGACTTTCTGCTCTCCCGGTCGACGAAGTCGAGCGTGCTGCGTCCGAGGACTTCTTCCGGCGCGTAACCGAGTATGCGGAACAGGGCGGGATTGTTGTACGTCATGCGGCATTTCAGATCGCACTCCCAGATCCGCTCCTCGGTGGTCTCGACGATCGTTCTGAAGCGCTCCTCGCTCCGGGCGAGCGCGTGCTCGGCGGCCAATCGGTCCGTGATGTCGACGGAGACGCTGCCGATGTGGGTAAATTCCCCGACCTCGTTCCGGATCGGGAACCGCTGGGCCAGGTAGGTGCGCCCGCCCATGTGCGCAGGCAGCATCTCGTGCCCCGTGACCACCCCGCCCAGGTCCACGACGCGCCGTTCGTGCTCGCGGACCAGTTGCGCCAGGTCCGGCGGATACAGCTCGTCGGTCGTCCGACCGACGATGTCATCCACGGAGCGGCGCACGACGGCGGTCATTGCGTCGTTGACGAACACGTAGCGTCCGTCGCGGTCCTTGATGGACCAGATTCCGGGCATGTGGCGGCCGAACAGCTCGAACAGGCGCTGCGCCTGCCGGAGTCTTGCCTCCGCCTGCGCGCGCGCCCGCTTCTCTTTCGCCTCCGAGACGGCGCGCAGGACCGCGGCTGCGAACCGCTTCAGATTGTGCTTCAGCACGTAATCGGTCGCGCCGCTCTTCAGCGCGTCGATGGCCGATTGTTCGCCGATGGTCCCGGATACGAAGATGAACGGCGTGTCGGGACTGACCTCGCGCACGATGCGAAGGGCGGACAGGCCGTCGAAGTGGGGCAGGCTGAAATCGGATAGGACGATATCGGGAGCAAACGCGTCCAGCTCCCCGCGAAACCTGTCCTCGGTTTCGACGACGCGAGCCTCGAAGACGACGCCCCCGCGGCGCAACTCGCGAAGCTCGATCTCCGCGTCGCTGGGAACGTCCTCGACGAGCAGAATCCTCAGGCGATCTTCCATTGCCTGCGATACCGGGCCGATCGGGCCTGCGTGCCCGGCCCGGGCGCCGGTGCCTCGTGCGTGAAACCCGGCATCAGTGCGGCACCTTGTTCATGATCGACCAATACAGCCCCACGTTGGACACCATGTCGACGAACTTGTCGAAGTCGACGGGCTTGACGATGTAGCTGTTGACGCCCAGGGCGTAGCTTTCCACGATGTCGCGCTCCTCGTGCGAGGAGGTGAGCATCACGACGGGAATCGTCTTCAGTGCGGGATCCTTCTTGACCTCGCTAAGCACCTGGATGCCGTCCACTTTCGGCAGCTTCAGGTCGAGAAGAATGAGCTTCGGCTTGCCGTTCTTGCGATCGGCATACGTTCCCCGGCAGTAGAGGAAATCGAGCGCCTGTTCGCCGTCCTTCACCCACACGATGTTGTTCGCGAGCTTGTTCTTGCGAAGCGCGCGCAACGTCAGTTCCGCATCGGTCGCGTTGTCCTCGACGAGCAGAATCTCGACGTGCTCGAGATCGGTCATTCTTGCTCCCTCCCCGGCAGACTGAAGTAGAAGATCGCGCCTTCGTTCACCTTGCCTTCCGCCCATACCCGGCCGCCGTGGCGCGTGATCAGGCGGTGCACGATCGCGAGCCCCACCCCGGTGCCCGGGAATTCATCCTCGCGATGCAGGCGCTGGAACACGCCGAACAGCTTGTCGCTGTATTTCATGTCGAATCCCACGCCATTATCCCGCACGTAGTAGACGGTGTCGCCCGGGCGCTCCGGCGCCGCAGTCGAGCCGACTTCCACCCGCGGCGCGGAGGCGCTTCCGCTGTACTTCAGCGCGTTCGACAGCAGGTTGACCCAGACCTGCTTGACGAGCACGCGGTCCGCCCAGGCCGGCGGAAGATCGCCGATTACCATCTCGGCCCTGCATCCCGGCAACCCGGCCCGCGCCTCCGCCTCCGCCTCCTGGACGAGCGCCCGCATGTCGATGCGGTCGGCGCTGATCGTCTTTCTGCCGAAGCGCGAAAAAGTCAGCAGGTCGTCGATGAGATGCCCCATCTTCTGGCTGCTGTCGCGGACGACCTTCAGCAACCGGCGTCCTTCTTCGTCCAGCAGGGCCTGGTAATCCTCCTCCAGCATGCGCGAATATCCGTCGATCGCACGCAGCGGCGAGCGCAGGTCGTGAGACACCGAGTAGGTGAAGCTCTCCAGCTCCTTGTTGGCCGCTTCGAGCTGGGCGGCGCGCACCTCCAAGGTGGCGTTGAGAGAGCGGATCTGCTCTTCGCTGCGTTTGCGCTCCGTGATGTCTTCCGATATGCCGAGCAGGTACCGCGGGTTCCCCGATTCGTCCCGGATCGCGATCTTGCGGGTGTGCAGGATGCGCGTGCCCTGCTCGCGCGTGATGATGGATTCTTCCGGTATCTCGACCGGCCTGCGTGCGGCAAGCACTTCCCTGTCCTTGGCGACGAAGAAATCGGCCTGTTCGCGGGGGAAGAAGTCGTAATCGTTCTTGCCCGTGATCTCCGCCCGCGGGATGCCGAGGAGCGCCTCGCCAGCGCGGTTGAAGCGCACGAAGCGCAGCTCGGTCGCGTCCTTGACGAAGACCATGTTGGGGATGTTTTCGATGATCGAATCCAGAAACGCGGTAAGCTCGTCGCGCTGGCGCTGGGCTCGCTTGCGGCCGGTGATGTCGAAGATGGTGCTGCGGCTGTAGAGATAGTTGCCCTCGGCGTCGGCAACCACGGTAGCGTTGAGCGAAGCCTCGAACTCGGAGCCGTCCTTGCGCCGGTAGGTGAACTCCACGCCCTCCAGGTAGCCCTGATCCTTGAAGCGGCGGAAGTGCTCGCGCCACGCGGAGGCGCTCTCGGGAGTCATCAGATCGGCATGGCGAAGCTTGCCGACCACCTCGTCGCGCGAATAGCCGAGCCAGGCAAGCTCGGTGTCGTTCATGCGCACGATGAGGCCGTCCTTGTCCACGGAGTGGTACCCGCAGGGCGCGTTGTTGTAAAGGTCCTCGATTTGCTTCGCGAAATCCTGCGCCGACCGTTGCGCGAGAGCGCGTTTTTCCACCTCCCGCCGCAGCAGCAGGAAGGCGAGAAAAAGCACCAGCAGGCTCGCCGCGTTGACGGCGACGATGACGGCCTTGGTTCTGCTCACACTGCGCCGGGATTCGTCGGAGCGCAGTCGCAGGAGCGCCTCCTCTTCCCGCCTCATGTCTGCGACGACGTTGCGAATCTCGTCCATCAGCGTGTTGCCGGCGATCAGGTGTTCCATGATCTCCGGGCCGGGAGAATGGCCCGGCCCGGCATGGCTAGTCTGCACGCGCTGGGCTTCGCGCACACGCTCGGCCGCGAGGCGCTCGAGCAGGCCGATTCTGCGCCGTTGATTCGGATTGTCCGCGGTGAGCTGCTCGAGCTGCGCGAGGTGGGCGGGCATGTCGGCGAGCGCGCGGCGGTACAGCTCGAGTAACGGCTTCTGTCCCGTGAGCAGGTAGCCGCGGTTCGAAGTCTCGATGTCCTTCAGGTCGGAAAGGACGATCTCGGTCAATCGCAGCACCTCCTGCGTGTGCTCTACCCACATCGCCTGGCGGGAGAGCTCCTCGATGCTGTTGTAGGAGATGACGGCGATCCCGGCCAGCAGCCCGAGCGCAACGACAAAACCTGCGGTGACCGCGTGCGGCCGCGATCGCAGCCAGGCCTGGCGCAGCGCGCCGCTCATCTGGCGGATGCGGGTCAAGACGCGCGCCTCCTTGCCGCAGGAGCGCGATCATGCGGCGGCCGGCGGCGGAGGGCGGGCGATCCCGACGCAGCGGTACGGCGGATTCCGAAAAAAGCCTGCCGCACGGCGATCCTTGCGATGGCGCCGCGAGCGCGGTCGAAACGATGTCGCGGATCACGACCCCCCATTTCCGCTGCATGCCGTAAGTGGTGCCTGTTATTGTTATGGTGTTCTTCAGGAACGAAAAACCGGTTTCACGCCGCAGCATCGGCGACGATCCCGCGCATGACAATGGCGACGGTGCTGATTCTTCTGTCGGTGTTTGTCTGACAGATCCGGGCGACCCGGGGGCCGTTCAGTAGACCAGTCTGTTCGCGATCGCGTAGCGGGTGAGCTCTGAATTGTGGCGCATCCCCATCTTCTGCAGCACCCGCGCGCGATAGGTGCTGATCGTCTTGACGCTCAACGACAGGCGCCGCGCGATTTCGGTGGGGCTCTTGCCGAGCGCGATGAGACGCAGCACTTCGAACTCGCGATCGGAGAGCTGTGCGTGCGGCGGCTTGATAAGGTCCTTCTTGAGCAATTTCGCAAGGTGCTCGGCGAGTTCCGGGGTGACGAAGGTGCCGCCCTGCGCCACCTTGCGCACCGCGGCCAGAAGCTGTTCCGGGGCGGTCTCCTTGCTCAGGTATCCTGCGCCGCCGGCGTGGAGCACGCGAACTGCGTACTGATCGACGGGATACATGCTCAGCACCAGGACCGGAAGCTCCGGGCGATCCCTTTTGATCCGCTTCAGCACATCGAGTCCGTTCTGGTCGGGCAGCGAGATGTCGAGCAGGACCAGGTCCCAGTCCTGTCTGCGCACCATCGTCAGGCACTCGACCCCGCTGCCGGCTTCGCCCACCTGCATCGGCTCGGAATAGTCGGTGAGAATGCGTCGCAGCCCTTCGCGGGTGATGGTGTGATCGTCGCAGATGAGGATGCGCAGCATGATGTCCGTCAGGCGCCCGATCCTGCCGTCGCGCGGGCGATCGGGAATCGGACCCGTACTCGCGTACCCCCCCTGGCTGCCGGGAGAAACTGCACCGTGCCTCCGAACGTCGCCGCCCGCTCCCGCATCCCGAGGATCCCGTACGAGGTCGGGTCCGTGATCTTCGCCGCGGGCAGCCCGATGCCGTTGTCGCGGACTTCCACCGCCACCTCGGCGGGCGCCGTGCGCACGCACACCCCGACCCGGGTCGCTCCGGCGTGGCGGGCGACGTTGGTCAATGCCTCCTGGACGATTCGGAACAACGCCGTCTGCCGCTCCTTGTCGAGGTCCGGGGGCTGCGATTTGAATGCGATCCGGCAATCGATCCCGTAACGCCTCTCCAGTTCCTGCACCTGCCATTCGAGGGCGGGCCACAGCCCGAGGTGGTCCAGGATGCTCGGACGCAGTTGCGTGGCGATGCGCCGCACGGTCTCGAGGGCGGAGTCCACCAGCGAGTACGTCAGCTTGAGCTTGTCGGGCGTGAGGCAGCTCCCGCCGGCGAGCGTCTTCGCGTACCAGTGCAGATCCATCTTCACCGCGGTCAAGGCGGCACCCAGCTCGTCGTGGATTTCGCGGGCGACCACCGCCCGCTCGTTTTCCCGGGCCGACTCGAGGTGGGCGGAGAGCTGCCGGAGCTTTTCTTCCGACTGCCGAAGCGCCGCGATTGCCTCCAGCAGGTCACGGGTGCGATCGCGCACCGCCGCCTCGAGCTGGGCGTGGGACTGCTGCAGGACGGCTTCGGCGCTTTTCTGGTCGTGAATATCGGTGCAGGTGCCCACCCAGCGCACGATGCGCGCGGCGGAATCCCGGACCGGCAGCGCCCGGGCGAGATGCCAGCGGTAATCGGCGCTCCTGGCGCGCCGCAGGCGATATTCCATTTCGTAGTCCTTGCCGGTCGCCACGCTTTCCTTCCAGCGGCGCAGGCACTCGGGCCGATCGTCCGGGTGGATCCTCTGTGTCCAGCGCCAGCCTTCCAGCTCGGAAAACGTCGCGTCGAAAAATTCGAGCGCGCGCCGGTTGGTGTAGTCGGTGTACCCGTCCGGCCGCGCCGTCCATACCATGTTGGGCACCGCTTCGGCGAGCATGCGGAAGTGCTCTGCGGCCTCGGCGCTGCGCTGGCCCGCGAGGCGCTCCTGCTCCAATCGCGCCTCCTGTTCGAAGAGGATCTTGCGCTCCGTGATATCGCGGATGATGACGTGGGCGGAGGGTTTGCCGCGGTACAGGAAGGGGGTGGCAACGGACTCCACGTCGATGATCCTGCCGTCCAGACGCATCAGCCTGGTCTCGAGAGGAGGAAGCGGCCGCCGCTGCTCGAACAGAATCTTTGCCCGGGCACGGATGATCTCGTGGTCGGCGGGATCGAAAAACTGGAGGACTGTCTTACCGATCAGTTCCTCCAGGCTCGAGGCGCCGAAGATGCGGGCGGTGGCCTGGTTGCCGAACACGAATTTGCCTTCGCTCCAGACGTAGATCGCGTCCTGCGACATCTCCACCACGTCGCGATACCAGCTCTCGCTCGATTTGAGCCGTTCTTCGGTTTCCGCCTGGTCGTGCATGTCGATGGCCGTCCCCATCCATGCCACGACCTCGCCCGCTTCGTTGCGAACCGGCATCGCCCGGCACAAATGCCAGCGATATGCGCCGTCCGAAGTTCGCCGGATGCGTATTCTCACGTCGGCTTCCGCGCCGCCGCATACCGCCTGCCGCCACCAGATCCCAGCCTGCTTCGCATCTTCGGGGTGCAATGCCCGCTGCCAGGCGTTGCCGCGGCTGAGTGCTCCCGACAGGCCGGTATACTCGGTCCAGTACCGGTTCCAGGACAGGCTTTTGCCGTCGGAGGACGCGGTCCAGACGATCTGCCGCAGCGAGTCCGCGAGGCATTTCTGCAGGCCTGCGGTATTGCTCCGACCCGACAGCGGGTGTCGTCTCCGCGACGGCAAAGGCGGAGAAGGGCGCTGTTCGGAACCCGTTCCTCGAGGGCTGGTGCCGCCGTTCGAGCGGTCCGCCGGTTTGGCCGCGCGGCCGCGCCGCCGGCGCGTCAGGGGACCGGCCGCCCTGCTCCTGGGCTGGATTTTTGCACGTGAGAGCATCGCATTCCTCCACGTGTGCGGGACGCAATGTGCCGCCGCCGGTGGCGTCGCCCATGGCGCGTCCAAGGAATCCGTCACGAGTCCATGACGCCTGCCCGCGGTCGGCGCAAACGCCGGGCGCTGCACGCTCTACTGGTAGAACCGGTAGGTGTTTCTTCCCGCCTGCTTGGCCTGGTACATGGCGTGGTCCGCGAGCCGAATGAGCGAACTCGGCTCCTTGGCATGGTCCGGATACACGCTGACACCGAGGCTGGGCGTGACGTCCAGCTTCTGCCCCGAGACGACGTACTCGCTCGCCAGCGACGAGAGCAGCTTGCGCGCAATATTGCGCGCGTCGTCGATCTGGCGCAATTCGGGCAGGATGACGAGAAATTCGTCGCCGCCCAGGCGCGACACCGTGTCGACTTCGCGCACGTTGCTGCGCAGCCGGTCGGCGACCTGCTGCAGCAGCAGATCGCCGACGTGATGTCCGAGCGTGTCGTTGATCTGCTTGAAATTGTCTAGGTCGACGAAGATCACGCCGGTGCGCGACTGATTGCGTGCCGACATCGCGATCGCCTGTTCGAGGCGGTCCATGAGCAGCACCCGGTTGGGCAGGTTGGTGAGCGAATCGAAATGCGCCATGCGCCGGATCTGCTCCTCGGCCGCCTTGCGCGCGGTGATGTCGATGAAGGCGGCCACCGCGCCGTAGACGTTGCCTTGCGCGTCGCGCAGCGGCGTGGCGTTACCGATCAGGTGCTTGATGGTGCCGTCGTCGAAGACGATGTCTTCCTCGAAGTCGCGCACTTCGACGCCGCGCGAGGCGGCCATCTGCACCGGCAGCTCGTGGGGGGCGAGGGCGCGGCCGTTGCGGTACACCGCGAAGTGGGTCGGCCGCTCGCGCTCGTTCGCCGCTAGCGATGCGTTGCTGCCCTGCGGCAGCCGCAGCAGGTCGTAGGCCGCCCGGTTGCCGGTGATGACCTTGGCTTCCGGATCGTGCGCGATCCAGACCGCGGCCGGGATGGTGTCCAGCACGGCCTTCAGTTCCGCGGCGCGCTGGCGCTGTTTGCGCTCGCTCTCCATGAGCGCGCGTTCGACACGCTTGCGGTCGGTCACGTCGTGGGCGACCACCACCATGCGCACGACCTTGCCTTCCTCCAGGATCGGCGAAATGCTCATCGCGAGATCGATGAGGCGGCCGGATTTGTGCTGGCGCATCGCTTCGTAGTGAGTGATCGATTCGCCGGCGGCAACTCGCTTCCAGGTCGTGGCTTCTTCGTGCTTGAGGAAATCGGGAAACAGGCAGATGTGGCTCTGGCCCACGACCTCCTCGGCGGTGTAGCCGAAAATCTGCTCGGCGCCCTTGTTCCAGGTCAGCACGATGCCATCGATCGTCTCGCTGATGATGGCGGCATCGGAGGATTCGACGATCGCCGCGATGAGCTGAGGATGGGTGGCGATGCCACGGGCGACGGGAACGCGGCGGGCGCTCTCGAGCGAAAACGCCGTCTCCAGCTTCGACGGGCCGCTGTCGATGACCTCGAGCTGCAGCCGGGCGCGCTTGTCCATGAGGGCGGACTGGACCGCTCTCACGATGTCCACGAGCTCGGGGCTCAGATCTGTGAAATCGTTGGCAATATCTCGCTTCTGCACCGCTGCCTCCCCGACCAGCGGGTGTTCGGATCTTGTTGAGGGCCCGAATCAAAACGAATCAATCAGATTGAGCCATGTTTCCGAATTCGCCGCAATACATCGAACGGAGTAGCGAACGTCCGCCGTTTCAAGAGCAAGATTCTTTCCGGCAAGGTAGCGGCGCGCTCGAAAATCGACCATGCCTCGGGTATCACTTGAGGAGTCGTTCATAAGTCAATGAACCGGAAAGACCGCAGTCAAGCACGAGAGGATTGCCCGCTATGATCGAGTCGATTCTCCGGGACGTGCGCCGCGCATCGCAGCCGAAAGTTCGTCATCGAACCGCAAGGACGAAGCCCGGCGCGGTCTGTGACGCGCTTTTGAGACCGTCCGCAGGACGGCGCCCGAGTCCCTAATCCCCAGCCCCGAGCAGATGTTCATTCCCATCGGCGATCAGCCCAACCCGCGGGGCGTCGGGCCCATGACCGTGCTGCTCATCCTTGCCAACGTCATCGTGTACGTCATGGTGACGCTGCCGCTTTCCTCGTTGCCGGCGAATCCCGCCGATCCGCGCTTCGCCGCCTATCTGCAGGCGGTCGCGCCGTATCTTCCACCCGGCGTTTCGCTGCAGTCGGTGGCCCGGACGGTGAGCGCCTACGAGTTGTTCACTTTTCAGTACGGCTATCGTCCCGCCGCGCCGAGCTTGACCGCCCTGTTCAGCGCCATGTTCCTGCACGCCGGTCTTCTCCACGTCGCCGGCAACATGCTTTTTCTCTGGATCTACGGCGACAACGTCGAGCACCGCCTGGGACCGATCCGGTTCCTGTTCTGGTACCTCGCCACCGGCGTGGCGGCATCGCTTTCCCACGCACTGTTCGCCGGCCGCTCGCCGCTGCCGCTGATCGGCGCATCCGGGGCGATCTCGGGCGTGCTCGGCTTTTACTTCGTATGGTTTCCGCACCACCAGGTGCGTTTCCTGGTGCTGCTGCCCTTTTTCGTGCACGTGGTGCTGGTGCCGGCGTGGATCGCGCTGGGATTGTTTCTGCTGGTGGACAACCTGTTGCCGTTCGTGGTTGCGCCGTCCGGCGCAGGCGTGGCCTATGGCGCCCATATCGGCGGATTCGTCGTCGGCGCGATCGTGGCCTATCTGAAGCGCACGGACGCGGCACGGCGCTCCTGAGGCGCGCGGTCAGCGATGCGCCTGCTGCCGGCACGAGCGGCACCAGGCGTACAACGCGTCGTACATCACCATGCCGTGCCGAAGCAGTTCATGATCGTCGGAGAAGATTTGCGACAGGCCGAGCGAGAGCGCGAGCAACCCCGCGGCCTGGGGCGCGAGGTCGAGCCGGCCGGTGTCGGCGCCGCGAACGATCAGCGCGAGATCGCACAGGGCAGGCTCATCGAGCCGGTAGCGAACGAGAAAAGCATCGAAGCTGCAGCGGTCGCCGACGTGGGACAACTCGGCGCCCGGTACGTCGAACGGGATCGCGCCCGTGCCGTGCGCCACTTTCAGGACGCTGCTTGCGGGCACGAACAGGAACTCGGGTTCGGCGTCGATGAATCGGGCGATCAGCCATGGGCAGGCGATACGATCGATCTTCGGGCGTTCGCGGGTTACCCATTTCATGCCGGCCTCCCCGCGCACCGGGTGACGCGCAATCGAGTCGTCCCGGTGCCGCGCGCGATCGCCCGTTCGCCTTCCGGAGTCTGCGGCCGCGCGCGCGGTTCGGGTGCAAACCGCGGTGGCGCGGACGGGTTGCGACGCCGGGATCTTGGGCATAGCGGTCGATTCATTTCTGTTGTGAGTATAACGCTCATGTAGTAACATTTACCAATTCGGATCGCCGATCCCGGCGACCCACTCGCGTCGTGCTCCCGAGCGCCGGTCGCGGTCGTGCTGATTGCCGACGGTGGCAGGCGCGTCGAAGCCGACTATGACCTCATCTCGGGCAAGCCTGCCGCGCGCTGAGACCTTGCCGGAAAGGAGGACCGAATGAAATCCGCAGTAATTCTGCGCTCCGCGCTGCACATGCTCGCCGCTGCCGCGCTGTATGGCGTCGCGATCGCGCCGTCGCCTGCCGCCGAAGCGCCCGATGGCGCCCGCATCGAGGCGTTGACCGGCCTGAAGGGCAAGCTCAATGCCGCGGAAGGCGTATTCAAGGTGAGTTTTCCGCGCTCCGACATCCGGGCAACGGTCGCGGGGGTGAAGATGAATCCGGAGCTGGGGCTGACCGCGTGGGCCGCATTCGGCGGCGCAGGCGACCACGCGATGGTGATGGGGGACATCGTTCTGCTCGAGCCGGAGATCGGTCCGGTAATGGATGCCGCGCTCGGCGCTGGCTTGCAAGTCACGGCGCTGCACAATCATTTCGTGGGCGAATCGCCGCGCGTGATGTTCATGCACATCGGCGCAATGGGAGAAGAAGAGGACCTGGCGCGGGCGGTGGGACGGGTGTTCGACGCGCTGAAGAGCGCGATTCGCGACAGGCCCGCCCTGGCGCATGCCGACATCGATCCCGCCGCAAGCTCGCTCGATCCGAAGAAGATCGATGCGGTGCTGGGTGCCCGCGGGGCGATGAAGGACGGCGTCTACAAGGTCGTGATCGGCAGGCGCGCGCGGATGGCCGGGCAGGAAATCGGCAAGGAGATGGGAGTCAACACCTGGGCGGCGTTTGCGGGGGCCGACGAGCGCGCGGTGGTCGACGGCGACTTCGTGATGTCGGAGGAGGAGCTGCAGGCAGTGCTCAAGGCGCTGCGGGCGGGGCGGATCGACGTGGTCGCGATCCACAACCACATGACGGGAGAAACCCCGCATCTCGTCTTCCTGCATTACTGGGGGATCGGCACGAGCGAAGCGCTCGCGCGCACCCTGCGCCGCGCGCTGGACATGCAACTGCGGGACTAACGCGCCGATCTTGCTATTTGACCGGCTTCCACTCCGCGGCCAATTTTTTCGCGCGCGCGACGTCTTCGGCGGACATCTTCTTCTCCAGCTTGTCGATGATCTCCTGCGTGTAGTAGCGGTCGCGCCGATTCGGCGGGTTGACCTTGGACAGGCTCAGCCACATGTGCGCCGCGACCAGGTCTTTCTGCACGCCTTCGCCTTTCTCGTACATCAGGCCGAGGTAGTACTGCGAGCTCGAATTGGCCTGTTCCGCCGCCCTGCGGAACCACTTTGCGGCCTCGACCTGGTCGCGCGGCACGCCGTAGCCCTCGTGGTACAGGCGGCCCATGATGAACTGGGCGTCGGCGTGGCCTTGCTCCGCAAGCGGCTTGAATTCCGCGACGGCTTTTGCATAGTCGCCGCTGTTGTAGGCTTGAACGCCCTCGTCGAAACCGGCCGCGGCGCCCAGTGGAAACAGCAGGGCCAGAGCAAGCGCGAACTTCCTCATCTCGATTCTCCTTCGTTCGATTCTCCGATAGCCCGGAGTGTAACGTGTCGCCGGCGGCGTTGCGCTGTACCGCCACGCGCGGCCGCCCGGGTATAGTGGCGGCTTTCCGCCGATCCCGCCGTCCGTGCCTCCCGTGCCTGCGCTCGCCGCCGGCTCCGCGCGCAGCCGTCTCGAACGCTATCTGGAGCGAATCGAGCGCCTGAACGCGCGCGTCAACGCGGTCGTCACGCTCGACGCCGAACGGGCCCGCCGGCGCGCCGACGGCATCGACGCCGCGCTCGCGCAAGGCGAGCGGCCGGGACCGCTTGCGGGCGCGGCGGTTACGATCAAGGACGCGCTCGAAACCGAAGGCATCCGTACCACCTGCGGCGCGCCGCAGTGGGCGACGCACCTGCCCGGCGCCAACGCGGCGGCGGTGCAGAGACTGATCGACGCCGGCTGCACCGTGTTCGGCAAGACCAACGTGCCGATCTATGCCGGCGATTTGCAGAGCTACAACATCCTGTTCGGCGCGACCAACAATCCCTGGGATTCTTCGCGCACCGCGGGCGGCTCGTCCGGCGGCGCGGCGGCGGCGGTGGCCTGCGGCCTGACCGACTTCGAGCTGGGCAGCGACATCGGCGGCTCGATCCGCACGCCCGCGCACTTCTGCGGCGTCTACGGCCACAAGCCCAGTTTCGGACTGGTCCCGTTTCGCGGCCACATCCCACCGCCGCCGGGCGTGATCGCCGCACCCGATCTGGCGGTAATCGGACCGCTGGCGCGCGGCGCGGAGGAGCTGGCGCGCGTGCTGCGCGCGATTGCCGGGGCGGAGCATGCGCCGTCATTTGCGCTTGCCCCGCCGCGCCACAATCGATTGCGCGATTTCCGCGCCGCGGTGTGGTTCGAGGACGCGGAGTTTCCGCTCGACGACGCGGTGCGGGAGGTGCTCGAGGCAGCGGTGGAGGCGCTGGGCCGCGCGGGGGTGCGACTGGAACGCGTGCGACCGGGCCCGCCGCTGGCGAAAATTCTGGACGACTATCTGCGGCTGCTGTGGCCGGTCACCACCGCGCATCTCACGCCGAGGGCGCTGGCGCACCTCGTGGAATCGGGTGCCGAGCACGCGCCGGACAGCTGGCACGCAAAGCTCGCGCGTTACGCCGTCGCGACGCATCGCGACTGGCTGGCCGTGCACGAACGGCGCGAGCGGCTGCGCGCACGGATGGAGCGTTTCTTCCGCGACCACGACGTGTTGCTGATGCCGGTGAACCCGGTGGCGGCGTTCCCGCACGATCACGGCGAGGATCTGATGGCGCGCGCCGTCCTCGTCAACGGCAAGCCGCGCTGGTACTGGGAACAGCTTGCCTGGATCGCGCTCGCCACGATGGCATACCTGCCGGCGACCGTCGCGCCGCTCGGGCTGTCGCGCGGCGGGTTGCCGGTCGGCCTGCAGATCGTCGGCGCGGCATTCGAGGACCTCACGACCATCGAGTTCGCGCACCGAGTGCAAGAGGTAATTGGCGGCTACGTGGCGCCGCCTGGATTCGAATAGGCGGCGCAGAAAAAAAAAAGCGTGTCGCCCTCATCGGGCGGCACGCCCGGCCGCAGACGGGGAAGGGGATCCGTCCTTAGCCGATTTCGACCGGCACGTAGGTCCGCGCATCCTCGCGCTGAACCAGCAGCGCGACGGTCTTGCCGTGGGTCTTGCCGACGAGCGCTTTCAGCTCGGTCACCGAATTGACCCGTGTGCCGTTGACGGCGAGGATCACGTCGCCGGGCTGGATGCCGGCGCGCGCCGCCGGGCCGCCGACGTCCTCGACCACCAGGCCGCCCTTGACATCGAGCTGGCTGCGCTCTTCCGGCGTGAGCGGGCGCAGCGCGAGGCCGAGCTTGCCGCTGTTGCCCTCGACGTCGTTCGAGGCGACGTTCTCGTTCTGGTCGGGCGCCTGCCCGATCGAGACCTCCAGCGTCTTGCGGGCGCCCTCGCGCCAGACCTCGATGCGCGCCACCGCGCCGGGCTTCATGTCGGCGATCTTCACCGGCAGCTCGTTCAACTGCGTCACCGGCTGGCCATCGACGGCGAGGATCACGTCGCCGGACTTCATGCCGGCGCGGTCCGCCGGACCGCCGGGCTCGACCGAGCTCACCAGCGCGCCCTGCGGCTTGTCCATGCCGAAGGACTTGGCCAGGTCCTGATTCACGTCCTGGATGGTGACGCCGAGCCGCCCGCGCGTGACGTGGCCGTGCTCGACGAGCTGGGTCTTGACCTTCATCGCGACATCGATCGGGATGGCGAAGGACAGCCCCATGAAGCCGCCGCTGCGGCTGTAGATCTGCGAGTTGATGCCGACCACTTCGCCGTTCATGTTGAACAGCGGCCCGCCGGAGTTGCCGGGGTTGACCGCGACGTCGGTCTGGATGAAAGGCACGTAGTTGTCGTCGGGCAGCGCGCGCGACTTGGCGCTGACGATGCCCGCGGTCACCGTGTTTTCCAGGCCGAAGGGCGAGCCGATCGCCACCACCCATTCGCCGACCTTGAGTTTCGACGGATCGCCGATCTTCACGGTGGGCAGGCCGCTCGCGTCGATACGCAGCACCGCCACGTCGCTGGCCCGGTCCTCGCCGACCAGCTTGGCCTTGAACTCGCGCTTGTCGTAGAGCTTGACCCGGATGTCGCTTACGCCGTCGACCACGTGGGTGTTGGTCAGGATCAGGCCATCGGCGCCGACGATGAAGCCGGAGCCTTCGCCGCGCTGGATCGCGTCGCCGCCGCGCGGTGCGCCGCCGAAGCGGCGGAAGAAGTCGTAGAACGGATCGTTCGGGTCGAGCGGGAAGGGCGAATTCGCGACCGGCACGCTGCGGGCGACGTTGACGTTGACCACCGTGGCGGCGTTGCGCTCGGCGATCTGGGTGAAGTCGGGCAGGCGCAGCGCCGGCGCGGCGGCGGTGCTTTCCTGCACCGCCGCGTGGCTCGCGCCCGAGCCCGGCGGCGCGAACAGGTAATAACCGGCGAAAGCCGCGGGCAGCAAGGCCGCGACCGCCAGCCGTTTCAGGGTACGAGTTTGCATGGTTCCTCCTTTTTGCAATCGATCTCGAGGGGCGCACGGACCCCGACGAGAATGAAGTCTGGACATCGACGCTTAAGACAGGCTTAAGTACGCGAAGAATTCAGGCGCGCGCTGCGTGCTCGTCGCGAAGCGGCAGCCGGACGATCGCCCTGAGGCCGCGGCCGTCCGCGCCGCCTTCCAGCGACACGCTCGCGCCATGCAGCTCCGCGATCCTGCGCACGATGGAAAGCCCGAGCCCGCTGCCCGGTTCGCCGGTTTGCGGGCGGCGGTAAAAGCGATCGAAGACGCGCTCGCGCTCCTCGGGCGGAATGCCGGGCCCGGTGTCCTCGACCTCGATCGCCGCGCACTGCGCGTCGGCGCGCACACCCACGTTCACCGTGCCGCCGGCCGGGGTGTAGCGAATCGCGTTGTCGACCAGATTGCCGACCATTTCGCGCAAGCTGGCCTCATCACCTTGGACCGCGAGCGGCTCGCTGCGGTTCACGCCCAGGTCCACGCCCCTGTCCTGCGCCAGCGCCGCGTGCTCCGAAACGATTTCCCGCAGCAACGGCTCGATCTGCACCGGCGCGAATCTGCGCTCCAGCGCCTGGGGTTCCAGACGCGCCACGGACAGCAATTGCTGCACGAGGTGCACGGAACGTTCCACGCCCCCCTGCAGCCGTGCGAGCGCTTCGCCGCGTTGCGTATCATCTTTCGCGCGCTCCAGGAGCTGGAGCTGCAGTTGCACCGCGGTGAGGGGCGTGCGCAGCGCGTGCGCCGCGTCGCCGAGGAATTCGCGCTGCAGCTTCAGCGCCCGCTCCAGGCGCGTGAACAGATCGTTCAGCGCGCAAACCAGCGGCCGCACTTCCGCCGGCAGGTTCCGGTCCGGCAGCGGCGCGAGTGACGCGGCGTTGCGCGCGACCAGCGATCGCGCGATGGCGGTGAGCGGCGCCATGCCGCGCCCGACCACGATCCAGATGAACAGTCCGAGCAGCGGCACCGCGACCAGGAACGGTGCCGCGATGCGCAGCGCGATCTCGCCCGCCATGCGGGTGCGCAGGCTCATCGGCTGCGCGACCTGGATGACCTGCGCCGGGTCGGCCAGCGTGTACACGCGCCACCGGCCGTCTTCCGCGGCCACCGTCTGGAACCCTTCTGCCTGCAGCCTGGGCAGCGACAGCCGCGGACGCGACAGGTACATCAGCACGCCGTTCGCGTCCCAAACCTGGGTCACGAAATCAGTGTCGGGGTCATCGATCGCCTGCGCGCCGAGAAAGCTCTGGTAGCGCAACGACTGCGCCATCTGCTGAAGCTGGTAGTCGAACAGCGCGTCGACCTCTTCGTGCGCCTTGCGGTAGGTAAACACGCCGCCGGCGGCGCTCGCCGCGAGCAGCGCGGCGAGCAGGAACGCGAGCAGGCGCCGGCGGATGGAACTCATGGCAGATTCTTCGGCACCATGTAACCCACGCCGCGCACGTTGCGGATCACGTCCGCGCCGAGCTTGCGGCGCAGGTTGTGGATGTGCACTTCGACCGAGTTGCTCTCCACTTCCTCGCCCCAGCCGTAGAGCCGTTCCTCGAGCGCGGCGCGCGAGAGCACGGCGCCGGGCCGCGCGAGCAAGGCCTCCAGCAGCGCGAACTCGCGTTGCGACAGCCGCTGCGAGCGGCCGGCGCGGCTCGCCTCGTGCGATACCGGATCGAGCGTGAGCGCACCGTGGCGGATCACCGGCTCAGCGCGTCCGCCGCGCCGGCGCAGCAGCGCGCGCACCCGCGCTGCCAGCTCGTTCAGGTCGAAAGGCTTGACCAGGTAGTCGTCGGCACCGCCGTCGAGGCCGCGCACCCGGTCGGCCACGCCGTCGCGGGCGGTCAGGATGAGCACCGGCACACCGTTGCCCGCGCGGCGCATCGCCGCCAGCAGGTCGAGGCCGGACTTGCCCGGCAGCCCGAGGTCGAGCAGCGCCAGGTCGTAGGGCTGCGCGGCCAACGCCGTCTCGGCGGCCTTCCCGTCCTGCACCCAGTCGACGGCGAACCCGTCCTGCCGCAGGCCGAGCCGCACGCTCTCGCCGATCATCGGATCGTCTTCGACCAGCAGTAGTCGCATAGATGTCAATTTGAATCATTTGCCGCGCCGCCTCGTGCGACGCGCGCACACGCCGCGGCGGCGATGGCCGCCGGGCGCGCCGGCCCGACCGCGTGAGGCGGTCAGCTTGGCTTGGACTTCACGGCCGCGGCGCCGTTCGGCGCAGGATGCTCGCTGCGCGTGGCGAGCACGCGGCCATCGGTCGCCCGCACGTCCACGTTCATCACCTGCTTGCCGTGCACGGTTTCCACCGTATAGATAAGGGCGCCTTTCTCGTCGAACAACTGCGCCCGCGTGGCTTTGCCGTGGGTTGCCTTCTGGGCGAGGCTGATCGCCTTGATCATCGAGATATGCGCCTTGGACAGCTCCTTGGCGTCGTCTACCGGCTTCATCTGGCCGGCGGCGTAGGCGGGGAGGGCGGCTGCGGTCGCGAGGACCAGCACGCCGCCGAGAACGGACTTGATCGGGGACATGACAGACCTCCTTCTGGTTGGCCGGGCGGCGCCCGCCGCCCGTTGCGCCAAGGCTGCGACCCGAGGCTTAAGCGAGACTTAAGAGGGAAGAAGGTGACCGCGGAGACGCACAGAGACCGCGACCGTCCGCTACCGGACGGCGTCCCGGGCTTCGTAGGCACGCTGCAGCCGCGCCTCGGCTTCCACCACCGCCTGGCGCAGGCGCCGCTGTCGTTCGAAATACTCCTCCCGGAAGCGGCTGAATCCACCGACCGTTCCTTCGCGCTCCCCGGGCAGCGGCTCGGCACCGTCGCGCTGCGCCTGTTGCGCGTCATGCAGCGCCTTTTCCGCCGCGGCGATCTCGTCGGTCGCGGCCTGCAGTCGCTGCTGTCTGTCGGCGATGGCGCGCTGGGCTTCGGCGGCCGCGCGCGCGGCGGCCCGGCGGCTTTTCACGAGTTCGCGATCATCCGGTGGCAGTGTCTCGATCGGGACCGCTTCCACCGATACCGCGTTCGGTGTCGGCGCGTCGGCATAGGTGATCGATCCGTCCGGGCCGACGGAGCGATACACCGTCTCCGCGCCCGCGGTCGCGGACACGAGGGCGAGCGCGACGGCAAGCGTTTTCATGGGAAGCTGCTCCTTTGTTGGCGCGCCAGCGGCCGGATCCCCGCACGCGGATCGCGGTTCACGCGGTCCGGCGGGACGCCATGGCTTGCCCGCGGGACCGACCGCTGCGGGCGCACTCCCGGCATGCCGCGGCCGGGCGCGGGGTCAGCGGGGAAATGCCTGCACGTCGGCGAAACCCAGCGTGCGTTTGACCTCGCTATTGTCCACGGGTGTCACGCCGTCGCGCGACAGCCGCCACTTGTCCATGTACTGGCCCGGGCGGAGCAGCTTGACGCCGTTTTCCGCGAGATAGGTTTCCAGCGCCGGGTCGGAGTACGCCCACGGCATGCCATTCTCGAACTTCTCCCACAGCCCGTCCCAGTGGACCGGCAGGTACGCGCGCGGATGGATGAGCGGCACCACGCGCTCGGCGATCGGCCTGCCGCCGGTGCCGATCCAGAGATCGACGCGATCGAGCCCCGCTTCCCGGAAGGCGCGCTTCAGGTTTTCGATCGGCGCGCCGTAGTCGACGCCGTCGATCACGATCGGCACGTCGAGGTCGACCGGGCTCGCGGAATTCTGCAGGAACAGGCTGTAGCGGCCCTGCGGGCCGTCGAAAGTGAACAGATAGGCGCGGTTGCCGCCGCCGTTGGGAAAGTCCTCCGCCACGCCGGCGCGCAGCCCGCCGGTCGCGGGATCCTGGCGCGGAATGTCCTGCAGCTCCACGGGATCGTGCTGCTCCCAGTTCACTTTCGGATCGCCGCTGTGGTTCCAGCGCACTACGCGCATCGTGATGCCGTCGGCGAGCGCGATCTTCTCGCCGCCGTACACCGGGGTGCAGCGCTCGGCGGGCACGTTCTCGGCGCGGACTTCATAGCAGGTGGTGCGCGAGCCGAGGATCGGCGCGCCGGTCAGCTTCGTCCAGGTGGCGGTGTCGAAGGAGTGATCCCAGTGGCTGTGGCCGGTGAGCAGCAGGTTGACCGCACCGGGGCCGCCCAGCGCATCCAGCACCCGGGTGACCGCCGGCACGTCGGGGCGGAACGGGCGCGTGGTCCAGGCGTACCCGCCTCCGCCGCCGTGGAACGCCGCCTCCGGCAGCCGCGTGATGTAGCCGTCGAACACCGCCTTCACGGGACCCGCCTCGATGTACAGGTTCGTGATCGACATCCAGGTCAGGTCGACGTGATCGGGTCCGGCGGCGGGTGCGGCCGCGGGAGCGGCCAACAGGCACAGCAGGGCGAGCTTGCGCACCTCTAAAACCTCCTCGCATACACGAAATGCCTGCGCCAGTAATCCTGGCGCAGGTTGTCCACGCGCACCCGGCCGCCGGTGGAGGGCGCATGCACGAAGCGCCCCTCCCCGAGATAGATACCGACGTGCGAGGCCTTCCTGCCTTCCTCGTTGAAGAACAGCAGGTCGCCGGGTTGCAGTTCCGACGCTCTGATCTCGTAGCTCATGTTGCGCTGCGCCTGGGTGTCGCGCGGCACCACCAGACCGGCGCGCTTGTAGCTGTAGTGCACCAGCCCGCTGCAGTCGAAGCCCGCGGGCGTGTGGCCGCCGAACTTGTAGGGATGGCCGACCATGTCCAGCGCGTACTCCGCGGCTTCGCTGCCCAGCCGCTTCGCGCGCGGCGAGGACGGTGCGGGAGGCGCGCTCGCGCAGGCGGCGAGCAACAGCGCGACGAGGCAGGCGCACAGCGTACGGACGGCTCTCATCGCCGGCTCCGTCGCTCCACGCCGCACCAGCGCGCAATAGCGAGCGCCAGCACCGCAGCGACCCGCTGCATGCTGTCGATGGACACCCACTCGTCGATGCCGTGGATGCTGCCCGCCTCCGGCCCGTAGCACGTGGCGGGCGTGTCGCCGTAGAGATTGAACGCCCGCATGTCGGTGGTCGCTGCGCTGGCGAACCATTCGGGGCGGGCGCCGGCGACGCGCTCGTGGCTGTCGGCGAGCAGCGCGAGCAGCGGCGCTGCGCGATCGATCGCGCAGCCTTCGGCTTGGAAGCCGCGGTAGCGCACATGCCACTCGACGCCGGCGAGCCGCGCCTCGTCGCGCGCCCTTTTCTCGAGCTGTGCCTCGATCGCGGCGCGCGCCTGCGCCGCGCGCACGCCGGGATAGAAGCCGCAACGCAGGTGCATCACGCAGCGGGTTGGCACCGAAGAGGCCCACTCGCCGCCTTCGATGATGCCGAGATTGAACTTGATCGGCGCCTCGAGGTGCGCGAAAGCAGGGTGCCGGTTCTCGGGACGGTTCCATTCGTCGGCGAGCGGTTTCAGCCCTTCCCACAGCACGAAGGCCGCTTCGATCGCGTTGATGCCCTGGGCGGCGTGCAGCACGTGCGCCGGCCTGCCGAGGACTTCGACCTGCAGCCACATGACGCCGACCTGCGCCTGCAGCACGCTTTCCCCGAACGGTTCGGGAATGATCGCCGCCTGCGCGCGGTAGCCGCGATGCAGGCAGGCGAGCGCGCCGTTGCCGGTGCATTCTTCTTCCACCACCGACTGCAGGTGCACGCGCGCCGCCGGCTGGAGTCCGAGTTTGGCGAGCGCGTCGAACGCGACGACGTACGCCGCGATACCCGCTTTCATGTCCCCGGCGCCGCGGCCGTACAGCTTGTCGCCCTGTACCGCCGGCTCGAACGGCGGCCGCGTCCACAGCTCCGCCGCGCCCACCGGCACCACGTCGATGTGGCCGTTGAGGATGAGGGACTTGCCCTTCGCCTCGCGCGGGGTATGGGTGGCGACGACGTTGTCGTGGCGGCGCCAATTTCCCACGGCGGGCGAATAGCCGGGCAGGGCGGCGAGCGCCCGGTCGTCGATCTCAAAGCGATCGACCGCGAGGCCCATGCCGCGGAACAGCCCGTCCATGAAATCCTGGGCCGGGCCTTCCTCGCCGAGCAGGCTCGGGAAGCGCACCAGCGTCGAAGCGAGCGACACCAGCTCATCGCGGCTGGCGGCGACGGCGGCGAGCAGCTCCTGTTCGAGCACCGGATCGGAAGCGGGCGCGTCGCGGGGCGGCGTCATCGGCGGCTTGCGGCAATCATCGGCAGCCTAGTATGCAATAACGCCGGTTGCCGTGGCACTCAGACTCGATTTAATCCGCTGCCCTTGGTGGCCGCCCACGAGACAGCGGGCTGGCGCGCCTGCCCGAGAGCGCCTCGATCCTGGCCCGGAAGCGCTC
>DASRFY010000082.1:0-9082 GCA_035651315.1 Burkholderiales bacterium
CGGCCGCTCCTGCTGCCGACCTGATGGGTCTGTACCGCGAGGCGCAGGTGCAGGATGCGCAGTACGCGGGGGCGAAGGCGCAGTACATCGGCACCCAGGAGCGGCTGCCGCAGGGGCGGGCGCTGCTGCTGCCCAACGCCAGTTTCAGCGCCGGCTACAACTACAACTGGCTGCAGGCCACCTACAACAACCCCCTGTTTCGCTCCGGCAACTACGATTTCTACGGCTACAACTACGGCATCACCGTCACCCAGCCGCTGTACCGCCCGCAGAACAGCACGGTCTACGAACAGGCCAAGACCCAGGTCAAGCAGGCCGAGAGCCAGCTGAGCCTGGCGGCCCAGGACCTCATGGTGCGCGTTTCCCAGGCCTACTTCGACGTGCTGCTTGCGCGCTCCAACCTCTCCACCGTGCGCTCCCAGAAAAGCGCGCTGGCCGAGCAGCTCGAGCAGGCCAAGCGCAACTTCGTGGTGGGCACCGCCACCATCACCGACCAGCGCGAGGCGCAGGCGCGCTACGACCTGGTGGTGGCGCAGGAGATTGCCGCGGTCAACGAGCTGGAGGTCAAGAACCGGGCCCTGGAGGTGCTGATCGGCCACCCGGTGAGCGGGCCTCTGGCGGGGCTGCGCCTGCCGATCACGCTCAACAGCCCCGCGCCCAACGACATGGGGGTGTGGGTCGAGCAGGCCTACCAGAGCAGCCTCGAGGTGCAGTTTGCCCTCCAGGCCCTGGAGCTGGCCAAGCAGGAGATCGAGCGCACCCGCGGCGGCCACATGCCCACCCTGGACGCGGTGGGCTCGGTCAACGACACCTACGCCGCCAACTCCGCCTTCGGGGTGGGCTCCGACATCCGCCAGGCCGCAATCGGGCTGCAGTTCGTGCTGCCGCTCTACCAGGGCGGGGCGGTCAGCTCCCAGATCCGCGAGGCGGTGGCCAAGCAGGAGCGCGCCCGCCAGGACCTGGAGAACGCGCGGCGCACCGTGGCGCAGAGGACGCGCGAGGCCTTCCTCGGGGTCACCTCCGGGCTGGCCCAGGTTTCCGCCCTGGAGCAGGCGGTGGCCTCCACCGAGCTGCAGCTGGAGGCCACCAAGCTTGGCCAGGAGGTGGGGGTGAGGACCGCGGTGGACGTGCTCAACGCCGAGCAGCAGCTCTCCTCGGCGCAGCGCGACCTGAACCAGGCGATCTACAACACGATCCTGAACCAGTTGAAGCTCAAGGCCGCAGTCGGTAGGCTAGCCGAGCGCGACCTCAGCGACGTCAACAACCTGCTCAAGGAGGAAGTGCAGTGAGAGCTGTCCGTGCGCTCGGCGTGGCCGCATTGATACTGGCTGCCTGTTCCCAATCCGAGCTGCGCAAGTTCGAAGGGTACGCCGACGGCGATTACGTGCGCGTGGCGGTTCCCCTGTCTGGCAGCCTCGCCAAGCTCAACGTCAGGCCCGGCACGCGAGTGCATGCCGGCGATCTGATCTTTGCCCTCGACGTTTCGCAGGAAGCGCGGGCGCGCGGCGACGCGGAAGAAAGGCTAAAGAAGGCGCAGGCGCAGCTCGTCGAGGCGCAGAAGAGCGGCAGGCGCGAGGACATCCGCGCAGCGCAGGGTGCGCTGGTTTCGGCGCAGGCCGATCTGGCGCAGGCGCAATGGCGGATGGAGCAGATGAAGGCGAAAGCGCCGAAGGGAGGGGTGGTCGTCGACACGCTGTTCAGCGAGGGCCAGTGGGTGCAGGCGGGTGCCGTGGTCGTTTCCATACTGTCGCCCGAAAACCTCAAGATCCGGTTCTACGTTCCGGCTCACGTCGCGGGCAGCCTGCGGCACGGACAGGCCATTTCGCTCGGCTGCGGCGGCTGCGCGTCGCGGCTCAAGGCGCAAATCACCTACATTTCACCGCTTGCCGAAGCGCAGTCGGCGATCGAGGGGCATGAGCCGCTGCGTTTTCTGGTCGAAGCCAGACCCGAAGCCGAGGCCGTAGCGCAACTACGTCCCGGCAAGCCGGTCGAAGTCGTTCTCTAAGTCAAGCCCTTTTAATATCTCTTTGCGCTGCCCCTGACACGCTGCGCGAATGCAGACGGCATACGTTGCGCGCAGCCCGCTGCTGTCCGGCGCCGCCCTTATCGTCGTTGCTTTCGCAACCGTCCTGCTAGCGCGAGATTGCGATCGTGCTGTGGGCGGCACCGGCCAGGACGTGTGGCGTCCGGACATTCGGCGTGGGAGGCGGTCGTGGAGGCCTCGGTGCGCCGTTTCCACCCGATCGTGCTGAGCGCCGCGGCGGCCTTGGCGATGATTCCGTTGTCGCAGAGCAGTTTCCGGGGACCCATGGCAGTGGCGATCATGGGCGGGGTTGATTTCTGCTACCGTGCTGACCCTGACGTTTCTGCCGGCGCCGCACGCCGCGCGGTTCCGGGTCAGGCGCCCCGCGGCGTGAACAAGCGCGGGTCCGGCAGGCAATTCATACTGCGATGGATCAGATAAACAAGAACGACGCCGTTCTCGGGCTGGCCGTGCTGGGCCTGCTGATCGCGGGTTGTCTGCTCGTGCTGCGGCCGTTTCTCACTGGACTGCTGTGGGCAATCGTTCTTACGTTCTCCACCTGGCCGATGTACACACGGCTCAAGTCCAGGCTCGCCGGACGCGCCGCGCCGGCGGCGTTGCTGATGACCGTGGCGGTCGCGCTGGTGGCGCTGGCGCCGTTCGTGGTCGCCACGGCGGCGCTGGTGGACAACATCGACGCGCTGTGGAACGCAGCGCGCAGACTTGCCGAACAAGGTCTGCCGGATCCGCCGGCGTGGCTGTCCGGCCTGCCGTTCGTCGGCCATTCTGCCGATGCCTACTGGCGGGGACTCGCCCACAACAGCGGCAGGCTGCTGGAGGAATTCAAACGTCTCGCGCCGACGCTGAGGACGGCGCTGGTCGCGGGCGGCGAGGCGTTGGGCGTGGGGCTGACGCAGATTGCCGTCAGCGTCTTGTTCGGCTATTTCCTGTACCGCGACGGAGAGGCGGTCGCGGCGCGGGTGCAGGCGGCGATGTCGCGTCTGATCGGCCCGCGCGCACGGCGTCTTCTGGACATCGCCGCGAACACGACCGTCAGCGTCGTCTACGGCATTCTGGGCACCGCGCTCGCGCAGGGACTGCTGGCGGGCGTCGGATTCCTGATCGCCGGTGTGCCCGGTGCGCCGCTGCTCGGACTGGCGGTCTTCTTTCTTTCCATCGTGCCGGTCGGCCCGCCGCTGATCTGGATTCCAGCGTCGCTGTGGCTGCTCTGGCAGGGATCGACGGGATGGGCGATCTTTCTCGCGCTATGGGGACTGATCGTGGTGAGCGGCGCCGACAACGTGTTGAAGCCGATGCTCATCAGCCGCGGCAGCCACATGCCTTTCATCATGGTGTTCGTCGGCGTGCTGGGCGGCGCGCTCGCCTTCGGCTTCATCGGCGTTTTCCTCGGCCCGACGCTGCTCGCGGTGGGTTATCGCCTGCTGCTCGAATGGACTCCGGACGTCGAAAGTCCGGACTCCGGCGATGCGTGACGGCCGTCTTGTCGAGCGCGAGGCTTACCGCGGACGTTGCGGCACGCTAGACTGCGCGGCGCAATGAGGCCGTCGGTACGGCAGGACATCCTTGCTCGCGCGCTGTGCGCCGCGATCTTGCTCTGCGGTGCGCCGTCAGCGCATCCGCAGACGGTTCCCGTCGAGCCCTGCGGCATCGCGTCCGCCTCGCCTCTGGCGACGAATGCCGGCTGTGAAATTCTGGCCCAGGGCGGCAACGCCTTCGACGCGGCAGTGGTCGTGAGCGCGACGCTGGCGGTGGTCGAGCCGTTCGCGAGCGGACTGGGCGGCGGCGGCTTCTATCTCCTGCATCGGCAACGCGACGGGCTTGACGTCTTCGTCGACGCGCGCGAGACCGCACCCGGACGCGCCACGCGCGAGTTCTACCTCGACCAGTCCGGCGCGCCCCGGGCAGGCTTGTCGCTCGACGGCCCGACCGCGGCCGGCATTCCCGGCACCCCGGCTGCGCTGGACTGGATCGAAAAACGGTACGGTTCGCTGCCGCTCGCCCGGACCCTCGCACCGGCAATCCGCATCGCCAGACTCGGCTACCCGGTGGATGCGCGCTACCTGCGGGCGGCGGGCTTCCGGCAGGCGGTGCTCCAGCGCTATGCTGAGGCGTCCGGCGTTTTCCTCGATGGAGGAAAGGTGCCGGCAACGGGATTTGTCCTCAAGCAGCCGCAACTTGCCGCAACGCTCGAAGCGATCGCGCGGAAGGGCCGCGATGGTTTCTACCGCGGCGAAGTCGCGGCGCACCTGGTGAAGGCGGTGCAGGCGGCCGGTGGCCTGTGGGCCGTCGAGGACCTGGCGCAATATCGCGTGGTCGAGCGATCACCGATTCGATTCGGGTTCCGCGGTGCGCGCATCGTCACCGCGCCGCTGCTTTCCTCGGGCGGGCTGGTGATAGCGCAGGCGCTGCAGATGCTGGATCCGCTGCCGCTGCAGTCGATGAGCGAGACGCAGCGCGCCCATTACATCGTTGAGGCGTGGAGGCGAGGCTACAACGACAGGGCGCGCTACATGGGCGACCCCGACTTCGTCAAGGTGCCGGTGACGAAGCTGCTGTCGCGCGAGTACGCGCTGCGCCGGGGAGCAAGCATCGATCCCGACCACGCCACTCCAAGCAGCGCCTTGCCTTCGGTGCAGGAACCGATCGGGGAAGGCGAGGAGACCACCCATTTTTCCATCATCGACCGGGAGGGCAACCGGGTGGCGGCGACCCAGTCCGTCAACGGTCCGTTCGGATCCGGCTTCGTGGCGGGGGACACCGGCGTGCTGCTCAACAATCACATGGACGATTTCTCTCTCGCCGCCGCCGTACCCAACGCCTACCGACTCGTCGGCGGGGATGCGAACGCCATTGCGCCGGGCAAGCGGCCGCTTTCCTCGATGTCGCCGACTTTCGTCGAGGATGACCGCGGCGTGCTGGTGCTCGGCACGCCGGGCGGATCGCGCATCATAAGCATGGTGACGCTGGGCATACTCGACTATATTTTGCATCCCGAGGTGGACGTTCAACGCATCGTGGCGTTACCGCGCTATCACCACCAGTACCTCCCCGACCGCATCGAAATCGAACCGGGGGCGTTCTCCGAGACATGGATCGAAGCGCTGCGCGCCAAGGGCCATGTGGTCGAAGTCGGGCGCCGCAGATGGGGCAACATGCAGGCGGTGTTCCAGGGCGCAAACGGTGCTGCGCCGGTCGCGGCCAGCGATCCGCGCGGCGAGGCAGGCGTGCTTTTCTGACGACAAACCACTGCGAGGAGGAGGAAATGCGGGATCGACGGGGCTTTCTGCGGACCGCGGGCGGTTTGGCGCTGGCCGGTGCAAGCGGGATGCTGGCGGCGCGCTACGCGCTTGCCGGGGAGCTGGGACCGGCCGGACTGCCGCAGGGCACGCTGGAAAGCTCGCGGCTCGAATCCCTGCCCGGCAAGGTGCCACTCATCAAGAAGTCGTGGCGACCGCCAAACTTCGAGACGCCGGTGCGCTATTTCGAGCAGGCATTCACGCCGAACGATGCCTTTTTCGTGCGCTACCACCTGTCCAACATTCCGCGGGTCGACGCCGCCAGCTGGCGGCTGGCAATCGCCGGCGACGCAGTGGAGAGACCTTTCGAGCTGACCCTGGAGCAACTCAAACGCGAATTCGAGATCGTCGAGTTGCCCGCAGTGTGCCAGTGCTCCGGCAACCGCCGCGGCCTGTCCGATCCGCACGTGCCGGGCGTGGAGTGGGGCTACGGCGCGATGGGTAACGCCCTGTGGCGCGGCGTACGCCTGAAAGACGTGCTGGCGCGAGCCCGGGTCAGGAAAGAGGCGCTGGAGGTGGTGTTCGACGGCGCGGATTCCGGCGTGAACACGGCGACCCCGGATTTTCGAAAGAGCATCCCGGTGTGGAAGGCGCTGGAGGAGAGCACCCTGCTCGCCTTCGAAATGAACGCACAGCCGCTGCCGCACTGGAACGGCTACCCGGTCCGACTCGTCGTCGCCGGATGGACGGCGACCTACTGGATGAAACATCTGGCCGCGGTCACGGTGCAGACGCAGCCGCTCAAGTCGTTCTGGATGAACCCGGCGTACCGGATCCCGAAGGGCAAATTTCCGCTCGTTGACCGTTTCACGACCCAGGAAAACGAAACCAGCACGCCGATCACCGAGATGGTGGTGAATTCGCTCATTACGAATCTCGACCGCGGCGCCACGGCGCGGGTGAACGACACGGTCGAAGTGCGCGGTATCGCCTGGGACGGCGGCTACGGCATCGCCTGGGTAGAGGTGTCGCACGACGGCGGAGAGACCTGGCGCAGCGCGGAGCTGGACCGGGATCTGGGGCGGTATGCCTGGCGCCAGTGGCGCTACCGCTTTCAGGCGCAGATGCCGGGAACGTACACGGTGATGGCACGAGCCTCCAATCGCGTCGGCGCGACGCAGTCCTTCGATTTGATCTTCAACCCGGCCGGCTATCACAACAACGTCGTGCAGCGAATCGACGTGACGGTGAGCTAGGAAGCGCGATGCGAAATATCCTGTTGGTTCTGGCGCTGACGGCCGGCCATGCGTTCGCCGCCGACGAAAGCGGCATCCGCCTGAAGGACGGCCCGGGGCGGGAGATCGTCGAGGGCAATTGCGTGATGTGCCACAGCCTGGACTACATCCAGATGAATTCGCCTTTTCTGGACCGCAAGGGCTGGGAGGCGGAGGTGAACAAGATGATCAAGACGATGGGCGCACCTATCGGCGAGGAGGACGCGCGCAGGATCGTGGATTATCTCGCCTCGCGCTACGGAAAGTAACCGGCTCTCCGCGCCAGGCCGGCTAGAATAGCCGCTCATGAAGACGACATTTCTGGAATTCGAGCAGCCGATCGCGGAGCTGGAATCGAAGATCGAGGAACTGCGTTACGTTCAGGACGACTCCGCGGTCGACATTTCCGAAGAGATTGCGCGGCTGCAGAAAAAGAGCGCGACGCTGACCAGGGAGATCTACGGCAGGCTCTCCGCCTGGCAGATCTCGCAGGTCGCGCGGCATCCGCAACGGCCCTATGTGCTGGACTACATCCAGGGCCTGTTCAGCGACTTCGAGGAGCTGCACGGAGACCGTGGCTTCGCGGAGGATCCCTCCGTGGTCGGCGGCCCGGCTCGCTTCGGCAACCAGACGGTGATGGTGATCGGGCAACAGAAGGGACGCGACACCAAAGACAAGCTCTACCGCAACTTCGGCATGCCGAAGCCGGAGGGCTACCGCAAGGCGTTGCGCCTCATGAAGCTCGCCGAGAAGTTCGCCATCCCGGTGCTCACCTTCATCGATACGCCGGGCGCCTATCCCGGGGTCGGCGCGGAAGAGCGCGGCCAGTCCGAGGCGATCGGCCGCAATCTCTACGCCATGACGGAGCTGCGCGTGCCGATCGTCGTAACCATCATCGGCGAGGGCGGATCCGGCGGCGCGCTGGCGCTTGCGGTCGGCGATATTACCCTGATGCTCCAGTACGCGATCTACTCGGTAATCTCGCCGGAAGGCTGCGCCTCCATTCTTTGGAAGAGCGCCGACAAGGCGCCGGATGCCGCGGAAACCCTGGGCATCACCGCCAACCGTCTCAAGACACTGGGGCTCGTCGACAGGATCGTGAGCGAGCCGCTGGGCGGGGCGCACCGCGACCCTGCGACCATGATGCAAACGCTGCGCAAGGCGCTGCAGGACGCGCTTTCCGAGGTGCAGGACAAGCCGGTCGACCGGCTGCTGGAGATGCGCTTCGAACGGCTGATGGGCTACGGCAGGTTCCGCGACAACGACGGCATCGCGCGCTGACACGGTTGCAAACGGACTCGAATACCCCGCGCGAGCGGGGTATTTTGTTTCTGCGGGCAGGCAGATGAGATCGCTACAGCAGATTGTCGGGCAGGCATTGCAGGCGCACCGCGTGCGCGAATGTCGGGTGTGCGTCGCGCTGAGCGGGGGTATCGATTCGGTTGCATTGCTGGACGTCCTGCGCTCTCTCTCGCCCGCACATCGTCTGCAGCTTTCCGCGGTGCACGTCAATCACGGCCTCAGCCCGCGCGCGGCGCAATGGGAGTCGTTCTGCTCGCGCCTGTGCGCAAGGCTGCGCATCCCGCTGCTCGTGGAGCGGGTGCAGGTGGACCGCGCGGATGAACTCGGCCTCGAGGCGGCAGCGCGGCGCGCGCGCTACGCGGTGTTCGCCCGGCAGCGGTCGGATTTCGTCGCCACCGCCCATCATCTCGACGACCAGGCGGAGACCTTCCTGCTGCAGCTTCTGCGCGGCGCCGGCGCGCGCGGCCTGAGCGCAATGCCGGCAGCGGGCGCGCGCAAAGGCACGGCGCCGGCGTTGCTGCGGCCGCTGCTTGCAGCGACTCGCGACGAGATCGAGGCGCATGCGCGCTCGCGCGGCCTGGCATGGATGGAGGATGAATCGAACCGCGACACCGCCCTCGACCGAAACTTCTTGCGGCACGAGATTCTGCCGCGACTGGCGAGCCGCTTCCCCGGGTATCGGCAGACGCTGGCGCGGGCCGCGCACAATCTCGCCGACGCCTCGACATTGCTCGAGGCACTGGCGCGGGTCGATATGAACGGCGTGGATGCAGCGCAGGGTTTACCGCTGAGAATCCTGCGTGAGCTGCCGCCAGTGCGTGCGCTCAATCTGCTGCGATATCTGTTCGCGGTGCAGGGCGTGGCGCCGCCGCGGCGGGCGGCGCTGGAAGAAGGTCTGCGGCAGTGTCTCGCGGCGCGACGCGACGCCCAGGTCCGCGTCGTCTGCGGGGCGCACAGCCTGCGGCGCTATCGCGACCGCGTATTCCTGGTGGCCGAGCGCGTCCTGCCCGCCGGATGGTCGCGCTCATGGCAGGGTGAGGAACGGATCGAATTGCCGGCAGAGCTGGGCAGCCTGCTTTTCCTCGCCGTCGAAGGGCAGGGGCTGTCGCGTCGGCTGGTTGCCGCCGCGCCGCTCAACGTGCGCTTTCGGCGGGGCGGGGAGCGCATGGCGCTGGCGCGCAATCGCCCGCATCGCGACCTGCGGCAACTGTTCCAGGAGGCGGGCG
>DASRFY010000083.1:0-5941 GCA_035651315.1 Burkholderiales bacterium
CGGCCTACACTAGGAGGAGGCGGTGCGGTCATCGGTCAAAATCGCCCGGTCCCTCCAAAGAGCCGAAACATGATTGGGTTACGCCAGGTGCGGCGTCTGCTGCCCCGCGCTCCTTGCCAAGGTTCCAACCTTGGCTGCCTCGCGCCTGTTGCATCCATCCGCACCTGGCGTAACGCGCGTCGTGGGACTTGTGCAGAGCTTCCCTAGCTCACTTGCGCGGAGCGATTCCGGCTTTCGCAGCCGGCCCTTCCGATCCGCCTCGCTGGTCCGCCGCTCGCTCCGGCGTCAGTTCAAGACGCTTCTTCACGTGCGGCGCCAGCGCGCCGGCCTCGGCGTAGAAGCGGAGCTTTTCCGGCGGCAAGTCCTCGGCGCAGCCCACTTCGCCGCGGCATTGGGGCACGCCGCACAGGCAGGCAAAGCGCCAGCCGGGAAAAGCCTCGATGCCGGCCCTGGTCGTCGTGGTGGCGTAGTCGAAGGAAAGCTCCTCGCCCGGCGCAATGTCGCGCAGGGCGACCAGGAACACCTTGTCCCCGGCGCGGAAATCCAGCCTGCAGTTCGGATCGCAGCTGTGGTTCACGTAGTCGTCCAGCGCGCCCGAGGGCAGGAACACTTCGTTGTCCCCTATTTCCATCACATGGTCCGGCGCGATGCGCTCGCCCGCCTCGAAGCTCGCGCGCGGTCCATAGTGCTCGAGCAGCGTGTCGCCCGCGCGGTGCCCGGTACGCGTATACAGAGCCAGTCCGCGCGGGGTCTCCTTGAGCGCGAGCCCGGGATGGGGAGGCAGGATGCCATGGGGCATGGCGGACAGCGGCGTGGCGGAAGCGGAGGTCATGTCGCTCCGGAAGAATATGCGGGCGACGCATAATCTACACGCAGCCGGAATCGCGCGCCTCTTTTCCGGCGTCATCCCGGCGTGTATGGTGACGGTCTTCCGATCCGTTCTTGCCCGCGCTCCCGCGAGCCCGATCCCGGGCGACGCAGTGCAGCCGCGTTGATTCCGATGAGCCCCGCGCACCCGCAGCCGGACGATGCAATGCGCCGCTGGCGTCCCTCGCCGGCCATTCGCGCCTCGGCGGCGCTGCACGTCGCGGGCGCGGCCGCGCTGCTCGCCGTACCCTCCTCGTGGCCCTGGGTGTTGGGGGCGATCGTCGCAGACCATGCGCTGCTCACCGCGGCGGGCCTGTGGCCGCGCAGCACCCTGCTCGGGCCGAACATGCTGCGCCTGCCGCCCCCGGCAATTGCCCGGCGCGAGATCGCGCTCACCTTCGACGACGGGCCCGATGCGGCGCTCACGCCGCGGGTGCTCGATCTGCTCGACCGCTACCGCGCGAAAGCAAGCTTCTTCTGCGTCGGCCGCAAAGCCGCCGCACATGCCGGCGTGGTGCGCGAGACCGTCAGACGCGGACACAGCGTGGAAAATCACAGCGACCGGCACTCGAACTTTTTTTCCTTTTATGGCCTGCGCGGCCTGCGGCGCGAAATCGAAGCGGCGCAGGCCGCCATCGCGCAAGCGGCCGGCACGCCGCCGCTGTTCTTTCGCGCGCCGGCCGGGCTGCGCAGCCCTCTGCTCGACCCGGTCGTCGCGCGGCTCGGGCTGCGCTACGTGGCCTGGACGCGCCGCGGTTTCGACACCGTGAGCGGCGATTCGCGCAAGGTGCTCGACCGCCTTGTGATCGGGCTCGCGGCGGGAGACATCCTGCTGCTGCACGACGGCGGCTGCGCGCCCACCCGCGGCGGCCACGCGGTGGTTCTGGAAGTGCTGCCGGCGCTGCTCGAGCGCATCCTCGCCGCCGGCTTCGTGCCGGTATCGCTGCGCGCCGCGATGCGATGCGCGCCGCGCTAACGGACGCGCTGATCGAGGCGGCGGCCGGCCGCTACCGCGCGGCAGGACGATTCGCCTTTCACTACGCACGGGCCAAACTGCGCCACGATCCGGTCTATGCGGCAATCCTGCGCGAGGGGCTGATCCCGTCCGGCTCCCGGGTACTCGATCTCGGCTGCGGCCAGGGCATCCTGCTTGCGGCCCTGCTCGCCGCGCAAGCCCGGTCCTCGCGCGAGAGCTGGCCGGCGGGCTGGAAAGCCGCGCCGGCGGGGCTGAGGCTGCGTGGCATCGACTTGCGCCCGGACGCGATCCGCCGCGCGGGCGCGGCGCTCGGTGGCGACGTTGCGCTCGAGCAGGCCGATGTTTCGCAGACCGCATTGCCGCGAAGCGACGCGATCGTGCTGCTCGACGTGCTGCATTACCTCGGGCCGGCGGCGCAGGAGGCGGTGCTCGCCGCGGCGGCACAGGCGGCCGCGCCGGGTGGACACCTGGTCCTGCGGGTGGCCGATGCGCGAGACAGGACCCGGGCGCGGATCACACTCGCCGCCGACCGCGTCGGCGCGTGGCTGCGCGGCGAGCGTTGGGGGGATTACCATTTGCGGCCGCTGCCGGAATGGATCGCACTGCTGGAAGTCCGCGGCTTCGCGGCGCGTGCGGTGCCGATCGGCGGAAGGACGATGTTCGCCAACGTGCTTCTGGTCGCCGAGCGACCGTAACGGTCGTGAAGCCGCGGTATTCACGGTATTCACGGCATTCACGGTCCTCACACTATGCCAGAGCTGCCCGACATCACGCTCTACGCCGAGCACATCGAGCGGCGCACGCTTGGCGAGAAGCTGCAGCGCGTGCGGCTCAATTCGCCCTTCGTGCTGCGCACCGCGGTGCCGCCGATTGCCGAAGCCGAAGGCCGACCGGTCGTCGCCGTGCGGCGCATCGGCAAGCGCATCGTGCTCTCGCTCGAGGGCGGGCTGCACTTGGTGATTCACCTGATGATCGCCGGCCGGCTGCACTGGCGGGAGCCCGGCGGCAAAGGCGGCGGACGCGGCTGGCTCGCCGCGTTCGACTTTCCGCGCGGCTCGCTCACGCTCACCGAGGCGGGCACGCGGCGGCGCGCGTCGATCCACGTCGTGGCCGGCGACATTGCGCTCGCCGCGATGGATCCGGGCGGCCTCGAGCCGCTCGAAGCCGATCTCGCCGCGTTCTCCAGCCGCCTGAAGCAGGAGAACCACACGCTCAAGCGCGCGCTGACCGACCCGAAGCTCATCAGCGGCATCGGCAACGCCTATTCCGACGAGATACTGCACCGCGCGAGGCTCTCCCCGTTCGCGATGACCGGAGCGTTGCGCGCAGAAGAGGCCGCGCGACTGTACGACGCGGCGCGGCAGGTGCTGTCGGAATGGATCGAACGCCTGCGCCGCGAGGCGGCGGATCGATTCCCGGAGCACGTCACCGCATTCCGCGCGGATTTCGCCGTGCACGGCAGGTTCGGCAAACCCTGCCCGGTGTGCGGCGCACCGGTGCAGCGCATCGTGTACGCGGAGAACGAAACCAACTATTGCGCGCGCTGCCAGACCGAGGGAAGAATTCTGGCCGACCGCGCCCTGTCCAGGCTGCTCAAGGCGAGCTGGCCGAAATCGATCGACGAGACGGAATGAAAAATCGGGACCGCGGACAAAGGACGCGGTCCCTGGTCCCGCCTTCCGGCTTCACACTACTTTACAAAGCATTTATCAAGGCGGAGGAAACCGGCTCTTAGAATTCGCTCCCGAGCCCGAACGACGGCGACGCTCGTCGCGCGATGCCGCGGCCGCCGGCGAAGCGGCGTTTTCGATCGCGACCCGTGTTCCGCAGCCGAGGAATTCCCCGATGCCCCCCAACGTCTCCCTTCCGCCGACACCCCCGGGCCGCTGGCTACGGCGGTGGTGGCTGTGGGTGCCCGTGCTGTGCGCTGCGGTGGCGGCCGCCTGGCTGCTGCTCGTGCGGCCGGTCGACTCGCGCGCGAAGGAAGCCAAGCCCGGACCCGCAGCAGCCGCGATGCGTGCGCTGCCCGTGGCCGCCGTGCCCGCGCGCACCAGCGACGCGCCTGTGTACCTCAACGGCCTGGGCACCGTCGTACCGCGCAACACGGTCACCGTCCGAAGCCGGGTCGACGGGCAGCTGATGCGCGTGCTGTTCCGCGAGGGCCAGATCGTGAAGGCGGGCGATCTGCTGGCGGAGATCGACCCGCGACCGTTCCAGGTGCAGCTCGACCAGGCACAGGGGCAGATGGAACACGACGAGGCCCTGCTCAAGAACGCCCGGCTCGACCTCGAGCGCTACAAGGTGCTGGTGGAACAGGACTCGATCCCGCGCCAGCAGCTCGACACCCAGGAAGCGCTGGTGCGCCAGTACGAAGGCGCGGTGCGCTCCGACCGGGCGCAGATCGACAACGCCAAGCTGCAGCTCGTCTACTGCCGCATCACTTCGCCGATCGGCGGCCGCGTGGGGCTGCGGCTGGTCGATCCCGGCAACATCGTCCACGCCGCCGACACCAACGGAATGGTGGTGATCACCCAGTTGCAGCCGATCACCGTGGTGTTCCCGATTCCGGAGGACAGCCTGCCGGCGGTCGTCAAGCGCCTGCATTCGGGGGAGAAGCTGCCGGTGGACGCCTTCGATCGCGCGGGAACGACGAAGCTCGCGAGCGGCACCCTGCTCACCATCGACAACCAGATCGATCCCACTACAGGGATGGTCAAGCTGAAGGCGGAATTTCCGAACGACGACGGCGCGCTGTTCCCGAACCAGTTCGTCAACGCGCGGATGCTGGTGGACATGATGCGTGGGGCGACGGTCGTCCCCAGCGCGGCCATCCAGCGCGGCGTGCAGGGCACGTATGTCTATATCGTCAAGGACGACCACACCGTGACGGTGCGGCCGGTCAAGCTCGGCCCGGTGGAAGGAGAGACCGCGGTCGTCGAAACAGGGGTCGCGCCGGGCGAAATGGTGGTGGTGGACGGCGCCGACAAGCTGCGCGAAGGCGCCCGGGTCGATCTGATCGCCAAGAACACGGCGACGACGGCGGGTGCGCCGAAGGAAGACGCTGCCGCGCGCCAGCGACCAACTCAATGAACCCGTCGCGCCAGTTCATCTTGCGGCCGGTCGCCACCTCGCTGCTGATGGTCGCGATCCTGCTGTCCGGGATCGTCGCCTACCGCATGCTGCCGCTGTCGGCGCTGCCGGAGGTGGACTACCCGACGATCCAGGTGGTCACCTTCTATCCGGGGGCGAGTCCGGACGTCATGACCTCCTCGGTGACCGCGCCGCTCGAAAGGCAGTTCGGGCAGATGCCGGGGCTGAACCAGATGAGCTCGAGCAGCTCGGGCGGGGCGTCGGTGATCACGCTGCAGTTCCGGCTGGACCTGAGCCTGGACGTCGCCGAGCAGGAAGTGCAGGCGGCGATCAACGCGGCGACGACGTTCCTGCCGCAGGACCTGCCGATGCCGCCGGTCTACAGCAAGGTCAATCCCGCCGACGCGCCCATCCTGACGCTCGCGCTGTCCTCCCGGACGCTGCCGCTGGTGAAGGTGGAGGATCTGGCCGACACGCGGGTGGCGCAGAAAATCTCGCAACTGCCCGGTGTGGGCCTGGTGAGCATCAGCGGCGGACTGCGCCCCGCGGTGCGGGTGCAGGTCAACCCGAGGGCGCTCGCCGCCTACGGCCTGAGCCTGGACGACGTCCGCACCGCGGTCGCCAATTCCAACGTCAACCTCGCGAAAGGCAGCTTCGACGGGCCGACCCGCGCCTCCACCATCGACGCCAACGATCAGATCCGCTCGCCGGAGGACTACCGCCAGCTCATCATCGCCTACCGCAACGGCGCGCCGCTGCGCATCGGGGACGTGGCGGACGTGGTCGACGACGCGGAAAACGTGCGTCTCGCGGCGTGGGCGAACAGCGCGCCGGCGGTGATCCTGAACATCCAGCGCCAGCCGGGCGCGAACGTCATCGAGGTGGTCGACCGCGTCAAGCAGTTGCTGCCGCAGCTGCAGGCCACGCTGCCGGGGTCGGTCGACGTCGCGCTCCTGACCGACCGGACCACCACGATCCGCGCGTCGGTGCACGACGTTCAATTCGAGC
>DASRFY010000084.1:0-27139 GCA_035651315.1 Burkholderiales bacterium
GGAGTAGACGTCCAGGTAGGTCGTCCGCTGCATCGCCTTCTTCACCTGGCGCACGAGCGCACCCTGTCCGACGCGGCCCACCACGGCGATGAAGTCGCCGGTGGAGGGATAGAGCAGGCCGAGCGCCGGATGCGGAAAGCGCTGGCTGTTCGGCGCGTCGCTGAAGTAGCCGATCATCTCGAGCGAGATCATCGCGCGCACCACCGCCGCCTCTCGCTTCAGCGCCGCCGCGTACACCAAGCTGCCCATTCGCTTCGTCCCGAAATACGGCGGCTCTTCGAGCGCAAACGCCACCAAATCGACCCGCGAGCCGAGAGTCCGCGTTTGCCCGAGCAGCGATGCCAGCTCCAGCAGGCCGGCCACGCCGCTGGCATTGTCGTCGGCGCCGGGAAGCGGCCCCGCGGCGTCATAGTGCGCGCCCACGACCACGCGAGGCCCCTGCTGCGGACCGAAGGAGGCGATCACGTTGCGCGCACGCCCGCTCTCCACCGCGTACGGCTGCTCGCTCACCCGGCCGCCGGCCTTCATGAGATGCGTGCCGATGTACGTCGCGACGCGGTCGAGGTTCGCTGCCGATTGCCAGTCACGCGGCGCCAGCGTGACGCTCAGCATCCGCACGTGCGCTTCGAGCTTGCCGGGCGCGACCACGCCGCCCGTCGAGAGATTCCGGACGGCCGTGTAGACGGGCTGCGTCACGTAGAGGGCGCTGCCGGCCGCCAGCCCGACGAGGATGGCGATGATGAGCGCCAGCGTGCGCAGCACTCGCACGCGCTCCATCGTAGCCGACGGCGCGCCGGCGGTGATCATAGAAACCGCCGGCGAGCGTGCCGAGACACGCCGCCGGCCCACCAGCATCGTGCGTCGACGCGTTCTCGGGCTGGCGCGGAGGACGGGCCGGTCGGCCCGTCCTCGCTTCGCTCAGCTGACGGGACTAGTCGTCGTCGTCGTCGCCGTTCCTGCCGTGCGCCTTTCCGGAATTGCCGTCGGCAATCCCCACTCCGGAGGTGATGAACTGGCCGTTCACGGAGATGTTGTCGAGCACTGCCAAGCCAACTCCGTTCGGGTCCTCGGCTGACGTGCTGTCGGTGCCTTCATCGAAGACGATCGCCAGCTGCTTCACCGGCGTCGTCCCGAACACGAACGGCGGGTTGGTCGCAAGCTGCGGCGTGACAGGTGTGGCCTCGCTGAATGTCACGCGTTGCCACTGCGTTGGGTCCTGGGGTGCGGGCGTCGGCACACCGGCTGCACACCCGACGAAGTACGTGAAGCCGGCTTCCGTCGTGATGTTGAATCGCGGCGCTCCCGCTCCGCAGTGCCCACCTTTGCGATAGTCGAAGTTCAGCTCGGTGATGGTCCTCGGCGCGTGCCTGATGACGACGCCCGCCGACGAGCAATCGGTGGTGGGGCCGTTCTTCGAGAGGAGCAGGCCCCGATGCGGATCGTTGGCGGTCGCCGGAACGCCATTGTCACCACCATTGTCGGGCAGTCCCATGCCGCCGAGCCACGCCGATGTGACGATGTTGCTGCCCGCGGGACCGCCGCATTCGGCTGCGGTGCCGACGAACACGAACGGCACTGCCTGCAGTGGCGGAGCGGCCGTGGCCGCGCACATCGTGCCGAAGACGAGCGTCGATGCCATCGCTACGACCTGCTTCAACCTGCTCACCCGCATGTCGTCTCTCCTGTTCGGTGTGAAGCAACGCGTTGTTCGAAATCGCGCTAGGCGCTCTGGATACGATTGGCTCGTGGTCCCTCCTCTCCTCCAACTCGCCGCAACGGGCTGCCGCTGTCCATGTGAGCCGGATGAGAGTGACGGTAGTGAGCCGGAACGCTCGCGACAATCGAGCGTTGGTTGGATTTTGCGGCGCTGCGAGTACGCCGATCGGCCTAGGCCGACGGACGGAGTCAGGGTGCCGTCAACGCTCCGAGGAGACGCCTGGCGGTTTCTCGCACCTCGGATGCCGCGTCGTCGGTCGCGAGCACCTCGAGCGTCTGCCGCACTCGCGCGTCCGATGTGCCACGCTTCGACAGATGGTTGAGGGCTTTGATTCGCACCTGAGCGTCAGGATTGCGCCGGGCGAGATTCACGAGGACATCCACCGGCGTCGACGGATCCTGACCCGCGATGTCGAGAGCGCGCGCGAGCAACTGCGGATTGGACTCGCGCTCGAGGATCTCGACGACCGCGCCGATCGCCGCGTCCGCGTCCGCGTTGGCGGCCAGGCGCTCCAACGCCCGCAGTCGCCGGCGCGAGCTCGGATTCGCGATCGCCTCGCTGCGGATTGCCGAGACACCCCGCGGATCCTGGCGGTCGCCGGCATCGGCGGCCTCCGCGACGCGCGGCTCGGCCGGTGGCGTGCCGCCCTGCCGAAAGACATGCGCCTGCCCGACGCCGCCACGGGGCGCCGACACCATGAAAAAATTCTTGGCTCGAAGAACGCGTCGGAGGCCCTCGTCGACCGGGACGTCCTCGAACGCGATCGTGACGTTCTCCTGATCGGCGCCGTCCACCCGGATCCGCATGCCGGTTACCCGGCCGATCTCGTCGAGGATCAACCGTAGCGGGACGTCTTCGGCGAAGACGGTGAGCCCCGCAGCGGACACATCGACCCACAGGGGCACGACCTCGTGCGGGATCCTGCCGGATCCGAGCAACATCAGCCCGAGGGCGGCCACCACGAGGACGCGCAACGTCGATCGCACCGCCATGAACGCCTCACCGTCCCTCCGGCCGGCATGCGTGTCAATCGGGTGCGCGACCGCCGCCCGCGGACGCGGCGTCGGACCCACGCGTCCGCTCGATCCGGTGTGCCGCGGCCCGTCGCTTGCCGAGCCGCGCGTTCCGGCGTAGCCTTACCGGCGAGTCGCCGTTGCTCGATCCGCGGGAGCTCGGGATGACCGGGCTGAGAGGGCGGCCGTCGCCGCCGACCGCATGAACCTGACCTGGGTAATACCAGCGAAGGGAGGCCCACGATGTCTCACTCTCGCAAGATCTTCGTTTCCGGCTCGCGCTCCGACATCCGCGTTCCCATGCGCGAGGTCACGCTGTCCGGCGGCGAACCGCCCCTGCACCTGTACGACACCAGCGGTCCCTACACCGACCGCGACGCGCACACCGACATCAAGCGCGGCCTCGCTCCGTTACGCCTGCCGTGGGTGCTCGGCCGGGGCGACGTCGAGGAGCTGCCGGGCCCGACCTCTCAGTACCGGCGCCGGCGCGACGACGATCCGACACTGGGCGGTGTGCGCTTCGCGAGCGTGCGCCGACCGCTGCGGGCGAAGCCCGGGCGCAACGTGACCCAGATGCACTATGCGCGGCGCGGTGAGGTCACGCCGGAGATGGAGTTCGTCGCGCTCCGCGAGGGCATGGATGCCACCTTCGTGCGCGACGAGGTCGCGCGCGGCCGCGCGATCATTCCCTCGAACGTGAACCATCCCGAGTCGGAGCCGATGATCATCGGACGGAAGTTCCTGGTGAAGATCAACGCGAACATCGGCAACTCGGCCGTCGCGTCCTCCATCGAGGAGGAGGTCGACAAGCTCACCTGGGCGATTCGGTGGGGCGCGGACACGGTGATGGATCTCTCCACCGGCAAGAACATCCACGAGACGCGCGAGTGGATCCTGCGCAACAGCCCGGTGCCGATCGGCACGGTGCCGATCTACCAGGCGCTCGAGAAGGTCGGAGGCAAGGCCGAGGATCTCACGTGGGAGCTCTACCGCGACACGCTCATCGAGCAGGCCGAGCAGGGCGTCGACTACTTCACCATCCACGCCGGTGTGCTGCTGCGCTACGTCCCGCTCACCGCCAAGCGCGTGACCGGCATCGTGTCACGCGGCGGCTCGATCATGGCCAAGTGGTGCCTGGCGCATCATCAGGAGAGCTTCCTCTACACCAGGTTCCGCGAGATCTGCGAGATCATGGCCGCGTACGACATCGCCTTCTCGCTCGGCGACGGACTGCGTCCCGGCTCGAACGCCGACGCCAACGACGAGGCGCAGTTCGCCGAGCTCGACACGCTCGGCGAGCTCACGAAGATCGCCTGGGAGCACGACGTGCAGGTCATGATCGAAGGCCCCGGCCACGTGCCGATGCACCTGATCAAGGAGAACATGGACCGGCAGCTCCAGGTCTGCCACGAGGCGCCCTTCTACACGCTGGGCCCGCTTACCACCGACATCGCGCCCGGCTACGATCACATCACGTCGGCCATCGGCGCCGCCATGATCGGCTGGTACGGGACCGCCATGCTCTGCTACGTCACGCCGAAGGAGCATCTCGGGCTGCCGGACAAGGACGACGTGAAGGACGGCATCATCGCCTACAAGATCGCCGCCCACGCCGCCGATCTCGCCAAGGGCCACCCGGGCGCGCAGATCCGGGACAACGCGCTGTCCAAGGCGCGCTTCGAGTTCCGCTGGGAAGACCAGTTCAACCTCGGCCTCGATCCGGACAAGGCCAAGGCCTTCCACGACGAGACGCTCCCGCAGGAAGGCGCGAAACTGGCGCACTTCTGCTCCATGTGCGGCCCGCACTTCTGCTCGATGAAGATCACGCAGGACGTGCGCGAGTTCGCGCAGAAGCACGGCATGAGCGAAGAGCAGGCCCTCGCCGCGGGCATGGCGGACAAGGCCGCGGAATTCCGCGGCGCCGGCGCGGAGATCTATCGCAAGGCGTAAGCTGCGGCGCGGCCCGCGTTCCGTTTTCCTTCGCCCCGATTCAGGCGGACAGCCCGGGCAGCCAACGCCTCCAGACGATGGCGTCGAGCGAGAGCTTGCCCGGGCCGTGCAACGCGACGACCAGCAACAGCGATCCCCAGTACCAGTGCTGGGCGAGCGCAGCCGCGGCGGCGGAGAGCACGTGCCAGTAGGACACCACCGCCATCAGATTGACGAAGAACAGGCCGGCCGCGGCAAAGCGACCGGCCAGCCCCAACGCCAGCAGGACCGGAAAGAACAGCTCGCCGAACGTGCCCAACACCGCCGCGACCTCGGGCGGCAGCAGCGGCACGCGGTACTCGTCCTGAAACAGCGTCAGCGTGTCGTCCCAGCTCCCGATCTTGGTGAGCCCGGACCAGAAGAACACTTTCGCCAGATAGAGCCGCAGCCCGAGATCCAGCAGATGGCTCGCTCCGGTCAACCAGATCCTCGTTCGTAGCACTCCGCGCTCGATCGATTGATTCATGTGCACCATCCATGTGGGGTTCGGCTGGGCCGAACGCGACTTGGTCGCGCGAGCGCGCCGAACATTACTGGAGTTCGACCTCGACGATGACGGACTCGCCGATCAGCCGGATCAGCGTCTCCTGGAGGCCGAACGCCGCCTCCACGGCGAGCGCCGCCTGCAACGCGTCGGCAAGAGTCTGCCGCCGGGCAAGCGCGGACAGGAAGACGTGCTCGGCCGGACCCAGCGATCGGACGCGAACCCGGAACCCGGGTCGAAAGACGAGCGCACGTTCCATGCCGCAGTCCATGTCGACGTCGAACGCCCCCGTGTGGTCGGCCTGGTGCACTTCCCAGATGCGCGCGATCGGCCAGCGCGATGTGAGCAGCACGCAGGCGGGATGCAGCCGGAATCGCAGCGCCGGCTGGTGCTCCTGCGCAAACCCCGCGAGTCGCGCCGGGTTCAGCGGCTCGCGATCCGCCGCGTAATGCGCGAGGTGCACCGCCCACTCGAGCCGGGCCACGTCCGGCAGGTAGGGCAGGTCCTGCGTGTGAGGGAAATCGGCCAGGAAGCGGGTGAACTCGGCGCCGTACTCGTTGAGATCGCCGCTGCGCGAAACGATCGCTTCCGAGTACGCGCGCGCGAGGCCCTGGAAGAACTCCTCGCCCACCAGCGCCGCGACCACCGGATAGGCGGCCCGCAGCGCCTTTCCGGCGTTCGCATGCACGTTGCCGCGGTAGATGGCGAGCCGGCGGGCGGTTTTTGCCGGATCGCCGGCAAACGCGGGGAGCGCCGCGTCGGCCGCTGCTCGGGATGCGAGCGCACCGGCGAACAGCCGTTGAAGCTGGAAAAGCTCAGGCACGCCAATGCTCCAGCCTGGCTCCGGCGCGTGCCGCCTCGTCGAGCAGAACGCCGAGGGCCGGCACGTCGGTGTCCCATTCGATGAGCGTCGGCACCGGCCCGAAGCGCGCCAGCGCCGCATCGTAGAGCGCCCATACCGCCGGGGCGACGCGGGAGCCATGGTCGTCGATCAAACCATCCTCGGTGACGAGATGGCCGGCCAGGTGGATCTCGCGCACGCTGGCGCGCGGCAAGGCGGCCATCGCCACGTGCGGGTCCGTGCCGTGATTGACTGCGTTGACGTGGAGATTGTTGACGTCGAGCAGGATGCCGCAGCCGGAGCGCCTTGCAAGCTCGGCAAGGAACTCGAACTCGCACATCTCGGCTGCCTTCCATTCAACGTACGCGGAGATGTTCTCGATCAGGATTTCGCGCTCGAGCGCTTCCTGCACGCGCTCCACTCTGTCCACCATGTGATCGAGCGCTTCCCGGGTATAAGGAAGCGGCAGCAGATCGTTGAAATGGCGTCCGCCCTGCGCGCCCCAGCACAGGTGCTCCGAGACGAGCGCCGGCCGACTGCGCTCGACCAGGCGCTTTAGCATCGACAGGTGGCGTTCAACGCGCGGGTCGTCACGCGTCGAGCCCAGCGCAAGCCCCACCCCATGCAGGCTCAGCGGGTAGCGATCCCGCACGTGGTCCAGCACGTGCAGGTCATAGCCCCCGTCGCCGAAGTAGTTCTCGCTGTGCACCTCCAGCCAGCCGGTCGGCGGCCACGTGTCGAGGAACTCCCGGTAATGGCGCGCGCGCAGGCCGATGCCGGCACCCGTCGCGGCAACAGATGCGCGCGGATGACCGGCACAGGGAACCTGCGAGACCGGGCCGGCTGCGTGCCGGCCCGGGGCCCGGATCGCGGTCAAGCCGGCGCGCTCACCCTTTCTTGTCCGGCGTCGCCTTGCCGCCCAGCTTTTCGCAGGTGCCTTTGGCGACGTACTTCCAGTCGTTGGGGTCGTTGTCGACGCTCGACTGGCCGGCGCAGGAATGGGTACCGGTCGCGTTGGCGCACTCGTTCTGGCCGGCCTTGGCGACTCCGTAGCACTTCTCCTTGCCCTTGTCGGCGGCATCGACGGTTCCGATCGTCGCACTCAGTGCGATCAGGCCGGCAAGAGCGGTACGGATGATCATTTGCTGCTTCACATTGGCTCCTTTATCGATTGAATGAGTTTGGGTATGCGGGAGAAGAAATCCCGCGCGCGGGTAGTCGGCTGACGCGGCGGATCCTTACGGGAGCAGATTCGTGAAACATATACGCGCCGCCGTCGGTTGCGGATGCGGGGACAGGTTAGAATCCGGCCCGATGCATATCCCGATCCTGTTCAAGGCGCTGCTACTCGGCATCGTCGAAGGGCTCACCGAATTTCTTCCCGTGTCCTCCACCGGCCATCTGATCCTGGTCGGCGATCTGCTCGGCTTCGACGACGACAAGTCAAAGGTATTCGAGATCGTGATCCAGACCGGAGCGATGCTGGCGGTCGTCTGGGAGTACCGCAAGCGGTTGATAGGGACCGCCTACGGGGCGCTGTCGGACGCGAGAGCGAGACGTTTTCTCGCCAATCTCCTGATCGCGTTCCTTCCGGCGGCCGTGCTGGGGCTCGCTTTTTCCAAAGTCATCAAGGCGCATCTGTTCAAACCGGTGCCGGTGGCGGCGGCTTTTGTCGTCGGCGCCCTGATCATTCTGTGGGCCGAGCGCGGTGCCCGGGGCCGATCCGCCCGGGTGAGCGCAGTCGACGACATGAGCTGGCTCGACGCGCTCAAGGTGGGCCTGGCACAGGCATGCGCGTTGATTCCGGGCACGTCTCGCTCGGGCGCAACGATCATCGGCGGCATGCTGTTCGGCCTGTCGCGCGGCGCCGCGACAGAGTTCTCGTTCTACCTGGCGGTGCCGACGCTGGTGGCGGCCGGCGCGTACGATTTCTGGAAGAACCGCGCCCTGTTTTCGGCCACGGATGTGCCGCTGTTCGCGGTAGGGATGGCGGTATCGTTCGTCTGCGCCTTCCTGGTGGTGCGTTGGCTGATCCGCTACGTGGCCACCCATACATTCGTGCCCTTCGCCTGGTATCGAATCGCCTTCGGCGCCGTGGTGCTTCTGACCGCCTACACCGGACTCGTCGATTGGTCGGGTTCGTAAGGGGCAAGCCGAGTGATGGGGTGATTTGGGTGGATTTTGCGTACTCAATCACTTAATCGCCCAATCACCCTCCCCTAGCTTTGCACCCAAGGCAGCCCGGCCGCCCGCCATCCGCCGATCGTGTTCCGGTGCCCCTGGGGATCCCGGTCGCCTTCGAATCCCTCCAGGACATTGAAGACCTGCGAATAACCGGCTCGAGCGGCGGCCACCGCCGCGGCATGGGAGCGCGCTCCGCTGCGGCAGATGAACATGACCACCGATTCCCTGTCGACCTGTGCCTCGAGTTCGTCCAGAAAGCGCGGGTTCAGTTGACCACTAGGATAGGTTTGCCATTCGATTTGGGCCGCGCCCGGAATCCTGCCGACGTAATCCCACTCGGCACGCGTGCGTACGTCCACCAGTTTCGCGCTTGGGATCTGCTGTAGCAGTTCGTACGCTTCCGCCGGAAGGAGCGCGCCGGTATACGGCAAGTCCCTCTCCTTCCCGCGCAGTTCCGCCGTTGCGATGACCTCTGAAATGGCCGTCATGGATTCCCCGCTGACCGAGTAATGGACTTCATTTTAAAGATTAACTCTGACGCTACCTGTTGGGGCATTTACCGTGAGGCATATGTCAAAATACACACCGATATGGTGCGACCCGCCATGCGACGCACCAGAGCGGGGCGAAATAACAAGCCGTGCGCACCGCAAAAATGCGTAACTAGCTGTTTTTTAATCTTCCGAGCGTAGGCATGTTTTCTGCAGCACGCGTGGCTCGCTCGTTTTTACTGTCTCGTCTGTCCATATTCCTAGGAGAACAAGATGGCTTCACCAGCCGACGTTTTGAAGATGATCAAGGACAACGACGTGAAGTTCGTCGACCTGCGGTTCACCGATACTCGCGGCAAGGAACAACACGTTTCGGTCCCGGCGAAGCAATTCACGATGTCGAAATTCGAAGACGGCCACGCTTTTGACGGTTCATCCATCGCCGGCTGGAAAGGCATCCAGGCCTCGGACATGCTGCTCATGCCCGAGGCGGACAGCGCCCGCATGGATCCGTTCACCGACGAACCGATGCTGAACATCACCTGCGACGTGATCGAGCCCTCCGACGGCAAGGGCTACGACCGCGATCCGCGCTCGATCGCCAAGCGTGCCGAGGCATACCTGAAATCCTCCGGTCTGGGCGACACCGCCTATTTCGGTCCGGAACCCGAGTTTTTCATTTTCGATGCGGTCCAGTGGAACATCGACATGTCGGGTTGCTTCGTCAAGATCACTTCCGAAGAGGCGCCCTGGTCGACCGGTCTCGAAATGGAAGGCGGCAACATGGGCCATCGCGCCCCGGTCAAGGGCGGCTATTTCCCCGTGCCGCCGGTCGATTCGCTGCAGGACATCCGCAACGCCATCTCCCTCGCCCTCGAATCGCAGGGCGTGGAGGTCGAGGTGCACCACCACGAGGTGGCCGCGGCGGGGCAGAACGAGATCGGCACCAAGTTCAACAGCCTGGTCAAGCGCGCCGACTGGATGCAGATCCTGAAGTACACCGTGTGGAACGTCGCCGCCTCGTACGGCAAGACCGCCACCTTCATGCCGAAGCCGGTCGTGGGGGACAACGGCTCCGGAATGCACGTGCACCAGTCGGTCTGGAAGGGCGGCGAAAACCTGTTTGCCGGCAACGGCTACGCCGGATTGTCCGAGTTTGCGCTGTTCTACATCGGCGGCATCATCAAGCATGCGCGCGCGCTCAACGCAATCACCAACCCGGGCACCAACTCCTACAAGCGCCTGGTGCCGGGCTTCGAGGCGCCGATCAACCTCGCCTATTCGGCGCGCAACCGATCGGCTGCATGCCGCATTCCGTACGTGAGCAGCCCCAAATCCCGTCGCGTAGAAGTGCGCTTCCCCGATCCGACCGCCAACCCGTATCTCGCCTTCGCCGCCATGATGATGGCGGGCCTGGATGGGGTGCAGAGCAAGATTCACCCGGGCGACCCGATCGACAAGAACCTCTACGATCTGCCGCCCGAGGAGGCCAAGAAAGTCCCGCATCCGTGCGCCTCGCTGGACGAAGCCCTGGATTGTCTCGACAAGGATCGCGGCTTCCTCACCAAGGGCGGGGTGTTCTCCGACGACATGATCGATGCCTATATCGATCTGAAGATGGAAGAGGTCACGCGCTTCCGCATGACCACGCATCCGGTCGAGTTCGACATGTACTACAGCTCGTAAGCCACGTCCCGCGAGCCGCACCAGAAGAAAGGGCGGGCCAACCCGCCCTTTTTTGTCCTGTTGCCGACCGGGGCGGAACGAAGCGCCGATTGATCCAACGAAACGGCTGTCTTAGACTCCAGTGAATGCCGACAAGACGCTGAATGCGGCGGCTCGACGTTGCCCCTTCGGATATGAACCGCAATCACTTCTGCATCCCGGCGCTCCTGGGAGCACTGTTGTTGCCCGCTCCCCTTCTGGCCGAAGTCTGCCTGTACCGGGACAGCGAGGGACGCGTCACGTATTCGAACGTGACCGAGGCGCCGCCCAAGGGTGCCAAGAAGATCCGCTGCTTCGAAGAGGCGCAGGCGGCGCCCGCCAGACCCGCGCCGGCAGCGAAGGCCCCCGCGCGCGGCGACGGATTCCCGAAAGTGGACCGCGACACCCAGCGCAAGCGCGACGACGATCGGCGGCGCGTCCTCGAACAGGAGCTGGACGCCGAGAAGCAGCAGCTCGATGCCGCGCAGAAGTCGCTCGCCGAACAGGAATCGGTGCGCTACGGCGAGGAGCGCAACTATCAGCGCTTTCTGGATCGCGTCCAGCCGTATCGCGACGCGGTCGCCAATCACGAGCGCAATATCGAGGCAATCCAGCAGGAACTCGCCAACACGCGTTGACGGCGTGCCTCTGCATCGCGCGCGACGCGGTCGCCGGGACGAGACGGATCGCATTGCCCGGCGCCGGCGCGCGGGTTCGGGTCGCGGCGAGGACGGCGTGAGCGCGTTGCCTCTCCCCGGTCTGGATGCGTTGTCCACCGCAGTGCTGTTTCTCGACGAACGGCATGTCGTGCGCTACGCCAATCCCGCGGCCGAGAACCTGTTCGCCGTCAGCGCCAAGAACCTGGTCGGCACCACCCTCGATCAGGTATTCAACGAGGCCGGCACCATCGCCGGCGCAGTCGAATACGCCGCCGCGCACAATTGCAGTTATACCCAGCACGAGCTCGCGCTCTCGGTCACCGGCGGCGATCGCCTGGATCTGTCCTGCACCGTCACGCCGACCGAGGTGCTCGACATCGAGGGATACCTGATCGAGTTCAGCGCGCTCAACCAGCAGCTGCGAATCGCGCGCGAAGAACGGCTGCTCGACCAGAGCGCGCGCAATCGCGAGCTGATTCGCAACCTCGCCCACGAGATCAAGAATCCGCTCGGCGCGCTGCGCGGCGCCGCGCAGCTGCTGGACCGGGAGTTGGACCGCCCCGAGCTGCACGAGTACACGCAAGTGATCATGAAGGAGGCGGACCGCTTGCAGGCGCTGATGGATCGGCTGCTCACTCCTCATCGCCTACCGCAGATCGCGCAGTTCAACATCCACGAGGCGCTGGAGCGCGTCAGAAGCCTGCTGCTGGCCGAGTTTCCCCACGGGATCCAGATCCGGCGCGACTACGACACCAGTCTGCCGCATCTGACCGGCGACAGGGAACAGCTTATCCAGGCGCTGCTCAACATCGCGCGCAATGCCGCCCAGGCGATGCGCGGCAGCGGCCAGATCGCGCTGCGCACCCGGGTCGCGCGCCGGGTGACGCTGGCGCGAAAGCTCTACCGCCTGGCGGTAGTGGTGGACATTGTCGACAACGGCCCCGGCGTGCCGGAGGAGCTGAAGGACAAGATCTTCTTTCCGCTGGTTTCCGGCCGCGAAGGCGGCAGCGGGCTCGGACTCACGCTCGCCCAGACATTCGTCAGCCAGCATCACGGAACGATCGGTCTGGAAAGCCGCCCCGGCCATACCTGTTTCACGGTCCTGCTGCCGATCGAGCAGGGCGAAGCAGCGACCGCGAGGCAAAGAGTGGCGAATGGTGAACCGTGAACAGTGATCAATGGATAGCGGGCCCGCAAAGCGCGGCGCGGGCTTTCCGCCGTACGCCGATCGCCGCTTACCGTTCACTGTTTACTGGTGAAGCAAAATGAAGCCTGTCTGGATCATCGACGACGACCGTTCGATACGCTGGGTGTTCGAAAAGGCGCTTTCGCGCGAGGGCATCCCCTTCAAGGTGTTCTCTTCGGCGCAGGAAGCGCTGGGCTCGCTCGAAACCTCGGTGCCGCAAGTCGTGGTCAGCGACATCCGCATGCCCGGCGGCTCCGGGCTCGAGCTGCTGCAGAAGATCAAGGAGCGGCATCCGAACCTGCCGGTGATCATCATGACCGCTTACTCGGACCTGGAAAGCGCGGTGGCGGCCTTTCAAGGCGGCGCCTTCGAATACCTGCCCAAGCCGTTCGACGTCGATCATGCGGTGGATCTGATCCGGCGAGCCACCGACGAGAGCCTGCGCCAGGACGAGGTGACGGAGGCGCCGCAGGAAACCCCGGAAATTCTCGGCCAGGCGCCGTCGATGCAGGAGGTATTCCGGGCGATCGGCAGGCTTACCCAGTCGCACGCCACGGTGCTGATCAACGGCGAGTCCGGCACCGGCAAGGAGCTCGTCGCCCGTGCGCTGCACCGGCACAGCCCGCGCGCCTCGAAACCGTTCATCGCGATCAACACCGCGGCGATTCCGAAGGATCTGCTCGAATCGGAGCTGTTCGGGCACGAGCGGGGCGCCTTCACCGGCGCGCAGTCGATGCGGCGCGGCCGCTTCGAACAGGCCGAAGGCGGCACGCTGTTCCTCGACGAGATCGGGGACATGCCGCCGGATCTGCAGACCCGCCTGCTGCGGGTGCTTTCGGACGGGAATTTCTACCGCGTGGGCGGCCATCAACCGATCAAGGCGAACGTGCGCATCATCGCGGCAACCCACCAGGATCTGGAGGCGCGCGTCAGGCAGGGGCTGTTCAGGGAAGACCTGTTCCACCGGCTGAACGTGATCCGGCTGCGACTGCCGGCGTTGCGCGAGCGGCGCGAAGACATCACCCTGCTTGCGAAGCACTTTCTGCAAAAAAGCGCTCGCGAGCTGGGCGTGGAGCCGAAGCGGCTCACCGAGAATGCCATGAAGTACCTGACGGCGCTCGACTGGCCCGGCAACGTGCGCCAGTTGGAGAACCTGTGCCACTGGGTGACGGTGATGGCGCCGGGCACCAATGTCGACATCAAGGATCTGCCCTCCGAGCTGCGCGAGGAACAGAAGCCGGTGATGTCGGAGGGCTGGGTAGCCGCGCTGGCGCGCGAGGCGGATCAGCTGCTCAAGCGCGGCGAGAGCGGGATCCTCGACGACCTCAGCCGCAAGTTCGAGCGTACGCTGATCACCTCGGCGCTGACACACACCGGCGGGCGGCGCATCGAGGCGTCGCAGCTGCTCGGCATGGGCCGCAATACGCTCACCCGCAAGATCCAGGAGCTGGGCCTGGAGGAAGTGCTGTCCAAGGAAAAGTGAATCCCATGATTGGGGGATCAATCACCCCGCGCGGTTCACCGTTCACCTAGTCACCCAGTTCAGCCACCACCGGTGCGTGGTCGGAGGGCCGTTCTCGCCCGCGCAGATCCTTGGCGATGCGTACCGCCGTGCAGCGGGCGGCAAGCGCTTCGGATAGCAGCACGTGATCGATGCGCAGCCCGAGCCCGCGCCGGAAGGCGTTCATCCGGTAGTCCCACCAGGTGAAGGATTTTTCCGGCTGATCGAACAACCGGAACGCATCCTTCAGGCCAAGCTGCAGCAAGGCGCGAAACGCGGCGCGCTCCGGCTCGCTGAACAGCACCTGTCCCTCCCAGACCTTCGGGTCGTGGACGTCCCGGCCTTCCGGCGCGACGTTGAAGTCTCCGAGCAGAGCGAGCGCCGGATAGCGCTTCAGCTCCGACTCCAGCCAGCGGGCAAAGGCGGCGAGCCAGTCGAGCTTGTAGCGGTACTTGTCGGAATCCACGCTCTGCCCGTTCGGCACATAGGCGCAGACCACCCGCAGTTCACCGAAGGAAGCGGCGACGACGCGCTTCTGCACGTCGTCGTAGCCGGGAATGCCGGTCACGATCGCTGCGCCGGACGCGCGCGACAGAATTGCCACGCCGTTGTACGTCTTCTGTCCCGAATGCACGGCAGCGTAACCCGCGTCGCGAATCTCGGTAGCAGGAAAATTCGCGTCTTCGAGCTTGGTCTCCTGCAGGCAGACGACGTCCGGCCGTTCGGCCGCCAGCCAGTCGATCAGCTGCGGCAGCCTGACCTTGAGCGAATTGACGTTCCAGGTGGCGAGCTTCAAGCCGAATCGAGCACGGCCGACACGTCAGTACCGAGCCAGTCGTTGATATCCGTTACGGTGCTGAACGCTCTGGCTTGCAGCCCGCGATTTCTTGCGCACAGGGCGAAGAAATCCGCCTTGCGTTGATGGGCGTCCGCGGCGAGCAGAACCGCCATTTTCCGGTACAGGGTCTGCCTGCTCCCGTGCCGCGAGAGAAACTCGACCAGCCCGTAGATTTCGGCAACCGACAGCTCGCACTCCGCGCTGCGCAGATCGAATATCACCGCACTTCCAGGATCGTTTTCCAGATCCGCAATCAGCCGCTCGATCGCGGTCTCGCTGGCTTCGAGATCCAGTCTGCCCTCCGGGCTGACCACGACGAGATCCTTGCTGAACAGCACTCTGGCTATCACCACCCCTCCTTACCCTTCGCCTTCCCGCGATGCGGGAGCCGGCTCGCCCTGGGGCTCCGGCGCGGCGGGCGTCGCCGGCGCGGCGGGTTTGGGCTGCGGCCGCTCGGGAGTGACCTTGATCAGTGCCGTGGCCGGGTAGCCGGCGGTGTCGAGCGCGGCGTTCCATTGACCTTCCTCGAATCCCTTGAGCACCTGCTGGCCGATCCGCAGCACCGGGACGACCGGGCTGCCGCCCGTCAGCGTCTTCAGCTGTTCGAGCGCCGCCGGATCGGCTGCGTCGATCTCGGTGTAGGGAACGCCGCGTTTTGCGAGCAACTGCCGCGCCTGCGTGCAACCGGCGCCGCATTCCGTCACGAACAGCGTCACCGGGAAATTCTTGGTCGCCCGCTGCAACTCGTAGGGCATCTGGGGCGCATCCTGCTTGTCCGACAGCCGCTTCTTCGGCTCGACTTTCTTCACCGACGGAGGCGGGGGTTGATCGCTGTAGTGAACCTTGCCTTCCGCGTCGACCCAACGATACATCTCCGCCGATTCCGTCTCCTGCGAGGCAAACAACGGCACACACAGCAGCGCAATCCAGACCGGGGGCGTTTTGCGCATCACGTTCTCCTCGCCGCCCTCAGGCGGCTTCCATCATGCCATTGTGCCGCAGCAGCGCCTCGATGCGGGGCTCGCGCCCACGGAACGCGACGAAGGACTCGAGCGCCGGGCGGCTGCCGCCGCGCGCCAGAATCTCCTCGTGGAAGCGCCGGCCGATGTCCGGGTTGAGCACACCGTTCTCCTCGAACAGGCTGTACGCGTCCGCCGACAGCACCTCCGCCCATTTGTAGCTGTAGTAGCCGGCCGCGTAGCAGCCTCCGAATATGTGCGAAAAGCTCATCGGGAACCGGTTGAATGCCGGCGGCAACAGCACCGCCACCTGGCGGCGGATCCCATCGAGCAGATCGAGCGGCGTTGCGGCGCCGTCCGGATCGAAGTCGTAGTGCAGATGCATGTCGAAGAGCGCGAACTCGAGCTGGCGCACCGTCTGCATGCCGCTCTGGAAGTTCTTCGCCGCCAGCATCTTGTCGAACAGCGGTCGCGGCAGCGCGGCCCCGCTGTCCGCCCGATGCGCCATCGCCGCCAGGACGTCCCATTCCCAGCAGAAGTTCTCCATGAACTGGCTGGGCAGCTCGACCGCGTCCCATTCCACGCCGTTGATACCCGACACGCCCAGCACCTCCACCCGGGTGAGCAGGTGATGCAGGCCGTGTCCGAACTCGTGGAACATCGTGATCACCTCGTCGTGAGTGAGCAGCGAGGGCTTGTCGCCGAGCGGGGCGGAGAAATTGCAGTTCAGATACGCCACCGGTATCTGCACCGACGCGCCCTTGCGCCGCCGGCTGATCGCGTCGTCCATCCAGGCGCCGCCGCGCTTCGAGGCGCGCGCGTGCAGATCGACGTAGAACTGCCCGACGGCGGCGCCGTCGCGGTCGCGGATGGTGAAGAAGCGAACGTCCTCGTGCCAGCGCGGCGCCTCATCGGGCAGGATGGTCAGACCGTACAGCGTCTCGACCAGCCGGAACATGCCGTCGAGCACGCGGTCTTCCGGAAAATACTGCTTGACCTCCTGCTCGGAAAAGGCGAAGCGCTCCTGGCGCAGCTTCTCCGAAGCATAGGCGATGTCCCAGGCCTGCAGCGAAGCCATGCGCAGCGAGCGACGCGCGAACTCGCGCAGTTCCGCAAGATCGCGCTCGGCGTAGGGCTTCGCCCTGCGCGCCAGGTCGCGCAGGAAAGACAGGACCTGGTCGGGAGATTCCGCCATCTTCGGCGTGAGCGAAAGTTCGGCGAAGGTGGGGAAACCGATCAGATGCGCCTGCTCCCGGCGCAGCCGCAGGATCTCGGCGATGAGCCCGCTGTTGTCCCACTCCGGCCTGCCGAACTCCGACGCCCGGGTGGCGTAGGCGCGGTACATGCGCTCCCTGAGCTCCGCGTCCTCTGCGTATTGCATCACCGGCAGATAGGACGGCGCCTGGAGCGTGAATTTCCAGCCTGCTTTGTTCTCGTCGGCCGCCGCCTTGCGCGCGGCCTCGAGGACATCCTGCGGCAGCCCGGCCAAGCGACCCCGATCTTCGATCACCAGTTCGAAGGCATTGGTCGCGTCCAGCACGTTGTCGTTGAAACGCGAAGAAAGGGCCGCGAGCCGCTCGGCATTGCGCCGGAACTGCGCTTTGCGCTCCGCGGGCAGCTCGGCGCCGCCGAGCCGGAAGTCGCGCAGCTCGTTGTCGATCAGCCTGCGCTGCGCGGCGGACAGCGACTGAAATTGGGTCGATGCGCGCAGCGCCTTGTACTTGCGATACAGGCCCTCGTTCTGCGCCAGCTCGGCATAGAACTGCGTCACGCGCGACAGATTGGCGTTGTAGGCCTCGCGAAGCCGCGGGCTGTTCATCACCGCGTTCAGGTGCCCGACCTGACCCCAGGCGCGACGCAGGCGCTCGATCGCGTCGTCGAGCGGCGTGACGAAACTGTCCCAGCCGGGATCTTCCGGCGCATTGATGAGCCGCTCCACCACGTCGCGCCCGTCCTTGAGGAGAACGTCGACAGCGGGCGCGACGTGCTCGGGAGAGAACTGCTCGAAACGCGGCAAACCGGTGAAGTCGAGTAAGGGATTCATGTTGTCGGGAGTTGCCTGACTGATGAACGCAAGCCGGTGGACGGCCGGCGTCGCATATCTACTGTTCACAGTTTATTGTTCACCGCTCACTACTTCACTCGTCGCGCCCGCCTCGAACACGATTTGGCCGTCGACGAGCGTGTACAGCGCGCGGCCTTTCAGCTCGTAACCCAGGAACGGCGTATTGCGTCCCTGGCTGCGCAGCATCGCCGGCTCGACGCGGTAGCTCGCCTCGGGATCGAATATGCACAGGTCCGCCCGCCCGCCCGGCTCGATCCTGCCGCCTTCGACGCCAAGGACGCGCGTTGCGTCGGAAGTGACGCGGGCCAGCGCCTTCACCAGCGGCAGCCTGACCTCCTCGGCCCATTTGAGCGCGAGCGGCAGCAGCAGTTCGACCCCGGTTGCGCCGGCCGCCGACTCGCCGAAGGGCAGCTGCTTGGCGTCGTCATCGACCGGAGTGTGGTCCGAGCAGATGGCGTCGATCGTGCCGTCGGCAAGCCCGTGCCGCAGCGCGTCCCGGTCGCGCAGCGAACGCAACGGCGGCACCAAATGGCAGTTGGCGTCGAAAAACCCGATGTCCATCTCGGAAAGATGGACGTGGTTGACCGAAACGTCGCAGGTGATCGGCAGGCCCATCGCCTTTGCCTGCCGCACCATGTCCACGCTGTCCGCGGCCGAAAGCCGGCACAGGTGCACGCGCGCTCCGGTTTCCCGCACCAGAAGCAGGATCGCGGACAACGCCAGTGTCTCCGCAACGGCCGGAACCGGCGGCAACCCGAGACGGGTGGCGACCTGGCCGTCGTGCGCCACGCCGCCGTGCGAAAGATGCGGGTCCTGCGGCCGCAGCCACACCGGATAGCCGAAAGTGGTCGCGTATTGCAACGCCCGATGCAGCACCCGGGTGTCCACGAGCGGCGCATCGGTCTGGGAAAAGGCCACACAGCCGGCTTCGGCGAGCTGCGCCATCTCGGTAATCCGCTCTCCCTTCAATCCCTGGGTGAGCGCGCCGACCGGGTAGACTCGCGTGCGGTTCAGGCTCTTGGCGCGATGCTTGAGCATCTCGACCAGTCCCGGCTCGTCCAGCGGCGGATCGGTGTCGGGCGGACAGGCGAGGCTGGTCACGCCGCCGGCTGCCGCAGCCGCCATTTCGGAGTCCAGCGTCGCCTTGTATTCGAAGCCCGGCTCGCGCAGCCGTACCGAGAGATCGACCAGACCCGGGCAGACCGTGAGCCCCGTCGCCTCGATGGTACGCGCCGCGCCGAAGCCAGCGGGAGGTCTGCCGAGGGCGGCGATGCGGCCGTCGGCGACAAACAGGTCGGTCGTGCGGTCCAGACCGGTCGCCGGATCGACGACCCGGCCGCCCTTAATGTGGATGTTCATGGATTCCCTGCCACTATGGACATCACCGCCATGCGCACCGCGATGCCGAAGGTCACCTGCGGCAGGATCACCGATTGCCCGCCGTCGGCCACCGTGGAGTCGATCTCCACGCCGCGGTTCATCGGCCCGGGATGCATCACGATCGCGTCGGGGCGGGCAACGGCAAGCTTGTCCGCATTGAGCCCGTAGTTCTTGAAGAATTCCTGCGCGCTCGGCAGCAGCGCGCCACTCATGCGCTCGGTCTGCAGGCGCAGCATCATCACCACGTCGACGTCCTTCAGTCCCTGCCGCATGTCGTGGAACACGTGTACGCCCAGCCGCGAAACCTCGCTCGGCAGCAGCGTGCGCGGTCCGATCACGCGCACCTCCGGCACGCCGAGCGTGGTGAGCGCATGGATCTGGGAGCGCGCCACCCGGGAATGCAGAACGTCGCCGATGATCGCGACCCGCAGGCCGGAGAATTCGCTCTTGTAATGGCGGATGGTGAACATGTCCAGCAGCGCCTGCGTGGGATGCGCGTGCCTGCCGTCGCCGGCGTTGATCACGTGAATGTTCGGCGCGACATGGCGCGCGATGAGATGCGCCGCGCCGCTCTGCGCGTGGCGCACGACGAACATATCGGCGTGCATTGCGGACAGATTGGCCACCGTGTCGAGCAGGGTCTCGCCCTTGCTCTGGGAAGAGGCGCCGACGTTCAGGTTGATCACGTCGGCGGACAGCCGCTTCGCGGCGATCTCGAACGTGGTGCGGGTGCGGGTGCTCGGCTCGAAAAAGAGGTTGAACACCGACTTGCCGCGCAGCAGAGGCACCTTCTTCACGTCGCGCTCGGTCACCGAGACGAACGAGGTCGCGGTATCGAGGATCTGCAGGATGGTTTCCCGCGGCAATCCCTCGATGGTGAGCAGATGCCTCAGCTCGCCGTGGGCGCTGAGCTGCGGATTGGCGGCGAGCATCACGCGCCTGCGCCCACGCGCGCCTGGACGGACAACGACAGCCTGCCGTCCTCGGCCCGGCTCAGCACGACCAGCTCGCCGTCCGCGACCTCGAGCGTCGAGCCGACGAACTGCGGTGCGATCGGCAGTTGCCTGCCGCCCCTGTCCACCAGCGCCGCCAGCCGCACCCGTCCGGGCCGACCGTAATCGAACAGCTCGTTGATCGCCGCGCGGATAGTGCGGCCGGTGTAGAGCACGTCGTCGACCAGCACGATGTCCCGGTCGGTCACGTCGAACGGAATATCCGAGGGGCGAACCTTGGGGCTCAATCCCCGGCTGCCGTAGTCGTCGCGATAGAACGCGACGTCAATGGTGCCCAGCGGAGCGGTGAGCCCGAGCGCCCGATGCAACCGCTGCGCCACCCAGACGCCGCCGGTGTGGATGCCGATCATGCCGGTGTCCGCGGGGACGGCAGGACGCATCTGCTCGATCAGGGCCGCAAGCAGACTCTCGGCGTCAGGAACGCGCGTTTTCATGGTCCAGGTAAGCCTGAAGGATCACCGCCGCCGCCACGCCGTCGAGGCGCGGCTTCTGTGCCTTGCCGCCGACACCGGCCTCGCGCAGCGCGGCGGACGCCTCGGTCGAACTGTACCGCTCGTCCCAAAACTCCACCGGAATGCCGAATCTTCCGGTCAGCCGCCTGGCGAACGTCCGCACCGCCCGGTCCAGCGGATGCGGGCCGCCGTCCTCGGCAACCGGCAGTCCTACTACGAAGCGCGCCGGGCGCCATTGTTCGACCAGCGCGGCGATGCGCAGAAAGCGCCTGTCCCCTGCCGCGTCGATGACCTCGAGCGCATGGGCAATGCCCACCGCCGGGTCGCCGACGGCCACGCCGACACGGCGCCTTCCGTAGTCGAATGCCAGGACTGTCCCGCCTGTGGAATGCAGAGTTTCGGGTGCCGAGCGCCGAGTCTTGACCCGCGGGCCTTGCTGCATCTCCCCGGCACTCAACGCTCGACGCCCGACGCCATGAAATCAGGCATGGCCCGCGTCTTCGGACAAGCTCGCCAGGTCGATGCCGAGCAACTCGACCGCCGCGCCCAGGCGGTCGGCGGGCGGAAGATCGAAAATCAGGGAAGTCTTCGCCGGCACGGTCAGCCAGGCATTCTGCTTCAGCTCTTCCTCGATCTGTCCCGGCGCCCAGCCCGCGTAACCGAGGGAAACGAGAACATTCTCCACCCCGGGGCCTCCACCCTGGCTCAGCGCCTGCAGAATATCCTTGGAGGTGGTCAATCCCACTTCTCCATTGACCGCGAGCGTCGATTGCCACTCGCCGACCGGGCGGTGCAGAACGAAGCCCCGGTCCACTTGCACCGGACCGCCGAAATAGACCGGCAGGCCCGCCAAGCGGTCGTTCTGGAGCGGGATCTCGACCTGTTGAAACAGCGTACCCAGGGTCATGTCGGTGGGACGGTTGACGACCAAACCGAGCGCGCCTTGTTCGCTGTGCTCGCAGATGTACGTAAGCGACTTCGCGAAATGGGGATCGGCCATGTTGGGCATGGCGATCAGGAAGTGATTCGTGAGATTCACGCTCTGCATACGCTCACCCGGTGGCATTTTATCCGCTGCTCCGGTCAGCCGCCACCCGGTGCGCGAACGCTCGTCGGCGGGATGGCTTCGGTGCGTACTCGACCGGCGCGCCAACCGGGTCCATGAAGGCCTGCACTAGGGCGCCGCCGCGCGGCAGATGCCTGCGCCGCTATAATACGCGGGCATTGAAGCGAACACGTCCGCGCGAGCGGAGATCGGCACGCATCTGGCTACCGAACAAGAACTGTCGACTTTCCTCTCGGAGGTTGAACGTCGTGCGTTCAAACAGGCGGTATTCGCCGTCCGCGACGAGCATGCGGCGCTGGACATCGTGCAGGACGCAATGCTCAAGCTGGCGGACAAGTACGCCGGGAGGCCGACGGAAGAGCTACCGTTGCTGTTCCAGAGGATCCTGCAGAACACGATACGGGACCATTATCGGCGCCAGAAAGTCCGTTCCCTCTGGACGACGCTGTTTTCGTCCTTTCAGCCTCCCGACGAGAGCGAGGATTTCGACCCGCTGGAGACGATGGATACCGAGGCGGGGCGAAGCGACGGGCCGGCCGAGCGGATGGAACGGACGGAAATCGGCAGGTTCATCGAGCAGGCCCTGGAACGGTTGCCGCCCCGTCAACGTCAGGCTTTCCTGTTGCGTTACTGGGAAGAGCTTGACGTGGCGGAAACTGCGACCGCAATGGGGTGTTCGGAGGGCAGCGTGAAGACCCACTGTTCCCGGGCGACCCACGCAATCGCCGCGTTCTTGAAGAGCAAAGGTATTGAGCCATGAACGAGAACGATCTCGCCAGGCGGATCGTTGGCCGTCTCGACCGACGCCTGGGTGACCTTTCCGCACCGGTCGCCGAGCGACTGGCTGCGGCCCGACGCACAGCGATCGAACGTTACCGCACCCGCGGTCCGCAACACGCGACCGCGTGGGAGTGGCTGCGCGACTGGGTGACCGCCCACGGGGTGGCAACCCGGGTCGCTGTTCCGGTTGTCTTCGTCGCGGTGGTTGCCGCAGGTGTCGTCTATTGGCATCAAACCGACCGCGGTCACGAGGCGGTCGAGCTCGAGGCTGCGCTGCTTTCCGACGAACTGCCGATCTACGCCTACACCGATCCCGGATTCGACGCGTGGCTGCAGCACACCTCCGAGCGGCAGCGTTAGGCGGGCTGTTGCTGCTTGCGCTGTGCGCCCCGGCGGAGCCCGCTGGGGCGCCGTCCACGCCGAGCTGGTCGCAGCTCACCCAACAGCAGCGCAGCATACTTGCGCCTCTGGAAAAGGATTGGGATCGTCTCGACCCCGAGCGTCGCCAGCGCTGGCTGGCAGTGGCCGAGCACTACCCGAGCATGCCGCCGGAGCGCCAGCAGCGGTTCCAGCAACGCATGCATGAGTGGAGCACGCTGAGCCCGGAAGAAAAGGAAAAAGCCAGGGAACGCTACCGCAAGATCCGCGAACTGCCGCCGGAAAAGCGCAAGGAGCTGCATCAGCGCTGGCAGGAATACCAGCAGCTTCCCGAAGAACAACGGCGGGAGTTTCGCGAGCGCCGCAACAAGCGCGGCAAGGACCAACCGACCAACTGAGCTCCGTGCCCCTCATCCCGCGCGCGGCGCGGCCGTCCGGCTTCTGGCGGCGTTTCGCAAGCCTAGGCTACGAAGCCATTCTCCTGTTCGGCCTGCTGTTCATCTCCGGCTATCTGTTCGTCTCGCTGACAAGGGATGCGCAACACGGCTGGCTTCGCGCCCTGTTCCAGCTCTATTTGCTCGCCGTGTGCGGCGCGTATTTCGTCTTCTGCTGGGTTCGCAGCGGCCAGACGCTGGCTATGAAAACCTGGGGGCTGCGGGTCGTGGCGGCGGATGGCGCCACGCTCACCGTGCCCCGCGCGTTTGTCCGTTACCTGCTCGCCGTGCCCAGCGTCTGCCTGGCAGTAGGATTGCTCTGGGCCCTGTTCGACCGCGACCGGCAATTCCTGCACGATCGGCTGGCGGGGACGAAGATAGTGATTGAGTAAGCGAAGGTAAGCAGAGGGTGGAACAAGCCCCATCTATTCGCTTACCCGCCCGGCATTCATCGAATCACCGCTTCTCCGCCTTCCACAGCATTCCCACTGCAGCCCCGAGAAAGGCGGCAGTGGGAAATGTGGCGCTGAACAGCGGCGGCCAGGCATTCAGAAGGCCCAAATGGCCGAACAGGCGGTTGGCGAGGTGAAAGCCCAGGCCGAGCATGATGCCGGCGAAGATCTTCGCGCTCACTCCGCCCTCCCGCACGCGGAAATGGGCAAACGGCAGCGCCAGCACCATCATCACCAGCACGGCGAACGGGTAGACGAGCTTTTGCCACAGCGCGATCTCGTAGCGCGAGGTGTCCTGCTTGTTGTCCCGCAGATGTCCGATGTAGGCAATCAAGTCTCCGAGCGACATCTGTTCCGGCACCACCATCAGGACGTTGAGGATCGAGGGGTTGAGCACCGAACGCCAATAGGCTTCCGGAATGCGGTTCACCGTGGTGCTGGAATCCTCAAAGCGGGTCTGCACCACGTCGTACAGCCGCCACAGGTTGTCGCGCTGGAACTCCCCGCGCGCGGCCTGGCTGATCGCGCGCAGCCGGTATTCGGAATCGAACTCGTAGATCTTGACGTCGTGGATGACGGTCTCGGGCATGATGCGCGAGACGTTGACGAAGTTGGTGTCGTCCTTCACCCAGAGTCCGGACCGGAAAGCCTGCGCGACGACGCTGCTGCCTTTGGCCTTGAGCCGCAAGCTCTGCGCGGCCTGCTCGCTCACGGGCGCGACGAACTCGCCCAGCAGGAAAGTCAGTACCGACAGCACCACGCCGATCTGCACCAGTGCCAGCGCCATGCTGCGCGTCGACAGACCCGACACGCGCATCACCGTGTACTCGGAGTTCGCCACCAGTTGCGAGAGCGCAAACAGGGTGCCGATCAGGGCCGCCACCGGCATGATCTCGTAGGCGTGCCCAGGCAGGCTGAGCACGACGTAGAGCACCGCGAGCGAGAGCCGGTAGCTGCCGCGCCCGAGGTCGGACAGCTCCTGGATGAAGTCGAAGAAACCGAACAACAGGATCAGCGCCGAAAAGACCAGCGCCGTGGCGCCGAAAATCTGCAGCGCGATGTAGCGCCGGACGATCTTCATCGACGGAAACGGGCGAGCGGCGTGACCGACAGCCGCCAGTAGAACAGGAATCCAACCAGCGCGAGCATTGCGGCATGGATCAGCCACATCCCCAACCCGGCGGGAATGCGCTCCTGGGAAACCCACGCCTGCTGAATGCTGAGCAAATTGTTATAGATCGTGTAGAGCAGCGCGGCGAGGATGAGGTTGAGCGAGCGTCCCGCCCGCGGGTTGACGAACGAAAGCGGAACCGCCATCAGCGCGAGGACGAATGCACTCGCCGGTATTCCCACGCGCCAGACGAGCTCGGCCATGCTTCCCGGCGTGTGGTCGCGAAGCAGCGCGAGTGTCGGCCGCGAGCCCACGGACGGCAGATCCCCTTTGGCTTCCTTGGTCTCTATGCGCACCGCATACTTTTCGAACTCGATGATCTTGTATTCGGCGGAACCCGGCGGACCGATGTAGCGGCGGCCGTGAAGCAGAACCAGAAACCGGTCGCCGTTGGGCACCGTTTCCTGGTAGCCGCGGCGGGCGACCGTGGTGCCCACTTCACCGTTCTCGTCCGAATGGACGAAAACGTTCGCCACCGTCGAAAGGTCCATAGTCAGCTTCTCGACGAAGAATACCTTGCTCGAGTCCTTCGATTCCTTGAACACGCCCGGCGAGACCGCCGAGATGTCGTCCCGGCTTTCCAGCTGACGGCGAAACTCCTCGGCCTTGGCCACCGCCCACGGCGACAGCAGCAGGGAAAGCAGCGTGATCGTGAGCAGGATGGGCAGCGCAAAGATCAGTACCGGCCGGACCCATGCCGTCAGCCCTTGCCCGGAGGTGAACCACACCACCATCTCCGAATCGCGATAGCTGCGGGTGAGCGTAAGCAGCACCGACAGGAACAGCGTGAGCGAAAGCAGGATCGGCAGATAACGGATGCTCGCGAAGCCGAGGAAGGTGAGCACCGCATCGGTGGAGATGTTTCCGCTCGCCGCGTAGCCGAGAAAGCGGATGAGTTGCGTCGTGACGGTGATCGCGAGCAGAACGAGAAAGGTTGCCACGCCGGTCGTCGCGAATTCGCGCAGCAGGGTGCGCTGGAAAATCATGCTCTTTTTTGACTTTTCCGCCGGCCCGAAGGGATAATCCTAAGTGTTTGAAAGAAAAACATCATTGGAGAGGTCTCGGTGGACTTTAGCATAAAAGTCGAAAGCCCGGAGAAGCACAAAACCGCCTGCGTCGCGGTGGCGGTGTTCAGCGACGCGAAGCTGTCGCCCGCGGCGCAAAAAATCGATCGGGCATCCGGGGGCGCGATCGCGCGCCTGCTCCGGAGCGGCAGTTTCGACGCGAAAAACGGCGCGACTGCGATGCTCTACGATCTGCGCGGCGTATCCGCGCCGCGCGTCCTGCTGGTCGGCTTCGGAAAGGCGGCCGAAGTCGGCGCCAAGGAATTCCGCGAAGCGCTACGAGCGGCGGTGCGCGCAATCACCGATGCCAGCGTGTCCGACGCTGCGCTGTACCTGACCGAAATCGAGGTCGGCGGTCGAGACGCCGAATGGGCGATGCGCACCGCGGCTGTCGTGGCGCTGGAGGCGACCTATCGCTTCGAGCAACTGAAAAGCGATGCCGGGCGCAAGAAACCGGCGCTCAGACGCCTGGCGTTCGGATTGCTCGCGCGTCCGTCGACGACGCTCGATGCCGCCCTCGCCCAGGGCGAAGCCATCGGCGAAGGCGTAAATCTCGCCCGTGACCTGGGCAATCTGCCGCCCAACATCTGCACGCCGAGCTATCTCGCGCAGCAGGCGTTGAAGCTCGGGCGCGAACAGCGGCTCAAGGTCACCGTGCTCGAGCAGAAGGACATGGAGAAGCTCGGCATGGGCGCGCTGCTCGCGGTGGCGCGCGGCAGCCGCCAGCCGCCGAAGTTCATCGCCATCGAGTACCGCGGCGCGGGGAGGAAACGCAAGCCGATCGTGCTCATCGGCAAGGGAATCACCTTTGACACCGGCGGTATCTCGCTCAAGCCCTCCGGCGAGATGGACGAGATGAAGTACGACATGTCCGGCGCCGGCAGCGTGCTGGGCACGATGAAGGCGGTCGCGACCATGGCGCTGCCGCTCGACGTCGTCGGCCTTGTTCCGAGCACGGAGAACATGCCCGGCGGGAACGCCACGCGGCCCGGCGACGTCGTCAAGAGCATGTCCGGTCAGAGCGTGGAGATCCTCAATACCGACGCCGAGGGAAGGTTGATTCTGTGCGACGCGCTCACCTACGCGGAGCGCTACGACCCGGCCGCGGTGATCGACATCGCCACGCTGACCGGCGCCTGCGTCATCGCGCTCGGTCACGTGGCAACCGGCCTGTTTGCCAACGACGACGCGCTCGCGGAAGAACTGCTCTCCGCGGGGACGGCCTCCTGGGACCGCGTCTGGCGCCTTCCGCTCTGGGAGGACTACCAGGAACAGCTCAAGAGCAATTTCGCCGACCTGGCCAACATCGGCGGACGCC
>DASRFY010000085.1:0-24839 GCA_035651315.1 Burkholderiales bacterium
GACTTTACCTGTCTCAGGGGTCTGAGTCAATAAAAGTCGCAGATAACAGACTTAATAGATGGATCTGCGGCGCGCGGAGGAAAAGTCCGCGATAACGGACTTCAACGATCCAGGGGGAAACCAGGTCAACGGCAGCGCGCCCGGATCACGCCTTTCTTCCGTAGTTCAGCAACCCGGCCTGATCTTTCGGCGGATGGGCGCGCAGCGCCGCTTCGATCGGTTCCGTGCCCCAGCCCGGGCGATCCGGCATCAGCAGGTAACCGTCGACGATCTCCGGCACGTGGGTGAACAGCTCATGGTCCCAGGCGATGCGGTCGACGTCGGTCTCCAGGATGCGCAGGTTGGGCACCGCGGCCGCGAAATGCGCGTTCATCATGGTGCACAGGTGGCCGTAGAAGTTGTGGGGCGCGACGTTGACCTCGTGCGCCTCGGCGGCGGCGGCGATCTTCATCGACTGCCATACGCCGTTCCAGGGCGTGTCGACGATCGCCACGTCCATCGCCTGTTCGCGAAAATAGGACAGGAATTCGCGCAGCCCGAGCAGGGTCTCGCAGGAACTCACCGGGTGCGGGCTGCGGCGGCGGATGTAGCCCAGCGCCTCGGCGCTGAAGCTGTCGATCTCGACCCAGAACAGGTCGAGGTGCGCGATGGCGCGCAGGATCCTGAGGAAGCCCTCGGTCTTGGCGTTGAAGTTGAGGTCGAGCAGAATGTCGACGTCGGGGCCGGCGCCGTCGCGCAGCGCCTCGAGGTGCATGACGAGATTGCGCAGCACATCGCGCTCGACGTTGAGTTCCGGCGCGAACGGCACCCCGAATCCCGGGCGCCAGCCGCGGGCGTTCTTCCTGTCGGCGTCGTAGGTGAAGATGTTGGTCTTGAGCGCGCCGAACTTCTTTTCGCGCACCTCGCGGCCCAGCGCCTTGACGCCGTCGAGATCGGTGATCGCGGGCTGGTAGTGCGCCGGGTGGTTGATGCGCCAGGTCGCGCAGTGCGACCAGTAGACGCGGATGCGGTCGCGGATCCTGCCGCCGAGCAGCTCGTAGACCGGCACGCCGAGCGCCTTCGCCTTGGCGTCGAGCAGCGCGTTCTCGATCGCGCCCAGGGCGAGCGCGACGATGCCGCCGGAGGCGGGGCGGGTGGCGCAATACAGCTCGGCGTAGATCCGCTCGTGCGCGTTGACGTCCTGGCCGACGACGCGGCTTGCGAGCCGCTCGATCGCGGCGCCCACGCCGGGCGCGCCGAAGCCCTCGTCGAATTCGCTCCAGCCGACGATGCCGGTGTCGGTGGCGAGCTTGACGAAGTGGTAGTTGCGCCAGCCGGCGTCGCAGGCCAGCGTCTCGATGCTCGATATTCTCATGTCCGCCTCCCGCGGAATTCCTGCGGTACTATTGACTTGCGATCACATTACGACAAGCGCGAAGCATAGGCGAATCCAGAATCATGAACCTGTCCGAATTTCTCGGCATCGAGCTGCCGATCATTCAGGCGCCGATGGCGGGTGCGCAGGCGAGCGCATTGGCGGTGGCGGTCTCCAATGCCGGCGGACTGGGCTCCATCGGTTGCGCCACGCTCAGCACCGAGGCGATGCGCAAGGAGCTGCAGACCATCCGGGCGCAGACCACCAGGCCTTACAACGTGAACTTCTTCTGCCATACGCCTCCTGTCGCTGACCCGGCGCGCGAGGCGAACTGGCGCAAGGCGCTCTCGCCTTACTACCGGACATACGGAATCGATCCGAACGCCATCCCCGCCGGGCCGGGGCGCGCACCGTTCAACGCCGAGGCGGCGGACGTGCTGGAGGAGTTCCGCCCCGCGATAGTGAGCTTCCATTTCGGCCTGCCGCCGGCGCCGCTGCTGGCGCGCGTGAAGGCGTTGGGCGCGAAGATCCTGTCCTCCGCGACCACGGTGGAGGAGGCGCTCTGGCTCGAAGCGCATGGCGTCGACGCCGTCATCGCGCAGGGCGCGGAGGCGGGCGGACACCGCGGCATGTTTCTGACAGACGACCTCACGACGCAGATCGGGACCTTTGCGCTGCTGCCCCAGATCGTGCATGCGGTGAAATTGCCGGTGATCGCGGCCGGCGGCATCGCCGACGCGCAGGGCGTGGCGGCCGCCATGGCACTGGGCGCATCCGGCGTGCAGGTGGGGACGGCCTATCTGCTGTGCCCGGAATCCACGATCAGCGCGTTGCATCGCGCGGCGCTGAAGAGCGCGGCCGCGCGCCACACTGCGCTGACCAACCTGTTCACGGGCCGGCCGGCGCGCGGCATCGTGAATCGAGTCATGAGGGAGCTGGGCCCGATGAACAGCGCCGCGCCTGAGTTTCCCTTGGCCACCGCGGCCATCGCACCCTTGCGGGCGAAGGCCGAAGCGACGGGCTCTACCGATTTTTCGCCGCTCTGGTCGGGGCAGAACGCAAGCTGCTGCACGGAAATGCCGGCCGCGCAGCTTACGCGGGAACTGGCTTCCGGCCTCTAAGCCGGCAAGGGCTCAGAGCGGCCGCGCGCGTTCGACCCGCGCGCGCAGCGTATCGATTTCCTCCAGCAGATCCGCTACCAGCGCGGCGAGTTCCGGCGCGGCGTCGAAGGCGCGTTCGATGGCATGCATGCGCTGCACCCGCCGCAGCGCGACCGCGGAGAACCGCCACTGCGTCGCGCTCGCTCCGCCTGCGGCGAGCAGGCCTTCCTCGATGCGCGCGAGCAGCCACTCGGGGCTGACCGCCGCGGCGCGGGCGAGTTCTTCGAGCGTGAAGCAGGCGTCCTCGAGCAGGCTGCCGGCTATGACCTCTTCGTCACGCATGGTCTTCCGTCTTCTGCTCCGCGCGCGGGTCGAAGGCGAGCTCGCGGGCCATGTTCTCGTAGATCGCTTTCGCCTTCGGCGTGTCGGCCGGCGGCAGCACGACCTGGACGGTGAGCAGCAGGTCGCCCGGCGGCGAGCCCGGGATGCCGTGTTCGCGCACGCGCAACTGCCGCCCGCTCTGCGCGCCGGGCGGGATACGCACTTTCAGACTGCGGCCATCGGGCAGCGCGACCGGCACCACGGCGCCGAGCGCCGCTTCCCACGGCGCGACGGCGAGCGCGAGGTGCAGGTCGCGGCCCTCGGCGCGGAAATGCGGGTGCGGCTGGAACTGCACTTCGAGCAGCAGATCGCCGGGCGGGCCCTCGCCCAGCCCGGGCGAGCCCTGACCGGCGAGACGGATGATCTGCCCGGCGTGCACACCCTTGGGGATCCTGACGTTGAGGGTGCGCGTCGTTACAGTGACACGGCCCCGCGCATCGACTGCCGGCACGCGAAGCTGGATCTGGCGCGTGGCGCCCCGGTACGCGTCCTCGATGTCGAGCAGGACCTTGGCGTGGTGGTCCTCGCCGCGTCCGCGGGAGCCGCGGCGCGCGCCGCGCCCGCCCATGCGCCCGAACAGTTCGGCGAAGAAGTCGCTGAATTCCGCGGCCTCCGCGTCGGAGAATCCGGCGCCGGAAAACTCGAATCCGGCATCCCAATCGGGCGGCGGGCGGAATTCCTCGCCTGGCCGGTAGCCGCGGCCGAGCTGGTCGTAGGCGGCGCGTTTTTCCGGGTCCGAGAGCACCGCGTAGGCCTCGTTGACTTCCTTCATGCGCCGCTCGGCGTCCGGCTCCTTCGAGACGTCGGGATGGTATTTGCGCGCCAGCTTGCGGTAGGCCTTCTTGATCTCCTCCGCGGTGGCCTCGCGCGAAACGCCCAGCGTCTGATAGTAGTCCTTGAATTCCACTTTCGGTACCGTGCCGAAGAAATCGAGCCGAGTGCGGAGCTTCCCTAGTGTAAGGCCTTCGTCCGCGCGCCGCGCGCCTGGCGTCGCCGGGGCCGGCGGGGTTACCGCAGCTTCTCCGGGGTTTTATACTGGCTGCCGCGCGCTGTCGCAGTTTCCGTGCCGGAGCCACAAGAAGCAACTCCGCGAACATGGCGCATCACCCCGAACGATTTCCCTTCCGCATGGCGGGGCTCGCGCTGGCCGCGAGCCTTCTGATGCTGCTGCTGTGGCGCGGGCTACCGTATCTGGACGGCTGGAGCGCAGCCAACGAAGCCGCGGCGCGCACGGTGACGCCGCGCGGCGACCTCGCCGCCGACGAGAAGGCGACCATCGAGCTGTTCGAGAGATCCAAGAACTCGGTGGTGTACATCAGCACCCGCCAGGAGGTGATGGATGTCTGGACGCGCAACGTGTTCAGCGTGCCGCGCGGCACCGGCTCAGGCTTCATCTGGGACGAGGCCGGGCACGTGGTGACCAACCTGCACGTGATCGAAGGCGCCTCCGAAGCGCGGGTGAAGCTCGCCGACGGTCGGGACTACAAGGCGAGCCTGGTCGGCGCGAGCCCGGCGCACGATATCGCGGTGCTGCGAATCGCCGTCGGCGCGAAGCGCCCGCCGCCGGTTCCGCTCGGCACCAGCCACGACCTGAAGGTGGGGCAGAAGGTGTTCGCCATCGGCAACCCGTTCGGTCTGGACTGGACGCTGACCACCGGCATCGTCTCCGCGCTCGACCGCTCGCTGGAACAGGAGGACGGACGCACGATCGAGCACCTCATCCAGACCGACGCCGCGATCAACCCCGGCAACTCCGGCGGGCCGCTGCTCGATTCCGCCGGAAGACTGATCGGCATGAATACCGCGATCTTCAGCCCGAGCGGGGCGAGCGCCGGCATCGGCTTTGCGGTGCCGGTGGACGCGATAGCACGGGTGGTTCCGCAACTGATCCGGCACGGCAAGTACGCGCGCCCGGTGCTCGGCATCGAGGTGGACGAAGGGCTGAATCAGCGCCTGACTTCGCTGCTCAACGTGGAAGGCGTGGTGATCCTGCGCGTGAAGCCGGGTTCGGCGGCTGCCGCGGCCGGGCTGAAGGGCGCCACCGTGACGGGCGACGGCGACATCGTTCCCGGCGACGTCATCGTCGCGGTGGAGGGCAAACCGGTCGACACGGTCGGCAAGATGCTGGCGCGGCTCGACGACTTCAAGGTCGGCGACACCGTGAAGCTCACCGTGTTGCGACAAGGCAGGAAAGCCGAAATACCGGTGACCCTGCAAGCGGGAACGTGATCGTGCGGGAACGGATCCGCCGCGACGTCGCCGACCGGGTTCCAGAAACGAGGTTCGATTCCTTGCCTTTTCCACAGGCTTCGGCAAATGATGTAAGAACTTCCGCACGCCAGTCCGGGTGCCGACCATGAGTCGAGGAGGAAGTATGCGTACCGAGCGCTTTCTCATAATGTTTTCCAGGGTCGCGGCCGCACTCGTCGCGGCGATCGGGATTCTGGTTTTGCTGGGATGGGCGTTCGACGTCGCAGCATTGAAAAGCGTCCTCCCCGGTCTGGCCACGATGAAGGCGAATGCCGCGCTCGCCTTTGTGCTGTCCGGCGCGGCCCTGTGGCTGCTCGCCGGCGCCTCGCCCGCTGCCGGCGCCGCCAGCGCGGCCACCAGGCCGCAGAACGCTCGCACATGGATTGCGCGCGCTTGCGCTGCAGCGGTGGCGCTCATCGGGCTGCTCACGCTCGTCGAATATGTCTTCGGCTGGGATCTGCACATCGACCGCTTGTTGGCCGAACGTCTCGCGAGCGCAACGAACGGGAGTTACCCGGGCCGGATGGCTCCCGCGACCGCGGTCAACTTCGTCCTGCTGGCGGCGGCGTTCCTGCTCGCGGATCTCAACGCGCGCGCCAAGCGCTGGCCCGCGCAATGGCTGGTGCTGGCTGCGGCGCTGAATTCGTTCATGCCGCTGCTGGGCTACGCGTACGGCGTCGAATCGCTGTACCGCCTGCAGGCCTACAGTTCCATGGCCTTGCACGCGGCGCTGGCGTTTCTCGTCTTGTGCGTCGGGTTTCTCAGCGCGCGTCCGACGCGGGGCCTGATGATCCTGGCGACGGGGAGCGACGCGGGCGGCATGCTGTTGCGGCGCCTTTTCCCCGCCGCCCTCGTGGTGCCCTCCGTGCTGGGCTGGCTGCGCGTGCAGGGACAGGAAGCGGGCTACTACACGACGGCGCTGGGAACGGCGCTGTATGCGGCGGCCAACGTGGTCGTTTTCTCGGCGCTGATCTGGTGGACGGCGCGTTCCGTGCAGCGCACCGAGGCCGGGCGCCGGCAGGCGGAGGACGCGCTGCGGGAAAGCCGCGAGCACGCGCGCGCGATCTTCGAGATCGCGCTGGACGGCATCGTCGCCATGGATCACGAAGGACGGATCACTGAATTCAATCCGGCCGCGGAGCGGATCTTCCGCTATCGGCGCGACGAGGTGATCGGGCGGCAACTGGCCGATGTCATCGTCCCCGCGGCGCTGCGCGAGCAGCACCGCCGCGGCCTGGCGCGTTACCTGGCCACGGGCGAGGCGAACGTTCTCGGCAGGCGAGTCGAGCTGCCCGGCATGCGCTCCGACGGCGAGCAAGTGACTGTCGAGCTGAGCATCACCCGGATGCCCGGCGGCGGACCGCCCATGTTCGCGGGCTTCATCCGCGACGTCACGGAGCGCAAACAGGCGGAAGCGGCGCGCGAGCAGCTCGCGGCGATCGTCCGATTCTCCGACGACGCCATCATCGGCAAGAGCCTCGACGGCATCATCACGGCGTGGAATCCGGGGGCGGAAAAGCTGTTCGGCTACGCGGCGCGGGAAGCGATCGGCATGCCGATGCAGATGCTCCTGCCGCCCGAGCGCGCCTGCGAGGAACCGGACATCTTGGCGCGCATCGCGCGCGGCGAACGCGTGGACCACTTCGAGACCGTGCGCCTCACGAAAGACGGAAGCCGGGTCGATGTCTCCGCGACGATTTCTCCGGTCCGGGACAGCCGCGGAAACATCGTCGGCGCGTCCACCATCGCGCGCGACGTCACCGAGCGCAGGCGCGCCGAAGAAGCGCTGGCCGCGGAGCGCACGCTGTTGCGCACGCTGATCGACGCGCTGCCGGACCTGGTGTTCACCAAGGACACCACGGGGCGCTTCTCGATGTGCAACGCGGCGGAGCTCGCCCATCTCGGATTCGCGCACGATCAGGAACTGCTCGGAAAGACGGTGTTCGATTTCTATCCGCGCGAGATGGCGGAGCAATACCATGCCGACGACCTGCAGACGCTTTCCGGCCGCCCGGTGCTCAATCGCGAAGAGCCCAGCATCGACGCCGACGGCAACCGGCGCTGGCATCTCACGACCAAGGTACCGCTGCGCGACGGGACGGGGAACATCGTCGGCCTGGTGGGCACCAGCCGGGACATCAGCGAGCGCAAACAGGCGCAGCGTAAACTCGAGGCGCAACTGGAGCGGCTGAATCTGCTCGACCAGATCACGCGCGCCGTCGGCGAACGCCAGGACCTGCAGAGCATTTTCCAGGTTGTCATCCGAAGCCTGGAAGACCGCCTGCCCATCGACTTCGGCTGCGTGTGCCTGTACGACGCGCTCCACGAATCGCTGACCGTCACCCGGGTCGGCATCAAGAGCCGCTCGCTCGCCGTGGAGCTGGCGATGCCGGAGCAGGCGCGGATCGACATCGACCGGAACGGGCTTTCGCGCTGCGTGCACGGCCAGCTCGTCTACGAACCCGACATCGAGCAGGTGAAGTTCCCGTTTCCGCAGCGGCTGGCGCAGGGCGGGCTGCGTTCGCTGGTCGTCGCGCCGCTGCTGGTGGAGAGCAAGGTATTCGGGATCCTCGTGGCGGCGCGGAGGGAGGCGCGCGGCTTCAGCAGCGGCGACTGCGAATTCCTGCGCCAGTTGAGCGAGCACGTCGCGCTGGCGGCGCACCAGGCGCAGCTCTACGGCGCATTGCAGCAGGCCTACGAGGACCTGCGCCGCAGCCAGCACACGATCCTGCAACAGGAGCGGCTGCGGGCGCTGGGGCAGATGGCGAGCGGCATCGCCCACGACATCAACAACGCGATCTCCCCGGTTGCGCTGTACACCGAGTCGCTGCTCGAGCGGGAGCCGAACCTGAGCGGGCGGGCGCGCGACTATCTCGCCACCATCCAGCGCGCCATCGAGGACGTGGCGCAGACGGTGACCCGCATGCGCGAGTTCTACCGGCCGCGCGAGCCGCAACTGGTGCTGGCGAGCGTCGACATGAATCGCATCGTGGAGCAGGTCGTCGATCTGACCCGCGCCCGCTGGAGCGACGTGCCGCAGGAGAAGGGCATCGTCATCGGGCTGCGCACCGAGCTTGCCGACGACCTGCCGACGCTGATGGGCGCGGAGAGCGAGATTCGCGACGCCCTGACCAATCTCATCTTCAATGCCGTGGACGCGATGCCGCAAGGCGGCACGCTCACGCTGTGCACGAGCGTCGAATCTCCCGAGGCAGGCGACGACGACCGGACCGCCCGCTGCGTACACATGGAAGTGCGCGATACCGGTATCGGCATGGACGAGGAGACACGGCGCCGCTGCCTGGAGCCGTTTTTCACCACCAAGGGCGAGCGCGGCACGGGACTCGGACTGGCGATGGTCTATGGCATGGTGCAGCGTCACAGCGCCGAGCTGGAGATCGACAGCGAGATCGGCAAAGGCACGACCGTGCGGCTTATCTTTCCCGTGTCCGCGCCCGCGACGATCCCCGCCGTGCGGTTCGCCGCGCCCCGGGCGCCGTCGCAGCGGCTGCGGATCCTGATCATCGACGACGATCCACTGCTGATCAAGTCGCTGCGCGATACGCTGGAAGCCGACGGCCATGTCATCACTTCAGCCGACGGCGGACAGGCGGGCATCGAGACTTTCGTCGCGGCCCAGAAACGCGGCGCCCCGTTCGCGGTCGTGATCACCGACCTCGGCATGCCCTACGTGGATGGACGCAAGGTGGCGGCGGCGGTGCGGGACGCGTCTCCCGCCACGCCCGTCATCCTGCTCACCGGCTGGGGTCAGCGCTTGCTGGCCGATAACGACGTTCCGCCGCAAGTGGACCGCGTGCTGTCCAAACCGCCCAGGCTGCACGAGCTGCGATCCGCGCTCGCAGCGCTGACCTCGGGTTCCGCCTAGGCCTCGTCGCCCCGAGCCGGCAGGCGCCCGCCATGCCCGAAGCCAGACTGCTCATCGTCGACGACGAGGTCGCGCAGATGACCGCGCTGTGCGACACGCTCGGCGACGAGGGGTACTCGGCCGCCGGCTTCAGCTCCGCCAACGAAGCCCTGGCGTCGCTGCGCGAGCAACGGTTCGATCTGCTGCTCACCGATCTGATGATGCCGGAGATGGACGGCATCGCGCTGCTGCGCGCGGCCCAGGAAATCGACCCTCACCTCGCCGGCATCGTCATGACCGGCCACGGCACGATCGATACCGCGATCGAGGCCATGAAAGCCGGCGCGCTCGATTACATCCTCAAGCCGTTCAAGCTGAGCGTCATCCTGCCGGTGCTGTCGCGGGCGCTGGACATCCGCCGGCTGCGGATGGAGAACGCGGTGCTGGAGCGCAGCGTGCGCGAACGCACCGCCGAACTCGAAGCCGCCAACAGGGAGCTGGAGGCGTTCTCCTATTCGGTCTCGCACGACTTGCGTGCGCCGCTGCGCGCCGTCAACGGATTCTCGAACATCTTGCTCGAGGATTACCTGGCGCAGCTTCCGGCCGAAGCCCAGCGCCTGCTGAATCAGGTGTCGATCCACGCCGGACGCATGGGTCAGCTCATCGACGACCTGCTTCGATTCTCGCGCCTGAGCCGGCAACCGCTTTCGCCGCAGCCTGTGAACGTCGCGGCGCTCGTCGGCGAAGCGCTGGAAGGATTCGGGACAGAGCGGGAGGGGCGGCGGATCGAAATTCACGTCGGGCCGCTTCCGGACGCCGTCGGCGACCCGGCCTTGCTCAGGCAGGTATTCGTCAATCTGCTGTCCAATGCGCTGAAGTTCACGCGGCAAAGGGATCCGGCCGTGATCGAAGTGGGCTGCCGGCAGCAGGACGCGGACAGGATCTATTACGTCCGCGACAACGGCACCGGCTTCGACATGCAGTACGCGGACAAACTGTTCGGGGTCTTTCAGCGGCTCCACGGCGATCAACAATTCGAAGGCACCGGCGTGGGCCTGTCCATCGTCCAGCGCATCGTCGCGCGTCACGGCGGGCGCATCTGGGCCGAGGCGCAAGTCGATCAGGGCGCGGTCTTCTATTTCACCTTGCCCGCCTGACCGGGATCGCGATCGGCAGCGTGCGTCGGCCTTGAACGGCGGCGGGCCGGCACGGCGGGTTCCCCGCCGCGACGGGACGAGCGTCGAGTTTCCTGGCCGGTCGCGCTTTGCGCAGGATGTGAAGCGGCCGGTGGACCGGTAAACTCGCGGTGACCGCCAACGAAATACGTCGGATGGATTTTCCCTGGCCATGATCGAGAACGACTTCACCGAACTGTTCGGCCTGAGCCATCCGATCGCGCTGGCGCCGATGGGAGTGGTCGCGGGCGGCGAGCTGGCGGCCGCGGTGTCGAACGCCGGCGGGCTCGGCTTCGTCGGCGGCGGATACGGCGATCCGGCGTGGATGCAGCGCGAGCTGCGGCTCGTCGTCGAGAAAACGGACCGCGCCTGGGGCGTGGGACTCATCACCTGGAAGGCGACCGCGGAGATCGTGGCGCTCGCGCTTTCGTACCGGCCGCGCGCGTTTTTTCTCTCCTTCGGCGATCCGTCGCCGTTCGTCGAGACGATCAAGGCGCAAGGCTGCCTGCTGGTGCTGCAGGTGCAGAGTCTCGCCGCGGCCCGCGAGGCGAGGGCGATGGGCGCGGACCTCATCGTCGCGCAGGGCGCGGAAGCGGGCGGCCACGGCGCGTCGCGCGCCACGCTGCCGCTGGTTCCCGCGGTGGTGGACGCGGTGGCGCCCATCCCGGTGCTCGCCGCCGGCGGCATCGCCGACGGACGCGGCCTCGCCGCGGCGCTGGCGCTGGGCGCGCTCGGCGGCGTGATCGGCACCCGCTATTGCGCGACCACGGAAGCGCTCATGCATCCGAACGCGCAGGAACGGCTGGTGCACGCCAGCGGCGACGGCACGCTGCGCACACGGGTGTTCGATATCGCGCGCGGGTACGAGTGGCCGCGGCCCTTCACCGGGCGCGCGCTCCGCAATCGCTTCACGCAGCGCTGGCACGGGCGCGAAGACGCGCTTGCCGCGGACGCCGCCGAACGCGCCGCCTACGATCAGGCGGCGCGCGACGGCGACTTCGATGTCGCGCTGGTCTGGGGAGGGGAAGCGGTCGATCTTGTTTCCAGGATCGAGCCGGCGGGCGCGCTCACGGAGCGCATCGGCCGCGACGCGGAAAGCCTTCTGCGGCGGCTGGCGGACGACTTGACTTGAGGGCGCCGCGCATGCCGAGCGACTGCATTTTTCCTTGCGCGCCCCGCGCCGGACGCGCAATCGTTCTACACTGATTTCATCGCGGCGTCCGGAGAAGAAGTCGTGCTTGCGCGGCAAGACAGCTACGAGGCGGTCTACGGGCAGTTCCGGTGGTCGGTGCCGGAGCGCTACAACATGGGCGTGGACGTCTGCGACAAATGGGCCGGCGATGCGCACCGACTGGCGCTGATCCACGAGGCGCGCGACGGCGGGACGCGACGTTATACCTTCGCCGACCTGAAGCGGCTGTCGAACCGCGCCGCGAACCTGTTCGCCTCGCGCGGCATCCGGGCGGGCGACCGGATCGGCATCCTGCTGTCGCAGGAGCCGGAGACCGCGATCGCGCATATTGCCGCCTACAAGGCGGGCGCGGTCGCGGTGCCGCTGTTCGCGCTGTTCGGGCTGGACGCGCTGCAGTACCGGTTGAGCGACTGCGGCGCGAGGCTGCTCGTCACCGACCGGTCCGGCTTCGCCAAGATCGCGCAGATCGCGACGCAGTTGCCCGATCTGCAGGCGGTGTTCTGCATCGACGACGAGCCGCCGGGCACCGAGCACTTCGGCGAGGCGCTCGGAGAATTCGCCGCGGATTTCGAGCCGGTGCGGACGCGCGCCGACGATCCCGCGCTCATCATCTATACCTCGGGCACCACCGGCAAACCGAAAGGCGCGCTGCATGCGCATCGCACGCTGCTCGGACACCTGCCGGGCACGGAGATGTCCCACAACTTCCTGCCCCTGCCGGGCGACCTGATGTGGACGCCGGCGGACTGGGCATGGATCGGCGGCCTGCTGGACCTGCTGTTCACCGCCTGGCACCACGGCATTCCCGTGCTCGCGCGCCGGTTCGAGAAATTTCATCCCGAGGCGGCGTTCGGGCTGATGGAAAGGCACAAGGTGCGCAACGCCTTCCTGCCGCCGACCGCGCTGAAGATGCTCCGTTCGGTGCCCGATCCGCGCGCGCGCTGGAAGTTCGACCTGCGCTCGGTGGCGAGCGGCGGCGAGTCGCTGGGCGCGGAGCTGCTGCAATGGGGACGGGAAACGTTCGGGCTCAACATCAACGAGTTCTACGGGCAGACCGAGTGCAACATGGTGCTGTCCTCCTGCGAGGCGCTGTTCGACGCCAGACCGGGCGCGATCGGCAAGGCGGCGCCGGGCCACCGGGTCGAGATCGTGGACGACGTCGGCCGGCCGCTTCCTGCCGGCGAGCTGGGCAACATCGCGATCCGGCGCCCGGACCCAGTGATGTTTCTCGGTTACTGGAACAACCCGAAGGCGACCGAGGAAAAATACGTCGGCGAGTACCTGATCACCGGCGACACCGGCCACAGGGACGCGGACGGCTACTTCCGTTTCGTGGGCAGGAACGACGACGTGATCACCAGCGCGGGCTACCGGATCGGGCCGGGCCCGATCGAGGACTGCCTGCTCGGTCATCCCGCGGTGCGGATGGCGGCGGTGGTGGGCGTGCCGGACCCGGAGCGTACCGAAATCGTGAAGGCGTTCGTGGTGCTGAAGGAGGGCTGGGCGCCGAGCGAACAGCTCACCCGCGAGCTGCAGGATCATGTCAAGGTCCGGCTCGCCGCGCACGAATACCCGCGACAGGTCCGCTATCTCGACTCGCTGCCGATGACCACGACCGGCAAGATCATCCGGCGCGAACTGCGGAACCTCGGCGATTGAGCGGCGGGAGCGACGGGTGACGCACGGCGATTACATCCTCGAAACCCGGCATCTCAGCCGGGATTTCCGCGGCTTCGTCGCGGTGAGCGACGTGAACCTCCGGGTCAGGCGGGGCAGCATTCACGGGTTGATCGGACCGAACGGCGCCGGCAAGACCACGGTGTTCAATCTGCTCACCAAGTTCCTGCTGCCCACGGCGGGCACGATCCTCTATCGCGGCGAAGACATCACGCGCGAACATCCGGCGCGGGTGGCGCGGCGTGGACTGGTGCGCTCGTTCCAGATCTCGTCCACGTTCCCGCACATGACCGTGCTGGAAAACGTGCGCGTGGCATTGCAGCGAAGGCTGGGCAATTCGTTTCAGTTCTGGCGATCGGAGCGCGTGCTCGGGCATTTGGACGACCGCGCCCGGGAAATTCTCGCCAGCGTGGGCCTCGCCGAGCACGCCGGGCGCAGGGCGGTCGAGCTGCCCTACGGCCGCAAGCGCGCGCTCGAGCTCGCCACGACGCTGGCGCTGGAACCGGAACTGATGCTGCTCGACGAGCCGACGCAGGGAATGGGGCACGAGGACGTGGGGCGCGTCACGGAGCTGATCCGGCGCGTCGCCGCCGGCCGCACGGTGCTGATGGTCGAGCACAACCTGGGCGTGGTCGAGCATCTGTGCGACACGATCACGGTGCTGCAGCGGGGAGCGGTGCTCGCGGAAGGAACGTACGACGAAGTGTCGCGGAATCCGCAGGTGCTGGAAGCCTATGTCGGAGCCGCCGATGAGTGAGAAGACCGCCGGCGATACGATGCTGCAGGTGACCGAGCTGCACGCCTGGTACGGCGAGTCCCACATCCTGCACGGCATGGACTTCGTGGTGAAGCGCGGCGAGCTGGTCACCCTGCTCGGCCGCAACGGGGCCGGCCGCACCACGACGCTGCGCGCGATCCTGGGGCTGACCGGCAGGCGCACCGGCTCGGTCCGGGTGAAGGCGCGCGAGACGATCGCGCTGCCGTCGTACCGCATCGCCCGCCTCGGGCTCGGGTATTGTCCCGAAGAGCGCGGCATCTTCGCCAGCCTGTCGACAGAGGAGAACCTGTGGCTGCCGCCGCGGGTCGGCGGCGGCGGGATGGAGGTGGAGGAGATCTACGCCATGTTCCCGAATCTGCGCGAGCGCCGGCACAGCCAGGGCAGCCGCCTGTCCGGGGGCGAACAGCAGATGCTCGCCTTGGCGCGGATCCTGCGCACCGGGGCGGACATCCTGCTGCTCGACGAGATCACGGAGGGACTGGCGCCGGTGCTGGTCAAGCTGCTGGGACACACCGTCGCCCGCCTCAAGGAAAGGGGCTACACGATTATCATGGTGGAGCAGAACTTCCGGTTTGCCGCCCGGCTCGCCGACCGGCACTACGTCGTGGAGCGCGGCCGGGTGGTCGAAACAGTCGGGAAGGAGGAACTGGACCAGCGTCTCGGACTGCTGCACGAGTACCTCGGCGTCTGACTATTATCACGCACGAATGGGGGGAGCAAACATGAAACGAGGAGCGATGTACGTCTTGTCTTGCGCCGCGGCGCTGGGTCTGGCTGCGATCTCGGCGCAGGGCGCGGGCGGTATCTCCGGCGATGCCGTCCGCATCGGCGTGCTGACCGACATGTCCGGCCTGTACTCGGACATCGGTGGCCAGGGTTCGGTGGTGGCGGCGCAGATGGCGGCGGAGGACTTCGGCGGCAAGGTCCTCGGCAGGAAGATCGAGGTACTCTCCGCCGATCACCAGAACAAGGCCGACGTCGGCGCGCAGAAGGTGCGCGAATGGATCGACCGTGACGGGGTGGACATGGTCACCGACGCGCTCAACTCCGCGGTCGCCATCGCCACCTCGAAAGTGGTGGCGGAGAAAAAGAAGATCCTGATCGATACCGGCGCGGCATCCACGCGGCTGACCAACGAGGACTGCACGCCCTACACGGTGCACCACACCTACGACACCTATGCGCTCGCCAACGGCACCGGACGCGCGGTGGTGAAGCAGGGCGGCGACACCTGGTTCTTCCTCACCGCCGACTACGCGTTCGGCCACTCGCTGGAGAAGGATACCGCGGACGTGGTCAAGGCCAACGGCGGCAAGGTGCTCGGCGCCGTGCGCCACCCGCTCAATGCCTCCGACTTCTCCTCGTTCCTGCTCCAGGCGCAGGCCTCGAAGGCAAAGATCGTCGGGCTCGCCAACGCCGGCGGCGACACCATCAATTCGATCAAGGCCGCCAACGAGTTCGGGCTCACCAAGACCCAGACGCTGGCCGGGCTGCTGGTATTCATCACCGACGTGCACAGCCTCGGCCTGCAGGCAACGCAGGGCATGTACGTCACCGAGGCATGGTACTGGGACCTCAACGACCAGACGCGCAAGTGGAGCAAGCGGTTCTTCGAGCGTACGAACAAGATGCCGTCGATGAACCACGCCGGGGTGTACTCGGCGGTGACCATGTATCTCAAGGCCGTGAAAGCGACTGGGACCGACGACGCCGACGCGGTCATGGCCTGGCTGCGTGCCAACAAGCACAGCGACATGTTCGGCAAGAACATGACGCTGCGCGCGGACGGGCGGCTGGTGCACGACATGTACCTGTTCCAGGTGAAGAAGCCTTCGGAGTCGAAGGGGCCGTGGGACTACTACCATCTGCGCGAGACGATTCCCGCCGAGCATGCGTTTCAGCCGCTGTCGGCATCGCGCTGTCCGCTGGTGAAGAAGTAGGGGCCTTGCCGGCAGCCGCGGTGAGCGCGCGCATCGGGGCGACGATGGCAATGGCGCTCGATCCGACCGCGCCCCGTGACGGCCGCCCGATCGGTGCCTGATGGAACTCTTCGGCGTCCCGCTGCAAGCCCTGCTCGGACAGCTCATGCTCGGGCTGGTGAACGGCTCGTTCTACGCCGTGCTGAGCCTCGGGCTGGCGGTGATCTTCGGCATGCTGAACATCATCAATTTCGCGCACGGCGCTCTGTACATGATGGGCGCGTACGTGGCGTGGATCGCGCTCACCTATTTCCAGCTTGGCTATTGGGAAAGCCTGCTGCTTGCCCCGCTCGTGGTCGGCGCATTCGGCATGGTAATCGAGCGGGCGCTGCTGCAGTGGCTCTACAAGCTCGACCACCTGTACGGCCTGCTGCTCACCTTCGGCATCGCGCTCGTCATCGAAGGCACCTACCGGTATTTTTTCGGCGTCTCGGGGCAACCCTACCCGGTGCCCGTGCAACTGGAAGGCGCGACCAACCTCGGCTTCATGATCCTGCCCAACTACCGCGCCTGGGTGGTGCTCGCCTCGACCGCCGTGTGCCTGGCGACCTGGTTCCTGATCGAGCGCACGCGGCTGGGCGCGTATTTGCGCGCGGGCACGGAAAATCCCCGGCTTGTGCAGGCGTTCGGCGTGAACGTGCCGCTGATGATCACGCTCACCTACGGCTTCGGGGTCGGGCTCGCGGCCTTCGCCGGCGTACTCGCCGCGCCAGTGATCCAGGTCAGCCCGCTCATGGGATCGCACCTCATCGTGGTGGTGTTCGCCGTGGTGGTAATCGGCGGCATGGGCTCGATCCTGGGCTCGATCGCGACCGGACTCGGACTGGGCGTGATCGAGGGTCTCACCAAGGTGTTCTATCCGGAAGCGTCGAATACCGTAGTATTCGTGATCATGGCGCTGGTCCTGCTGGTGCGGCCGGCCGGCCTGTTCGGGCGGGAAAAGTGAACCGATGCTGAAGCTCGATCTGGATCGCGCGGCATATCTCGTTTTCCTCGTCGCCGCGGCGGCCGCGCCGTTCTTCGTCTATCCCGTGCTGGCGATGAAGATCCTATGCTTCGCGCTGTTCGCCTGCGCGTTCAACCTGCTGCTCGGCTTTACCGGCCTGCTGTCCTTCGGCCATGCCGCGTTCCTCGGCTCCGCGGCCTATGCGACGGGCTATGCCATGACCAGGTGGGCGGTGACGCCGGAAATCGGGATCGCATTCGGAACGCTCATCGCGACCGCGCTTGGGGCAGTGTTCGGCGGACTGGCGATCCGACGGCAGGGAATCTACTTCGCGATGATCACGCTCGCGCTGGCGCAGATGGTGTATTTCTTCTGCCTGCAGGCGCCGATCACCGGCGGCGAGGACGGGCTGCAGGGCGTACCGCGGGGCGCCTTGTTCGGCTTGATCGACCTGGGCAACGACACGGCGATGTACTACTTCGTCCTCGCCGTCTTCCTCGGCGGGTTCTGGATCGTCCACCGCACGGTTCACTCTCCCTTCGGCCAGGTGCTGAAGGCGATCCGCGAGAACGAGCCGCGCGCTCTCTCGCTCGGCTACACCGTGGATCGCTACAAGCTGCTCGCGTTCGTGCTCTCCGCGGCGCTGTCCGGACTGGCGGGCGCCACCGAGACGCTGGTCATGGGTTTCGCCACGCTTACCGACGTGCACTGGAGCACCTCGGGAGAGGTCGTGCTGATGACGCTGGTCGGCGGGGTGGGCACGATGCTGGGTCCGGTCGTGGGCGCGATCGTCATCACCGCGCTGCAGAGCGAGCTGGCCGACAAGGTCGGGCCCTGGGTGACGGTGATCATGGGCGCGATCTTCATCGCCAACGTGCTCGCGTTCCGGCGCGGCATCATCGGCGAGCTTGCGGCGCGGCTGGGCTCCAGGCCGTAACTGGGGCGCAACGCGGATTCGGAACATGGCAAACCAATCGATCGTTGCCGGCCTCGCCCCCGAGATCTTCGGCACGCTCGTCGTCATCGCGGCGGCGGTCGTCGCCAACCTCGCCCTGTCCGCGATCCTGCGCCGGCGGCGCAGCCTGTCGCACGAGACCAAGCTGCGCGCCCTGGTCTTCTGGCGGAATTTCTCGTTGATCATCGCCTTCCTCGCGCTGCTGTTCGTCTGGCGCGCGGAGTTGCGGGCGGTCGCCCTGTCGCTGGCCGCGTTGAGCGTGGCGCTGGTGCTCGCAGGCAAGGAGCTGCTCACCTCGATCCTGGGCTACATCCACCGCACGACGTCGCGCAGTTTCGAGTTCGGGGACGTCATCGAGATCAACAACGTGAAGGGCGAAGTGATCGACCAGACGCTGCTTTCGACCACGGTGCTCGAGATGAGCGAAGAGCACCTGTTCACCGGCCGCGTGGTGCAGTTCCCCAACAGCTTTTACGTCACGTATCCGCTGCGCAACCATTCGCGCCTCGGCGCCTATCAGCTCGGGCTCGTGTTGGTGCCGCTCGCGGACGGCGTGGACGTCGACAACGCGCGACTCACGCTGGTCGAGGTGGCGAAGGGCGTGTGCTCGGAATACGTCGCCCCGACGGAGGCGGCGCTGCGCGAGCTGGAAGGCGAGCAGTTCATCGTCATGCCCTCGGCCGAGCCGCGCGTCACCGTCCGCCTCGGCGATAGCGGCAAGGTGACGCTGATCCTGCGCTATCCATGCCCGGCCAACCAGCGCACCCGCACCGAGCAGGACATCCTGACCCGCTATATGGCGATGAGCAGTAAAAGGTGATTTTAGTCGAGGACGGAGGACGAAGGACCAAGTAAGAGCGACGAGCAGATGAAAGCCGGGAATCTTTTTCGGTCGCAAGTCCCGAGTGCTTCGTCTTCAGTCCTGGGTCTCGCTCAGGCCTTCGCCCTTGGTCCTCAGTCCTGATTTTCCCGGCCACCATGAAGCGCAGCGGAAAATGAACGACGACGAGCTTTGTTTCACGCCGGCTACCGAGCTGGGGCGCATGATCCGCGGCAGGAAACTCTCGCCCGTGGAGCTGATGCGTGCAACCCTCGCGCGGGCGGAAAGACTCGATCCCGGACTCAATGCGATCTGCACGCCGACTTTCGAGGCGGCGATGCAGGCCGCGCGCGAGGCCGAAGCGGCGGTGACGCGCGGCGATTCGCTGCCCCTGCTCCACGGCATTCCCACCACGATCAAGGATCTCGCCTTCACCCGCGGCGTGCGCACCATGGCGGGCACGCACATCCACAAGGACCGCGTGCCGGATTTCGATCATCTGCACGTCGAGCGGATGCGCGCGGCGGGCGCGATTTCGATCGGCAAGACCACCGTCTCCGAGTTCGGCTGGACCGGCGTGAGCAACAGCCCGTTGACCGGCGTCACGCACAACCCGTGGAAGCGCGGCATGAACGCCGGCGCGTCGAGCGCGGGCGCCGCGGTATGCGCGGCGGCGGGCATCGGACCGATCCACCAGGGCTCCGACGGCGCCGGATCGATCCGCATGCCCGCATCGTTCTGCGGCGTGTACGGCATCAAGCCCTCGCACGGGCGCGTGCCGTATTACCCGATGCCGCCCAACGGCCTGATCTCGCACGTGGGCCCGATCACGCGCACTGTCGCCGATGCGGCGCTATGGCTCCAGGCCGTGGCCGGTCCGGACGATCGCGACATGACCAGCGTCGCGTCGCCGCCGGAAGATTTTCTCGCGCGGCTGGACGACGGGATCGCCGGCCTCAGGGTCGCCTACAGCCCGGATCTCGGCTATCTCAAGGTCGATCCCGAGGTGGCCGCGCCGGTGCGCAAGGCGGCGGAGGCCTTCGAGGAGCTGGGATGCACGGTGGAGGAAGTCGATCCAGGCTGGGGCGATCCGATCCAGATGGAGCATTGCCTGTTCGCGACCAACCTCGCCGGCATGCTCGGCGGCTTCCTCGACCAGTGGGCGCAGCGGATGGACCCGGGGCTGGTGGCCATCGTCCGGCACGGCATGACCTTCAGCGGCGCGGATTACTCCCGCGCCTCGGGGCAGCGGCTGCTCTATTACGACAAGGTGCGCGCTTTTTTCGAGCGCTACGATCTGCTGCTCACGCCGACGCTGTCGGTCGCGGCGTTTCCCGCCGACCGCCTGATCCCGTCGCACTGGGAGCAGCACGAATGGGACTGGCTGAGATGGGCGGGGTTCAGCTATCCGTTCAATCTTACGTGGCTGCCGGCCGCGACCTGTCCCTGCGGCTTCACGCCGACGGGCCTGCCGGTCGGCCTGCAGATCGTGGCGGGGAGAAATCGGGACCTGCGTGTGCTACAGGCCTCGCGCGCATTCGAGCGGGCCCGTCCCTGGGCGGATCGCCACCCGCCTCTGTAAATGATGTCGTACCGCGCATGTTCATCGGCCGCGCCGCGGTAGCGCTTGCCGCGAAACCGCGCGCCTCTCGGGCATCGTCAGGCGCGCTTCCGCTCCCGGGCCCGGCGGGTCGACGCGTTGCGCCGCGCTACGGCGTAGCGCGTCGCTCGCGGGTGAATGCGGCGGCGTCCGGCAGGAAGGCGCGGAAATCCGCTTCCAGTCCCGGATAGTTTTCCAGCAACTCGTCGGCGGAGTTGAACAGCCGGTTTTCCCGCTTCAGGCGGTTGCCCATCCGGTTCAGCGCGGCGTAGATGGAAGCGAGTTCCGCATAGGAACCCAGCCAGTCCCAGCGGATCATGCTCGGCGCCATCTGCTGCAGCCGCGCCGGCAGTTCGTCGTAACGCCGCTCGAGCATCTCGTAGACGTGCGCCGCGAATTCGCGCAGCGGCTGCTCGTGGAATTCGTTCCAGTGCTTGGCCAGGAAATGATCGTAGAAGACGTCGACCATGATCCCGGCGTAACGCCGGCGAGCCGGGGTGACGCGCGACTTGGAGACGAGCACCGCCGGATGCGCGTCGGTGAAAGAATCGATCCTGCGATGCAGGGCGATTGCGCGCATGACCGGCTCGCCGTAGCGCCGGTCGAGCGGGCCCTTGACGAAGTCGCCGAGCAGGCTGCCGAGCCGCCCGTCTTCGGTCGGCTCGGCGAGGAAGAGGTGGCCGAGGTAGTTCACGAGGGAGGTGAATGGCGGACGAAACAACAGGACTGGGGACTTGGGACGAAGAGCCGAGCCAGTCGACGAACAGGCGAATACCGCGGCTTTTTCCTCTGTCCTCAGTCCTCCGTCCTCAGCCCTGATTTTCTCAGTTTTTTGCCTGCATCAGTTTCCACCGGAACACGACGTCGGCGACCGCCTTTTTCGACAGGTCCACGTTGCGCACCTGCGATGCGCCCTCGTTCTTCGCGGTTATTTTGTACTTGCCCTTCGGCAGCTTGACGAAGAACCAGGGTCCGTTCGACTCGGTCTGAAGCAACCGGTGGCCTTTCTGGTCCGCGATCTGGATCTTGACCCTGCCGAGATAGGCGTCCCCGGCGGCGAACATCAGGCGCAGATTGTAGTCGCCCATCTTCGCGCGCATCTCATCCCGCTCCTCGAGGCCGACTCCACCGGTCAGGTAAGTCAGCTTTCCGACGGTTCGGGGTTCGGGTGCCGGAAGAGGGTTTTGCTGAGTCGCACCGGCAAGCGGCACGAGGGCAAGTCCGGCAAGCAATGCTGTCTTTGTAAGGAAGTTTTTCATGTCGTACCTCCTTTGCGTTCACGGAGGCGTTACCTCCATGGCGCTTTGAACGCATGCCGTGGCCGGAAGTTTACGGGCAGGGCGCACCTCCTTCGGCGCGCCACGATGCCTCACACGACTGTCGACCATTTACCCGGTTTACTCTGTCAAGGATAAGCCCGGTTCATACCCTGGGTTTCGCTCAGCCCTTCGTCCTCAGCCCTCGGCCCTGATTTTCCCGGTCATGGCCCTAACCGCAGCCAGCGCGGCACGGTCGCCTTGTAGCGCAGGTAGGTCTCGCCGAAGCGCCGTTCGAGGTAGCGCTCTTCGCGCTCGATCACACCCTTGTTCATTACCCATAGCACCGGCGGGAGGAATGCGAGCGGCCAAGGCATGCCGGCCGCCACGCTGGCGCCAACATAGATCGCGATGTCGGCGAGATAGATCGGGTTGCGGGAGTAGCGATACGGCCCGGTTACCGCGATTGCGCTGGTCGGTGTGTAGGGGTTGATCGACGTTCGCGCGCGGCGCATGGCCAGAACCGCCCAGCCCAACAGCGCAAATCCGACCAGGATCAGCAGCCAGCCGAGCGCACGCCCGATTGCATCGGGAAGAAACAGCACCGGCCACTGGCGGTTCAACAGCTAGCCGGCCGCGAAACCGGCCAGGTAGATCAGCGGCGGCGGCGCGACGATGCCGGCGGTGTCGTTCTGCGGCGCGGGCACGGCCGCGTCAGATGCGGTAGCCGAGCGCAGTGGGCCGAAGGTTCAGCCGCATGCGCAGCGCGGTTTCGCGCCCGCGGTAGTAGCCGGGCGACCAGCCGGCCTCCTCGAAGCCGAGCGCACGGTAGAACTGGCGCGCGCCGCGGTTGATCGCGCGCAGCTCGACGCGAATCTCCGCCATGCCCGCCGTCAACGCCGAGGCCTTCAGCCATTCGAACAGGCGGCGCCCGATGTTGCGGCGCTGCCATTCCCGCCGCACCGCGAGCAGCGACAGGTGCGCGACTTCATCGCCGAAGCCGGCGATGGCGAAGCCGATGAGCAAGCCGCGCAGGCGCGCGGCGAGCACGATGGTTTCCCGGTCGCGGATCTCGCGCGCCACCCGTGCCGGCGTCCAGGTCCAGCCGAGCCCGGTCTCGATGAGGTCGCGCGACATCTCCGCGATGGCGAGCGCATCGTCGATCGAGGCGAGTCCGAGCTTGACCGGCGGTGCGGGCATGGGATCGGGTGGACGAAGTCCGGAAAAGTATACGCCAGCACCCGGCATGGACGACAACCGGGAGCGCATCCCCGGTCGCGCCCGGCAATCCGCACCCGGTTATCGTCCTTGCGACTCTTCGCGGCAACGCGGCCGGTTCGCGCAGCCGGCGACCTCTTCCCTGCCAGGCGCTCCTCTCCCGAGGATCCCACCGCAGGGGTCGGAATGCCCCCCGACCGGCGCGCCCGCGGCGCACGGCAATTCCGGAATGTCGCCCGGTGCAACGACGCCGGCCAGCCCGGCCTGGGTCAGAAAAAGACGCCTCGAGTCGGTGAACGTGTCGGCCATCGCACGCTCCTTTGCATCGACGATGAACGCAGTCGAGCATAGGCGGCGATTCTGAAGCCGAGATGTCGCGATTTTGACAAACGTGTTGCCGATTGCGGTTGCCCGAAGCGTTCAGCGGAATCGGACCAGATACGACAGGCGTGCGGTCGCGCCGGCGTAGCGCTGGCCGCCCTGCGCGGACTTCGCGTCGAAATAGCCCGCGCTCGCGTCGATCGCCTGCATGCCGGTAAGCGGAAAATTCACGCCGGCTTCGTACAGAAGCGTGGTGGCCTGGAGGCGATAGGCGACCGGCGCGACCCCGCCGAAGGCGCCGGCAAACACCGGATCGGGCGCGCTCGCCGAGGCCCAATTTCCCAGCTTGGTCTGGGCGGTCGCCGAAGAGGCGGTGAACACCTGGTCGCCGGACAGACGAGTGAGGCTCCCGTACAGCGTGGCTGTGCCCGGCAGGCGGTAGTCGAGCGTCGCCCACAGGCGGGTGACCGCGCCGTCGTAGACCTCGCCTTCGCGGGCGCGGCGCCAGTCTCGCCCCGCGTTCGCTGCGAGCCGGATGCGGTCCGTGACCCAGCTGCCGACCCCGGCGGAGGCGAACAGGATCGAGCCGTCGCGCAGCTCGCTGTCGCGGAACTTGAGCCATTGCCCGCCGGCGGCGATTTCGATCCACGGCATGGTGTAGCCGGGGACAGGCTGGATCCGGTAGGTGGCGCGCCCGTCGAGCGTCAGGTTGCTCAGGTCGTCGAAGTGCAGGTACTGCGAGACTTGCGCCGCGCCGCGCACGACGATGCCGCTGCCTTCGGAGAGCGGGAAGGCGCGCGTGCCGTAGCCTTCCACCGAGGCCGCGCTGTCCGGCTTCCTTTCGCTCGACACCGCCGCGCGGTTGACGTTGTCGTCGTACAAATAATCGAGATTCAGGCCGTATCGCATGTCGTCGGCAAGAGTCTGCTGCGCAAAGACGGCGGCCGCGGCCCAGGCGCAGCCGAGAGCGACTCCGACTCGATGACGCGAGACGACACGCATGCGGCTATCCTTCGCCATATTCCGGCGTGATAATGCGGGCGACCTCAGTATGCCAAACGGGAGCGCAGATGCCCACAAGAACCGATGCGAAGGACGATCCGCGACGCGACTTCCTGCTGAAGGCGCTCGCTAGCGGGATGTTCGCGGTCGGTGCGTTTGCCGGCGCCGTTCGCGGGGCACGGGCGCAGGTGCTGGGACGCCGGCCGGGCCCGCTGCCTGCGGGACGGTCGATCTATTCGCTGCGCGGCGAAGTGCGAGTCAACGGCCAGCCGGCCGACGGCGCGACGCGCATCGGCGCCTCCGACACGATCCGCACCGGCAAGGACGCGGAACTCGTCTTCGCAGTCGGAGCGGACGCCTTCATCCTCCGTGAGAACAGCGAGCTGGCGTTCTCGGGAACGGAGTTGCTGGTGCGCTCGCTCAGGCTGGCGACCGGCGCGCTGTTGTCGGTGTTCGGAAGAGGGCCGAAGCAGGTGTTCGGGGCGACCGCCACGATCGGCATCCGCGGCACCGGGCTGTACCTGGAGTCCGAGCCGGAGCAGACCTACATTTGCACCTGCTACGGCGAAGTGGAAATCGCCGCCGCCGACGATCCTTCGATCTCGGAGCGCATCGTCTCGAAGCACCACGACGCGCCGCGTTACGTGCTCAAGCCAGGCGCGGCAAAGCGCATCCGGCCCGCGCCGTTCAAGAATCACACCGACCTGGAGCTCACGCTGATCGAGAGCCTGGTCGGGCGTACGCCGCCGTTCTCGCTGTTCGACGAGAGCTACGGCTCGCCGCGGCGGTATTGAAAGGCCGGGTTCACCACCAGGATCATCAAGGGCACCAAGAAAAAGAAATCAAGAGCGAAAGACGACGACAAGAAGAGACAAAAGCACAACTTGGGATTCAATGGACGACCGACGGTGATCGAATAGACTTTGCCGAGCACCGAGCACCGAGCACCGAGCACCGAGCACCGAGCACC
>DASRFY010000086.1:0-7064 GCA_035651315.1 Burkholderiales bacterium
GTTGTCGTAGATCGACATCGGAAACGGCGTCGGTTTCTGGAACACCATTCCGATCTTGGCCCGTAATTGGTTCACGTCCTGGTTCTCCGCCAGGATGTCGCGCCCGTTGAACAGGATCTGTCCCTCGGCGCGCTGCCGCGGGTACAGGTCGAACATCCGGTTCAGGGTGCGCAGCAGCGTCGACTTCCCGCAGCCCGACGGGCCGATGAAAGCGGTGATCTTGCGGCCCGGGATATCCATCGAGATGTTCTTCAGTCCCTGGAATTCCCCGTAGAAGAAACTCAGGTTCCGGATCTGGATCTTCGGCGCGGCGCGCTCCTGTGTGGTGCTGGCGGCGGTTTCCATGGCTGGCGGTCGGTCGCGGGTTCGGACAAGCATCAGCTCGACAGCCTGCGGCCGCCGAGCGCCCTGGCGACGATCGATAGGACGAGCACGCTCAGCGTGATGAGCAGCGCGCCCACCCAGGCGAGCTTTTTCCAATCGTCGTAGGGACTCATCGCAAACTGGAAGATGACCACCGGAAGATTGGCCAGCGGCCCGTTCAAGTCCGCGCTCCAGAATTGATTGTTCAGAGCGGTGAACAACAGCGGCGCGGTCTCCCCGCTGATCCTGGCGAGCGCCAGCAGCACTCCCGTGGTCAGGCCGGCGCGCGCGGCGCGCAGCGTGACGAAACAGACGATCTTCCATTTCGGCGCGCCGAGCGCAGCAGCCGCCTCGCGCAGGGTGTTCGGAACGAGCGCGAGCATGTTGTCGGTGGCACGCACGATCACCGGGACCGCGATCAGCGCCAGCGTGAAGGCGCCCGCCCAGCCTGAAAAGTGGTGCGTGCTCGCCACGTAGACCGCGTAGACGAACAGCCCGAGGATGATCGACGGCGCCGACAGCAGGATGTCGTTGATGAAACGGACCACCGGCGCAAGCCAGCCGCGCCCGCCGTACTCGGCGAGGTAGATTCCGGCCAGAACTCCGCTCGGAGTCGCGATCAGGATGCCGACCGCGACCATCAGCACGCTGCCGAAAATCGCATTCAGGAGTCCGCCGCTTTCGCCCGGCGGCGGCGTCATCCGGGTGAACACCGTCGGATCCAGCCCGGCGATGCCGTTGACGACCAGCGTGCCGAGGATCCAGGCAAGAATCGCGAGTCCGGCGAGCATCGCGAGCAGCGACAAAGTGAGCCCGGCGCGATTGACGAGCAGACGCTTGCGGTAGAGATCCATTCCGGCCCTCAGGTCTGCCTTCCCTCGGCCCGGGTCACGCGCAGCAGCAGCAGCTTGGCCGCCGCCAGAACGATCAGCGAGATCGCGAACAGCAGGAGTCCGAGCGCGATGAGCGCGGAAGCGTGCATGTCGCTGTGCGCCTCAGCGAATTCGTTGGCGAGGCTGGAGGCGATGCTGTTGCCGGCGCTGAACAGCGAGAAACTGAGATCGTAGGAATTGCCGATGACGAAGGTGACCGCCATCGTTTCTCCCAGTGCGCGGCCCAGTCCGAGCATGACGCCGCCCATTACCCCGGCCTTGGTGTAAGGCAGCACGACGTGCCAGACGACCTCCCAGGTCGTGCAACCCAGTCCGTACGCCGACTCCTTGAGGATGGGTGGAACGATCTCGAACACGTCGCGCATCACCGCGGCAATGAACGGCACCACCATGAACGCGAGAATGATTCCCGCCGTCAGAATGCCGATCCCCATCGGCGGTCCCTGGAACAGCGCCCCGACGCCGGGCAAACGGCCCACCGTGGCCTGCAGCGCCGGCTGGACGCGGTCGGCAAAAGCCGGCGCGAACACGAACAGTCCCCACATGCCGTAGATGATGCTGGGCACCGCGGCGAGCAATTCCACGACGATGCCGAGCGGCGTGCGCAGCCCGACGGGACACAGCTCGGTAAGGAACAGCGCGATGCCGAAACTCAAGGGAATGGCGATGAGCAGGGCGATGGCCGAGGTCGCGAGCGTGCCGAAGATCGGCACCAGCGCACCGAATACCTCGGTGACCGGATTCCATTCCGATTCGACGAGAAAACGGAGGCCGAATTTCTGAAAAGCCGGCGCAGCGCCGATCGCGAGCGACACGACGATCGCCAGCAGCAGCAGCAGCACGGTCACGGCGAACATCTGGGCGAGGAGGCGAAAGGTCTTGTCCTGCCGGGCCTGCCAGACGGAGGCCTTGCGTCGGTCGATCTCGGCGTCCATTGTTGTGTTCGTTGTCGTATCGCCGGCCGGGTACACCGCACCCGGCAGCGCCTTCGATCTGGAGATCATACGATTTTAAAAGCAGAACCGGGCCGACGCAGCCCGGTTCTGCCGGAAGACGAGCCGAAACGCGGGCTCGATGTCGGGGCTTACTGCCACACCGCCTGGCCGGAGGCGGTCTTGATCTGCCCGGACCAGGTACGTTCAATCAGCGATATGACCTTGTGCGGCATCGGCACATAATCCAGTTCGGATGCCATCGCGCCGCCCTTCTTGAACGCCCAGGAGAAGAACCGGAGGACTTCCCGGGCCCGATCGGGGTTGTCCGGCGCCTTGTATACCAGGATGAAGCTCGCCCCCGTGATCGGCCAGCTCTCCGCGCCGGGCTGGTCGGTCAGGATTTCATAGAAACCGGGGGCCTTGTCCCACTCCGCGTTGCCGGCGGCGGCGGCAAAGCTCTGCTCGTTCGGCGATACCCACTTGCCGTCGCGATTCTGCATGACCGCAAAGCTCATCTTGTTCTTCTTGGCGTACGCGTATTCGACGTAGCCGATCGAACCCTTTACGCGCTGCACGTAGGCAGCCACCCCTTCGTTACCCTTGCCGCCGATGCCCACCGGCCACGACACCGCCGTTCCGGCGCCGACCCTGCGTTGCCATTCGCTGCTGACCTGCGAAAGATAGTTCGTGAACAGGAAGGTCGTGCCCGATCCGTCCGCACGCCGCACCACCGTGATCGCGCTCGACGGCAGCTTCACGCCGGGATTGAGATTGGCAATGGCGGGATCGTCCCACTTGGTGACCTGACCGAGGTAAATGTCCGCCAGCAGCTTGCCGCTGAGCTTGAGCTGACCGGGCCCGCTGCCCTCGATGTTCACCACCGGCACCACGCCCCCGATGATCGCGGGAAACTGAAGCAATCCGTCTTTCCCCAATTCTTCCGCCTTCAGCGGCATGTCGGAGGCGCCGAAATCGACCGTCTTGGCCCGGATCTGCTTGATTCCGCCCCCGGAACCGATCGACTGATAGTTCAACCCGACCCCGGTGTCCTTCTTGTACGCATCGGCCCACTTGGCGTAGATCGGATAGGGAAAGGTCGCACCTGCCCCGGTGATGTCCGCGGCTTGAACGCCGAGGGAAAGGAACACTCCGGCTGCTGCGAGGACAAGAGTAATGCGCGCGTGGAACATCGGGTGGGTTCTCCAAAGAATGCCGGGGAGCGGCCCGCGAAGACTAGCCGGGAAATGTTGCGAAAAAATGACATCTCTGCAAGCGGATGATTCTTCATGAACAGGCGAGCCGCCCGCAAGACGGTCGCGCCCGCGAGACTTGTGCAGAGCTTCCCTAGGCGCGCGCGGCCTGGGCAACCTGTCTCGCCAGGTCGTCGGCGGCAGCCTGGATGCTCGACCTGTCTTCGCCTTCCACCATCACCCGGATCACCGGCTCGGTGCCCGAGGCGCGCAGCAGTACCCGCCCTTTGCCCTCGAGCGCGATCTCGGTGGCCTGGAGCGCGGATTGCACGATTCTGCTGGACCTGAAATCGAAGCCGCGCCTGACCCGCACGTTCACCAGCACTTGCGGATAGAGCGTCACTTCGGCCGTCAGCTCGGCAAGCGTCTTGCCCTGCGCGCGCACGGCGTGCAGCACCTGCAGCGCCGAGATGATGCCGTCGCCGGTGGTGTGCTTGTCCAGACAGACGATGTGCCCGGAGTTCTCGCCGCCGAGCTGCCAGCCGCGATCGAGCAGCAACTCGAGCACGTAGCGGTCGCCGACCGGGGCACGGGCAAACGGGATTCCCCGAGAGGCAAGCGCCCGCTCCAGCCCGAGGTTGGTCATGAGCGTGCCCACCACCCCGCCTGCGAGCGCCCCTTGGGCATGGCGAAAGCGCGCAATGACGTACAACAACTGGTCGCCGTCGTAGAGCCTGCCGTCTGCGTCGGCCATGATCACGCGGTCGCCGTCGCCGTCCAGGGCCAGGCCGATATGCGCACCGCTGTCCCTGATCGCCTGCTGCAGGGCCTGCGGATGCACAGCGCCGCATTCCAGATTGATGTTGAAACCGTCGGGCTGGTTGCCGATCACCGCCACGTCCGCACCCAGTTCGTGGAACACGTGACCGGCAATGTGGTAGGTCGCCCCGTGCGCGCAGTCGATCGCAACCTTGATTCCGCGCAGGTCGAGCCGGGCAGGGAAGGTGCTCTTGCAGAATTCTATGTACCTGCCCGCGGCATCGTTGAGCCGGCGCGCCTTGCCGAGCTGCGCGGAAGGCATGGTCTGGATCGGCGTGTCCAGTCCGGCCTCGATCGCGCGCTCGCTATCGTCGGGCAGCTTGTTGCCGTCGGCGGAAAAAAACTTGATGCCGTTGTCTTCGAACGGATTGTGCGAGGCCGAGATGACGATTCCCGCCTGCAGGCGCAGCGCCCGCGTCAAGTACGCGACCGCCGGGGTGGGCATCGGCCCGGCGAGATAGATGTCGACGCCGGCGGCGGAAAGCCCAGCCTGGAGAGCGGATTCGAGCATGTAGCCCGACACCCGCGTGTCCTTTCCGATCAGGACCGCCGGATGCTCCCCCGCGGGCAGCGTCGCGCCCGCAGCAAGGACCTTTCCGGCCGCATAGCCGAGGTGCATGACGATGTCCGGCGTGATCGGCATCTCGCCGACCCGGCCCCTGACGCCGTCGGTGCCGAAGTACTTTCTAGTTTCTTTCACCGGGCACGTAATGGCTGTCTTCAATTGCGCGCAGCACGAGCAGCGCGTCGCGGGTGGCGGCCACATCGTGCACCCTCAGGATCGAGGCGCCGCGCTGCGCGGCGAGCAGCGCGCCCGCGACGCTGGCGTGCACGCGTTCCGCCGCCGGCCGCCCGACGATTGTACCGAACAGCGACTTGCGCGACAGGCCGGCGAGCAGCGGATAGCCGGCCCCGGCGAGCCGGGGCAGCGCCCGGATGAGTTCCAGGTTGTGCTCGGGCGTCTTGCCGAAGCCGAAACCGGGATCGAGGACGATGCGCTCGCGCGCGATTCCCGCGGCAACCGCCACCGCAGCGCGGGCGAGCAGGAACTCTCGCACCTCGGCCACGACGTCGTCGTACCGCGGCGCCTGCTGCATCGAGCGCGGCTCGCCCTGCATGTGCATGATGCACACCGCCGCCTCGCCGGCGGCCACCGCCTCGAGAGCGCCCGGCCGGCGCAGGCCGAAAATGTCGTTGATCATCGCCGCGCCCGCGGCAACCGCCTCGCGCATCAATTCCGGTTTGTAGGTGTCGACCGACACCGGCACGCCGAGCGGCACGATCGCCTCCAGCACCGGCAGCACCCGGCGGCGCTCTTCCTCCAGCGGCACGGCCTGCGCGCCGGGCCGCGAGGACTCGCCGCCGATGTCGAGGATGTCGGCGCCTTCCGCGGCAAGCCGCCTTGCGTGTTCGATCGCGCGCGCGGCCTCGTAGAAGAGGCCGCCGTCGGAAAAGGAATCGGGCGTGACGTTCACCACTCCCATGATCAGCGGGCGCGAAAGCGTGTGGCGACCCGCGCGCAGCAAACGCGGGGCGGCGATCGGGCGGGAGGCTTGCGGAGCAGTCGTCACGGCGCACGAGTCTACAAGATCAGCCGCGCCGGAAACGAAAGGGGCGAGGCCGCCGGCCTCGCCCCGGGCCACTGATGTTCCGCGCGCTCAGGTTTCCTGCGCCGGCGTGGCGGTCGGCGCCGGCGATGCCGGGCTGCCGCCGCTGCTCGGGGTACTGCCCGACGGCGGAGTGGCCGGCTTCGGCGGCCGCGGCGGACGGCCTTCCATGATGTCGCTCACCTGGTCGGCGTCGATCGTCTCCCACTCGAGCAGGGCCTTGGCCATGGCCTCCACCTTGTCGCGGTTTTCCTCGATCAGCTTGCGGGCCAGCGAATACTGCTCGTCGATGATACGGCGGATCTCGGCGTCGACCCGCTGCATGGTCGATTCGGACACGTTCTTGTGAGTGGTGATCGAGCGCCCGAGGAAGACCTCGCCCTCGTTCTCGCCGTAGACCATCGGCCCCAGCTCCTCGCTCATGCCCCACTGCGTCACCATCCGCCGCGCCATCTCGGTGGCCCGCTCGAAATCGTTGGCCGCGCCGGTGGTCATCTGGCCCATGAAGATCTCTTCCGAAATGCGCCCGCCGAACAGCACCGAGATGTTCTGCAGGATCTGCTCGCGGTCCATGCTGTAGCGGTCTTCCAGCGGCAGCTGCATCGTCACGCCGAGTGCGCGCCCGCGCGGGATGATGGTGACCTTGTGCACCGGATCGGTCTTCGGCAGAAGCCGGGCCACCACCGCGTGGCCGGACTCGTGGTACGCGGTGTTGCGCCGTTCGTGCTCGGGCATGACCATCGACTTGCGCTCTGCGCCCATCATGATCTTGTCCTTGGCGCGCTCGAAGTCCTCCATGTCCACCAGGCGCTTGCTGGCGCGCGCCGCGAACAGCGCCGCTTCGTTCACCAAGTTGGCGAGGTCCGCGCCGGAGAAGCCGGGCGTGCCGCGGGCCAGAATGTCGGGCCGCACGTCGGGCGCGACCGGAACCTTGCGCATGTGCACCATCAGGATCTGCTCGCGCCCGCGGATGTCGGGCAGCGGCACCACTACCTGGCGGTCGAAGCGCCCCGGGCGCAGCAGCGCCGGGTCCAGCACGTCCGGGCGGTTGGTGGCGGCGATGACGATCACGCCGGAGCCGGTCTCGAAACCGTCCATCTCGACGAGCAGCTGGTTCAGCGTCTGCTCGCGCTCGTCGTTGCCGCCGCCCAGCCCCGCGCCGCGCTGCCTGCCGACCGCGTCGATCTCGTCGATGAACACGATGCACGGCGCATGCTTCTTCGCCTGCTCGAACATGTCGCGCACGCGCGCCGCGCC
>DASRFY010000087.1:0-3267 GCA_035651315.1 Burkholderiales bacterium
TGGCTTGTCGCCTCCGATATCCAGCGTGCGGATGACCAGGAGGCGATCGCCCAGCGTCGCCGCGATGGCGCGGTAGGCTTCGAACTGCTCATCTTCGGTCGGAGGCGTGGCGCGATTCAGAAACAGGAATTCCGTGCGCAGGACACCGACGCCTTCCGCCCCGCAGTCCAGCGCCTCGGCAGCTTCCGCTACCCCGCTGATGTTGGCGAGCACGCGGATGCGGCGGCCGTTGCGAGTGTAGGCAGGCTTCTGCCGGTCCGCTTCGGCGGCGCGGCGCGATTCCAGCCACTCGCTGCGCCGCCGCTGCAGTTCCGCGAGTTCGCCGGCGGTCGGACACAGCCAAATCGCTCCGGTTTCGCCATCGATCGCGATGGTGGCGCCGTCGCGCAGACTCGATACCGCTTCGCCCACGCCTACTACCGCGGGGATGCCCATGGCGCGCGCCAGAATCACGCTGTGGGCGCTGGCGCTGCCGGTTTCCAGGCACAGGCCCAACGTCAGATGCGGATCCAGGTCCTTAACTTCGGACGGGGTGAGATCGTGCGCCACCAGGATCGAGGGTTGCGCCAGGCGCGGCATTCCTGCCGCCGGCGGCGACAGGATCCGCAGGACCCGGGCGGCCAGATCCGGCGCGTCGGCGCTCGGCAGTCCGGCGGCCGTCTTCTGCCATGCGAACTCCGCGTTTCGCCGCTCGTCGACGATCAGGCGCGACGCTCGCGCCGCCACGTCCGGATCTTCCAGGATCAGCAGTTGCGCGTCGAAGATGCCGGCCTCATTCGGGCCTGCCCAGTCGCGCAAGGTGCGCGTCTCCGCTTGCGCACTGCGGAGGGCATCAAGGAAGCGCGCGTTCTCCGCGGCCGGATCGTCGACGAGGCGCTCTTCCACGCGGACGGCCGCCGGCGTCACTTTCACCGCAGGTCCAATGGCGATTCCCGCCGACCCCGCGAGCCCGGCCGGCGCTGTTAACCCCTCTTGCAAAGCCTCCACGGCCTGGGTGGCTTCGGGACCGCGAGCGCAGATCCGCACTTTCTCGCCGTGACGCGCGCGCAGCGCCAGCAGATCGTTGATGCTAGCCGCATTGATGCCGTTCACGGTAACGCGCGCCTGAAATCGTCCCGCCGTACGCACGATGCGCGCCGCCGGTCTGGCGTGCAGGCCCAGGGGATCCGTCAGCGTGACCTCGGCTGTCACTTGCGGCCCTTCCTCAGACTTGCTCGCCGATCCGTGCAGAATCTCGTCCACGCTCGCGCCCGCCGCAGCCAGGGTCACTGCTTCCACGGCGCGTTCCACCACTGGCCCCGGCAACAAATGCACGTGCGGCCGCTTGTCTTCGGGCAGCAGTTCCAGCGCCGTTTCCGCGCTCAGGATGGCGCTACCCAGATCCATCAGGACCAGCACACCATCGTCGCTGTGGACCTCCTCGATCGCCTGCATGACCTTGAACGCGTCGGTGCCGATCGGGTTCGCGTTGTCCGATGTGCCTCCGGCGGCCGCCAGCCGCACTTTTCCTTGCCCAATTTGCGCGGCCAGTTCGCACACGCCTTCCGCCAGCTTCGCGCTGTGCGAAACGATGACGAAGCCGATCATAGGCGCCACGTTTCAGCGGCCGTCTTGATCATCAGCCAGGCCGACGTGGCGCCCGGGTCCTGGTGCCCGACGCTGCGTGCGCCCAGATAGCAGGCGCGGCCCTTGCGCGCCTGCATAGGGATGGTCGCCCGCATGCCCGCTTCCGCGGCCGCCGCAGCCGCATCCAACCCGCCGGTGCGCATCGCGTCGAGCGCTGGTAGCAGTGCGTCCAGCATCGTTTTATCGCCGGGCTCCGCTTTGCCGCGCTGGCGCACGCCCTCGACGCCCGCTTGCAGAAAGGCAAGGATATCCATCTCCGGGTGCGGTGCGGCCGCGGCGGCGCGGAGAAAGAATGTGCCGTACAGCGGGCCGGAGGCGCCTCCGACAGTCTTGATCAGGACGGTTGCCACCTTTTGCAGGATGCCGCGAATGTCGGCCGGCGCGGCCGCCGCGAGTTCAGCCTTCACGGCCGTGAATCCGCGATCCATGTTGATGCCGTGATCGGCATCGCCGATCGCCGAATCGAGTTCCGTTAGCCGCTCCTTGTTTTCCGCATAGACACCCGCGAGGGCGTCGAGCCACGCCAGCATCTGCTCCCGGGTTACGGTCATGCTCAGCACCCCGAGCGCAGCCCGGCCGTCAGCACCGGAGCGTCCCACAGTTCAAGCATTTCGTCGTCGGCGCGGAGCAGCGTGATCGAGCAGCCGGCCATATCGAGGCTGGTGATGTAGTTGCCGACCAGGCGTCGCGCGATTCCGATTCCTGCCGCTTCGAGCACGCGCTCCAGTTCCGCGTAGACCAGGTAGAGTTCGAGCAGAGGCGTGCCGCCCATGCCGTTGACCATTGCGATAGTGCGGTCGGTGGCGCGGAACGGCAGGTCGGAGAGGATCGCCTGCGTCATCCGCTCCACGATTTTTCGAGCGCCCGCCAGCGGCATCCGCTCGCGGCCCGGCTCGCCGTGAATGCCGATTCCCATCTCCATCTCGTCCGCGCCCAGATCGAAAGTCGGCTTGCCTGCCGCGGGCACGGTGCACGACGTCAGCGCCATTCCCATGGACCTTCCGTTCTGGTTGACGCGCTTGCACAGCTCCTCGAGGCGCGCCAGGTCGCAGCCCCGCTCGGCCGCCGCGCCGCAGATCTTCTCCGCCAGCACGGTCGTGCCGACGCCGCGCCGACCTGCCGTGTAGAGGCTGTCCTTCACGGCCACATCGTCGTCAATCACCACCGCGCGCACTTCGATGCCCGCCGCCTGGCAAAGCTCCGCAGCCATCTCAAAATTCATGATGTCGCCGGTGTAGTTCTTGACGATGTGCAGCACGCCCGCGCCGCCGTCGGCCGCGCGCGTGGCGGCTTCGATCTGGTCCGGCGTCGGCGACGTGAACACCTCGCCCGGACACGCGGCGTCGAGCATTCCTCTTCCGACGAAGCCGCCGTGCATGGGCTCGTGTCCGCTGCCGCCTCCCGAGATTACGCCGGCTTTGCCTTTCACCGGCGCGTCAGCCCGCACGACGTATGTGGGATCGAAGTGGACCTTCAGAATATCGGCATGCGCGGCCGCTAACCCGGCCAGAGATTCGCGCACGACGTCGCCGGGATCGTTGATCAGTTTTTTCATCTCAACAACGAATATAATCTACCGCCGTGCCAGGCCTGCGCGCTCTGGTTGAACGCGATTTACGTGCCGGTTGTGGCGCAGGCACT
>DASRFY010000088.1:0-2627 GCA_035651315.1 Burkholderiales bacterium
AGGGAATCCAGGTCGCCCGCCTCCTCGCCCACCGCGATCATCTGCAGCACGATGGGCGTGAACACGCCGGCCGTGACCGCCGTGCGCAGCACGCTTTCGCCGCGCTCCACGCCGTCGCGCATCTGCTCGATGCGCTGCGCAATGAAGTCGTTTTCGACCACACTGGCTACCGTGCTGAGCGCTTGCACCACCGGAACGCCACTCTTCAACGCGAGCGCAAGGCTACGTGCGAAGCGGGCGAGCGTCGCCTTGAAGATGATCTTCCCACCGATCGGCAGGCGGAGCTTGACGCGGTCCCATTGGTACTTGCCTTTCGCTGTCGCCTTCCAGAACACGAACGCCACCGCCGCGCCGGCCACCGCGATCAGCATCACAGGCCAATAGCTGACGGTGAAGTCCGAAAAACCGATGACGATGCGCGTCACCAAGGGCAGCTCGGCGTGGTAGCTCGCGAACACTTTCGAGAACGCCGGAATGACCACGATATTGATGATGGCGAGCGCGAGCGCCATCGCCACGACCACGAAGGCAGGGTAGCGCAGCGCTGACTTGATGCGGTCGCGCACCTCTTTTTCGAACTCCAGGTGCTCGTAGAGGCGCAGGAACACCGCTTCCAGCTGGCCGGTGGTCTCGCCGACGCGGACGAGACTCACATAGAAAGGAGTGAAAACCCCGGTGTGCCGGCGCATGGCCGCGGAAAGCTCGCGCCCGGCGTCGAGGCTTGCGCGCAGGTCGGCGACCACGGACTTGAGGCGCGGGTTGGTGAGCGACTCCTGTAACCCGCCCAGCGCGCGCAGCATCGGCACACCCGCCTTGATCAGCGTGTACATCTGCCGCGAGAACAGCATCAGATCGACCAACGTGATCTGGGCCTCGAGAAAACGGCTTGCGCCGCCGGGAGCGGCGTTGGCCGCGGGTGCCGCGCTGCCGGATACAACCTGGATGTCGATCGGCGTGATGCCGGTATTCACCAAGTGATCGGCCACGGCGCTGGTATCGGCGCCCTCCAGGCGCCCCTGGACGAGCTCGCCGCGAGGATTGCGCCCGCGGTAGGCGTAGACCGCCATCAGTCGCCCAGCTCGCTCGCCACGCGGATCACTTCGGCAAGCGGCGCGCGCCCGGCGACGGCGAGTTCCAGCGCCTGGTGCTTGAGAGAGCGGCCGCGCAGCGCCTGCTCGGCGAGCGCGCCGAACTCGTCGGTGCGGTTCTGGTTGATCGCGGCCACCATCTCGGGCGTCGTTTCCAGCATCTCGTAGATGCCGGTGCGGCCCAACAGACCGGTGCCGTTGCAACGCGAGCAGCCGCGGCCGCGGCGGAAGCTGCGCCCCGCGATGGGCGTCGCGTACTCGCGCGCGAGCCAGCTGAGCTGCGCGGCGTCCGCCACTTCATCCTCCATGCAACTTTCGCAGTTCAGCCGCACCAGGCGCTGCGCGAGTACGGCATGGATCGACGTACCCACCATGTAATAAGGCGCGCCCATGTCGATGAGGCGGATCGGCGTGGTCGCCGCATCCTTGGTGTGCAAGGTCGACAACACCAAGTGGCCCGTGAGCGCAGCGCGTAGTCCGATCTGCGCCGTCTCCTGGTCGCGCATTTCGCCGACGAGGATGATGTCCGGGTCCTGTCGCAAAGCCGAGCGCAGCACCACCGAAAAGCTGAGGTCGATCCTGTCGTTCACCTGCACCTGGTTGATGCCCGGGAGCTTGTATTCGACGGGGTCCTCCACTGTGATGATTTTTTTCTCCGTCGAGTTGATCTCTGCGAGCGCGGCGTAGAGCGTGGTCGTTTTGCCGCTGCCGGTGGGCCCGGTGACGAGGACCATGCCGTTCGTGCGCTGCAGCAGCCGGCGGAAGCGCGTGAGCATCTCCGTCGGCATGCCAAGTCCGTCGAGCGACAGCAGCTTCGCCTTGCGGTTCAAGAGGCGCATCACCACTGATTCGCCGTACTGCACCGGCATGGTGGAGAGCCGCACGTCCACCTGCTGCTCGCGCACCAGCACGTTGAAGCGCCCGTCTTGCGGGCGGCGCTTCTCCGAGATGTCGAGGCCTCCCATCAGCTTCACGCGCAACACCAGCGCCGGCCCGATCTTCGCGTCGACATCGGTCTGCACCTGCAGCACGCCGTCGATGCGGAAACGAATCCGTACATTTCGCTCCTGCGGCTCAATATGCACGTCTGACGCATTCGCGGCGACTGCATCCTCGAACACGGTCTGCAGCAGCTTGACGACCGGTGCGTCCTCCAATCCGGCCGCCGCGGCAAGCGCGCCGAAGTCAACGTAGGCGTCACCGATGTCGCGCTCGACCGCTTTCGCAAGCCCGCTGATTTCCTCGGTGCGCCGGTACATGCGGTCGATGGTGATGAGGACCTGGTCCTCGCTCACCGCCGCCACCTCGATGTCGCGCTTCAGCGAGCGCTGCACCTCATCCGCGGCAAACAGATCCGACGGATCGGCCAGACCTACGAGGTATTTGCTGCGCCGGTCCTCGAGCACGATCGCGCGGAAGCGGCGCGCCTGGGATTCCGACAGACGCCGCACTACGTCGCTGTTCAGGTTGTAGAACTTGAGGTTGACGTAGGGGATGTTGAGCTGCCGGGCGAGCGCCTCGGCGATCTGCTCGTCGTTG
>DASRFY010000089.1:0-9441 GCA_035651315.1 Burkholderiales bacterium
GCCTGGCCGCTGCTCTGGATGTGGGCGATGTGCACCGGCGCGCCGGACACGGCCGACAGCGCGATCGCCTCCAGCAGCCCCGCCTCGCGGTCGGCATTGGCGCCGGCAGCGCTGGACGCGCCGCGGATGTGCACATGCGCGAACGCGCGGTGCTTCGCAGCGAGACGAAACACCTCCAGCAGTTCGCGTTCGGTCGCCGCCGGCGTGTAGGCGATGCCGAGGCCGACCGCCACTGCGCCGCGCCGCAGGCCGTGCTCGATGCGGCGCACGATTTCCGCCAGTTCCTCCTCGGTGAGCGCGCTCTTCGCCCCCGGGCCGCTGGGCAGGAAATCTCCCGGGTCGCCCTTCACCGCCATGCGCACCGGCACGTGGCCGATGGCGGCGCCGTAATGGATCGGCTCTCTGCCTGCGCGCTCCGCGTACCAGCGGTCGATGTCGGCCACGCCGATCTCCAGCTCCATCGACGCGGTCACGCCGTCCATCGCCTGGTAGAGATGGCTCGCCGGGTCCTTGCCGTGCCAGTGCAGGTCGATGAAGCCGGGCGCGACCACCAGCCCGCTGGCGTCGATCACCTTGCGCCCGCGCAACGGTCCTTCCGCAACGGCCTCGATCCTGCCGCCGGTAATGCCGACGTTGCGCACCGCGTCCAGGCCCGATTCCGGGTCCATGACGCGGCCGCTCTCGATCACGACGTCGTAGGTTTGCGCGCCAGCGGCGCCCGCGGCGAACAGGAACGCGGCACCGAGTGCCAGGGTGAATCGCATGCTCTTCCTTTCAGGCTCGATGAATCCGGCGCAATTGCGCCAGGCACCGCCGGCTTCCGCAGCGTAGGCGGACAGCGTTGCGTTTCGCCGCTTGCGGCTCAGCGCGGAACGAATGCGCTGCCGAGCGGCTTCACGCGGATGCCCGGCGCAAGACGCTTCCAGGGAAAGTCCGCGAGGTCGGCGAGCATCGGCCCGGGCGCCTTCGCGACCAGTATCTCTTCCGCGATCGGCGCGAAGTCGGCGCGGAAGTGTACCGAGGATTTGTTCACCAGGATCTTCTGCCCGGTAGGCTCGACGCCGATGAAGCGGTACATCTCCTGGTCCGCCATCTGCGGGTTGTCCGAAGCTACGACCACTCGCACTTCGTCGACGCGCAGCAAGGCACAGGAGCCGAGGTTCATGCGCGCGCCGCGGTAGAACGGTCCCTTGCAGGTGAGCTTGCCGTCGGACAGACGCTCGACGGTAAACCGCGCCTGGAACGGCGCGTCGCCGGGTATGCGCGACTTGCCGCCGAGCGCAATGTCGATGGCGGCGCCCTCGCCGGCTGCGTGCGCCGCCTTCGCCGCCTGCGGGTCCACCATCAGTCCGAGCGCCGCTTTCCGCGCGCGATTCTCAACCAAGGCGCGCAGCATGCCGGTGGTGTCCGAATCGCCGCCCGCGCCCGGATTGTCCTGCGTGTCGGCGATGACCACCGGGCGCGAGGCGTGTGCCGCGATCGCCATCGCGCGCCGCACCGCCTCGTCGGGGTCGTACACTGGAAAATCATAGTCGCGCTCGGCCTCGATCACCAGGTTCGAGAGCCTTTGCACCGCGCGCTGCGCCGCCGCGCCCTCGTCCGCGTAGGCGAACACCGCGGGCCCGCATTCGGGGAAGTCCGCCGCAGGAAAACCCGGTGTATACGACAGGATGGCGCCTTCGCGCTCGAGTTTCACCAGCTCGGCGTACACGCTCCGGTTCGGCTCCAGCATCGTCGACTGCGCCTGCAGCGGGATCAGGAACGGGATTCTCGCCGCGGCGAGCTGCGGCCGCTGCAGTCCCGTCAGTCGCCGCTCCAGGTAGCGCGCCACGCGCGCGCCGGTCTCCGCCATGTCCACGTGCGGGTAGGTGCGGTACGCGATCAGCACGTCGGCGTGGGCCATCATCCGGCGCGTCACGTTTGCGTGCAGGTCTAGGCTCGCCACCACCGGCAGCTCGGTTCCGACCACTGCGCGTACGCGCGCCAGCAGCTCGCCTTCGCCGTCGTCGAGATGCTCGGCGACCATCGCGCCGTGCAGGTCGAGGTAGACCGCATCGAGCGGCAGCGCGTGCCTCACGCCTTCCACGATCACGCCCGCGATGCGCTCGTACGCCTCCCGTGTGACGTGCGCGGACGGGCTGGCCGCGGCCCAGGCGGTGGGCAGCAGCTCGTGGTGGCCGCCTTTGCAAGCGTCGATGAAGCCGGCGATCGGAATGTTGATGCCGGCCACGCCGTCGAACATGTCCCTGCCCTGCAGCAGCGGCGGCCAGCCGCCGCCGCGCGCGAAATCTTCGAACGTCGCCTTGCTCGGCGCGAAGGTGTTGGTCTCGTGCTGGAAACCGCCGATCGCGATCCGCATCCGTTTTCCCTTTCAATCCGAAAGCTGGTTAACCACCAAGATCACCAAGGACACCAAGAAAACCAAGCGCAGAATTAGAAAAGACCTTCACACACCGCACGTCATCGTATTGTGGCCAACCGCGCGATTCCTGCCTATTCTCACCGCAGTTCGAATGTCTTTGCATCTTTTATTGGTGCTCTTGGTGTTCTTGGTGGTTCATCCTGAGTTTTAACTTTTGCCGAAGGCAAAAGACCGGCCGGGCGCCGCGTCGAGCAGCGCGCGAGTGTACTCGTGGCGCGGGTGCGCGAAGACCTCCCGCACCGGTCCCTGCTCGACCACCCGTCCGCGCTGCATGACCACGACGCGGTTGCAGATCTGCGCCGCGACCCGCAGGTCGTGGGTGATGAAGATCAGCGTCAGGCGCAGCCGCTGCTGGATGTCCTCCAGGAGGCTGAGGATCTGCGTCTGCACCGAGACGTCCAGCGCCGACACCGCCTCGTCGGCGATCAGCACTTCCGGGCGCATCGCGAGCGCCCGCGCGATGCAGACGCGCTGGCGCTGCCCGCCGGAGAATTCGTGCGGATAGCGCTCCAGCGCGCCCGGCGACAGGCGCACCAGGTCCATCAGCTCCACCGCACGCGCCCGCGCCTCCTGCCGCGGCACGCCGAAGTTCATCGGACCCTCGACGATCGCCGCGCCGACGGTGCGGCGCGGATTGAGCGATCGGTACGGGTCCTGGAACACGAACTGGATGCGGCGCCGGAGCTGCCGGGCTCGATCGCCGGCGTACCCGGTGATGGGTTCGCCGTCCAGCTCGATCTCGCCCGCGCTCGGCTCGATGAGCCGGCCGAGCAGGCGCGCGACCGTGGACTTTCCCGACCCGGACTCGCCGACGATGCCCAGTGTCTCCCCCAGGCGCACTTCGAATTCCACGCCGTCCGCGGCGCGCACCGCGTGGCGGCGGACAAACCAGCCGCCGCTTTCGAAGATCTTCGTCAGCCCGCTCGCGCGCAATTGCACCACGCGGCCCTCGTCGATGGGCGGCTTGCGCGGCGCGAGCTTCGGCACCGCGGCGAGCAGCACCCGCGTGTACTCGTGCCGCGGCGCGGCCAGCAGCGTCTTTGCGGCGCCGCTCTCGACCAGCTCGCCGAGCCTGAGCACCGCGACGCGGTCGGCGATCTCCGCCACCACTCCGAAATCGTGGGTGATGAACAGCACGGCAGTGCCGTTCTCGCGGCACAGTTCGGTGATCAGGCGCAGGATCTCGGCCTGGGTGGTCACGTCGAGCGCGGTGGTCGGCTCGTCGGCGATCAGCAGCGCCGGCTTCAGGATCAGCGCCATGGCGATCATGATGCGCTGCCGCTGGCCACCTGAGAGCTGGTGCGGATAGGCGGAATGGATCCGTTCCGGATCCGGCAGCCGCACCTGCTCGAACATCCGCAGCACGCGTTGCCGCCGCTCGAGCGGCGTGAGCCCGGTATGGGCGCGCAGCAGTTCGTCGACCTGGGCGCCGCAGCTCATCACCGGATTGAGCGCGGTCATCGGCTCCTGGAACACCATCGACATGCGCGCTCCGCGCAGCGCGCGCAGCCGCCGCGCATCCGCCGCCAGCAGCTCTTCGCCCGACAGAAAGACCCGGCCGGCGACCGGCTTCACGTTCGGCGGCAGCAGTCCCATCGCCGCCTGCGCGATGATCGACTTGCCGGAGCCCGACTCGCCGAGCAGGCACAGGATCTCTCCCGCGGCGACCTCGAGACCGACGTTCTCGACCGCGTAGCGGCGGTCGCCGCCGGCGGGCAGGGCCACCGTCAAGCCTTCGATGCGCAGCACCGGCTCGCTCATGCGGGACGGTCTCCGCGCCGATTGAATTTCGGGTCGAGCGTGTCGCGCAGCCCGTCGCCGAGCATGTTCACCGCGAGCACGGTGAGGGCAAGAAACACGCCGGGGAAAAAGACGTTGTGCGGATACGCGGTGAACTGCAGCCGTCCTTCCGCCATGATGTTGCCCCAGGTGGGGACATCGGTCGGCAGGCCCGCGCCGAGGAAGCTCAGGATCGACTCGATGAGGATCGCGGATGCGCAGACGTAGGTGCCCTGCACGATGAGCGGCGCAGCCGCGTTGGGCAGGACGTGCCGCAACAGCAGCGCCCCCGTCGGCGTGCCGACCGAGATCGCGGCCTCTACGTAGGGCTCCTCCCGGATCGTGAGCACCAGCGAGCGCGCGAGCCGCACCACGCGCGGGATTTCTGGAATCGCGATGGCCGCGACGACGGTGAGCAGGGAAGCCCGCCACAGCGCGACCAGGGCAATGGCGAGCAGCACGCCCGGGATCGCCATCAGCCCGTCCATCGCCCGCATCACCACCCCATCGAGCGCGCGCACGTATCCCGCGACGAGGCCGACGCCGACCCCGATCGCGAGGCTGAGTGCCGCCACCGCCAATCCCACCGAGAGCGAAACGCGGCCGCCGTAGAGCACCCGGCTGTAGATGTCGCGACCGAAGCTGTCGGTGCCCATCCAGAACGTGTGCCGGAAGCTCTCGCCGGTCAGGGCGGTCACCCGGGCCGAGGCGCCCGGGAGCAGATCGCGATTGACCGGATCGAGCAGGGTCGGATCGACCGTGCCGAGCAGCGGCGCCGCAGCCGACGCCAGTGCGAGCAGCGCCAGCACCGCGCCGCCCAGGACCACCGACGGGTTGCGCGCCAGCCTGCGAACCAGCGCGGCGAGGCGCGCATCGGAAGAGATCGCAAGCTCGCTCGGGTGCATGGCATCCATCAGTAGCGGATGCGCGGATCGAGCCCCGCGTACGCGAGGTCGACCAGCAGGTTGATCAGCACGTAGACCGCGGAGAAGAGCAGGATCAGGCCCTGGATGGTGGGGAAGTCGCGCGCCAGCACGGCATCCACGGTGAGCCGGCCCAGCCCCGGAATCGCGTACACGCTCTCGGTCACCACCACCCCGCCGATGAGCAGCGCGAACCCGATGCCGATGACGGTGACGATCGGCACAGCGGCGTTGGCGAGCGCATGGCGCAGCAGCACCGCCGCTTCATTGAGCCCCTTGGCGCGCGCCGTGCGCACGTAATCCTCGGTCAGTGCCTCGGAGACCGAGGCCCGCGTCACGCGCGCGATGAGCGCGATGTAGATCACCGACAGCGTGACGCTGGGCAGAACGAGATGGCGCAGGAAGGGCCCGAAGCCGTCGGCGATGCGCCGGTAGCCTTGCGCCGGCAGCCAGCCGAGCTTGAGCGACACGAGCCAGATCAGCAGGTAGCCGAGCACGAACACCGGGATCGAGAAGCCGAGCGTGGAAAACATCATCACGCCGCGGTCGAGCCAGCCGCCGCGGCGCCACGCGGCAAGCACGCCCAGCGGCACCGCCACCGCGACCGCGAGCGCGAGCGTGGCAAGTGCGAGCGCGAGCGTCGGCTCGAGTCGCTGCGCGATCAGCGCCGACACCGGCATCTTGAAGAAGAACGACTCGCCCAGATCGCCCTGCGCCAGGCGCGCGAGCCAGATCGCGAATTGCACGACCAACGGCCGGTTCAGCCCGAGGCCCTCCCGGATGCGCTCGATCTGCTCGACGGTGGCGCTGTCGCCGGCGATCACCGCCGCCGGATCGCCGGGCGTAAGCCGCAGCAGCGCAAACACCAGCGTCGCCACGATCAGCAGCACGGGGATCGCGGCGAGCAGGCGGCGGAGGAGGAATCTGAGCATCAGCTGCGAGGGAGGAGGCACTGGGCACCAGGCGCCGGGCGCGAGGCGCTACACACCGGGCGCGAGCAAACCCGTGAGCCAGGCGGCCGGCCGGGAAGGGAGGACATGAAAGACTTTTGGATGGCGCGCCTCTCGCTTGCTCTGCGCGGCGCTCGGCTCAGGATGTCGAGGCGCGATCTCGCGCCCCGGGCCTGGTGCCTCGCGCCTATTTCTTATCCAGATTCCAGGCGACCAGGAAATAACCGGTGACGAAACCCTCTATGTTCTTGCGCGCGGCGACGGGAAAGACGTACTCGCCGAGCGGGACGTGGGTGCCGATCTGCATCGCCCGCAACTGGACCTGCTGCGCGATCTTCTTGCGCTCGGCCGCGCTCCCGGCGCGCGCGTACGCGTCGCGCAGCTTCTCCAGCTCCTCGTCGCACGGCCAGCCGAACCACGCCTTGTCGCAGGACGCCATCAGCGGCTGATTCACCACCGGATCGGCGACGTCGGAAGAGGTCCACACGGTCAGGAACACGTTCCAGCCGCCCTGCGACGGCGGATCCTTCTTGGCGCGCCGCGCGAGCAGCGTCTGCCAGTCCATCGCCTGCATGTCGACCTTGAATCCCGCCTGGCGCAGGAGCTGGGTGGCGACCACCGGCAGCTTGGCGATCACCGCCAGGTCCGTGGGCTGCATCAGCACCACGGTCTCGCCCCGGTAGCCGGATTCCTTGAGCAGTTGCTGCGCGCGCTTCATGTCCGGCCTGGCGATGAAATCCATCCCCGCCGTGGTCGCCAGCGGCGAGCGGCACGGATAGACCGAGAAGCAGGTGCGGTACATGTCGCGCTGCCCGACCTGCACGCGCAGGAAGTCTTCCTGGTCGAGCGCGGCCATCGCCGCGCGCCGCACCTTCGGATCGTCGAACGGCGGCTGCAGATGGTTGAAGCGCAGGATCGCCTGGAAGCCGCCCGGATTCACTTCGGCGATGCGCACGTCGGGGCTCGCGCGCAACATCGGATACAGCTCGTGCGCGGGCGCTTCGATGATGTCGATCTCGCCGTTCACCAGCGCGTTGGCTTGGGTCTGCGGGTCCTTGATGATGACCCACTCGACGCGGTCGACCTTCGCCACCTTGCCGCCCGCGGTGCCGCTCGGCGGCTCGCTGCGCGGGCGGTACCTCGGGTTCTTCACGTAGACGATCTTCTCCCCCGGGCGCCACTCGTCGCGCTTGAAGATGAACGGCCCGGAGCCGGTGTAGTCCTCGATCTGCCGGTCCGCCGGCGTGGCGGCAACGCGCTTCGGCACGATGAAGGGCACGTTCGAGCCCGGCTTGCCGAGCGACTCCAGCACCAGCCCGTAGGGCTCCCGCAGGCGCAGGCGGAAGGTCCTGGCGTCCACCGGTTCCATCGCCTCGACGAAGGACATGAGCTTGCCGCCCATCGCGTCGCGCTTGCCCCAGCGCTCGAGCGAGGCGACCACGTCCTCGCTCGTGACCGGCGCGCCGTCGTGGAACTCGAGCCCGTCGCGCAGCGTGAACGTCCACAGCCTGCGGTCGCGGCTGACCTGCCACTTGTCGACCATCTGCGGCTTGATCGCGCCGTGCTCGTCGGTGCCGAAGAGCGTGTCGTAGATCATGTAGCCATGATTGCGCGTGATGTAGGCGGTGGTCCAGACCGGGTCCAGGATGACGAGGTTGGAGTGCGGCGCGATGCGCAGCACCTTTTCGGCCCGCGCGAAGGCCGGCAGGCACGCTATCAGTGCGAGCCCTGCTGCAAGAAGTATCCCGCGGCGAAGACGCATCGTGATTCCCAAGGGGCGGAAGCGACGGCTCATTGTGAGCAAAACCCGTTCCGAACGAAAGGCCGGAAAATCCAAACCTCAACGCAGAGGCGCAGAGAACGCAGAGTTCGCGGAGAAAAAGAAAATGAAAGTTTGATAAGAAAACACCGTATTGTTTGCGCCAGTTTGGTTACCACTCTACACGAGGCGCCGATAATACGAAGAAATCCGCTGCGAATTTCCTTGTGTCTTCGTGCCTTCGTGGTTTGCTTCTTTGTATCGCCCTCTCTGCGAACTCTGCGTTCTCTGCGTCTCCGCGTTGAGAATTTGATTTCGATTTAGAGTAGACAGAGCTGAGCGGCGGCAACCGCGGCACACTGGTTGTCCCAGTCGCGCGCGTTGAACACCTGACCCTCGCGGCGCACGCGCCGAACGGCGTCCAGATCGAGATCGGCGTACACCCATTGCGGCGCATTCAACTCGCCGACCGCCAGCACGCCATCGTCGGGCATGCCGAGATCGGGCGGCGCGAACATCCCGGCCGCGCCGACGTTCACGTCCACGGCTTCCGACCACGGCGCCTGGCCCACCGTCGGCGACATCACCACGAAGCACTGGTTCTCCAGCGCCCGCGCCTGGCAGCCCAGGCGCACGCGGTGATAGCCGGCGAGCGTGTCGGTGCAGCTCGGCACCACGATCAGGTCCGCGCCGGCCTCCGCCTGCGCTCGCGCGACGAGCGGAAACTCGACGTCGTAGCAGACGTTGATGCCGACCCGCCCGCAGCGCGTCTCGAAGACCCTGATGCCCTTCCCCTTGCGCACCAGCCAGCGCTCGTTCTCGAAGCGCGTCATGACGAGCTTCTCCTGGAAGTCGAAACGGCCTTCGGGGGAGAAGAAGTAGGACCGGTTGCGATACTCGTCGCCCACCCGCTCGGGGAAGCTGCCGGCGCAGACGTAGAGGTCGTGACGCCGCGCAAGCTCGGCGAACAGCGTCCGGTATTGCGGCAACAGATCCTGCATGCGCTCGAGCTGCAGCGACAGGCTGGAGTACACCTCCCTGGGAAACAGGGAAGCCAGCTCCATCGAGGCGTACTCCGGAAATACCGCCAGGCGCGCGCCGGATTCCGCCGCCTCGGCGACGAGGTGCGAGATCTTGTCGCGGTATCGCGCCCAGCTCTCCAGGAACTCGATCGGATACTGCGCCGCCGCCACCCGCACCACCGACTCTCCCATCAGCTCCGTCCCTCCAGGCGCTTGAGCCAGAACACCATCGGCTTGGGCGATTCCGCGGCCTCGTCGATCTCCCGCCACTGGAACGTCGTCGACAGCTCCGGATGCTTCGCATAGCCGCGCCTGTTCCAGAATGCATCCAGCGGCACATAGTCCTTCGGGCGGCGCGGATGGTCCGCCGGCCGCCGCACCGCGCAGAAGCAGGTCCACCCGAAGCGCCCCAGCGCGCGCGCATGCGCTTCGCGCTCTGCGAAGAACCGCACGCCGATGCCGAGCCCTCGATAGCCTTTTCCGAGCACCGACTCTCCGAAATAGAAGATCCGGTTCGGATCATAGCCGCGCTCGACGAAGGGGCGCTTGACCTCCTCGGTTTCCGCTTCCATCGGCAGGCCGGTGG
>DASRFY010000090.1:0-16155 GCA_035651315.1 Burkholderiales bacterium
CGCATCGCCGCCGAAGAACACCTTCGGGTGGGTGGAGCGCATGGTGAGCTTGTCCACCACCGGCATGCCGCGCCCGTCGAATTCGATGCCGATGTCGCGCTCAATCCAGGGGAAGGCGTTCTCCTGCCCGACCGCGATCAGCACCTCGTCGCACTCGACGTGCGTGTCGGGCTCTCCGGTCGGCACCAGGCTGCGGCGGCCCTTCTCGTCGTACCTTGCCCCCACCTTTTCGAATACGACGCCGGTGAGCCTGCCGCCGCCATGCGTGAAAGCCTTGGGCACGAGGTAGTTGAGGATCGGAATACCTTCGTGCATCGCGTCTTCTTTTTCCCACGGCGAGGCCTTCATCTCGTCGAAGCCGCTGCGCACCACCACGCGCACGTCCTCGCCGCCGAGCCTGCGCGCGGAGCGGCAGCAGTCCATCGCGGTATTGCCGCCGCCCAGCACGACCACGCGCTTGCCGATTTTCGTCGTGTGTCCGAAGGCCACACTCGCCAGCCAGTCGATGCCGATGTGGATGCCGGCCGCGGCTTCCCCGCGGCCCGGGATGTCGAGATCGCGCCCGCGCGGCGCGCCGCTGCCGACGAAGACGGCGTCGAAGCCCTGTGCGAGCAACGCCTTCATGCTGTCGATGCGCGTGCCGGGTCGGAAGTCCATGCCGAGATCGAGGACGTAGCCGACCTCCTCGTCGATCACCGACTCGGGGAGCCGGAAGCGAGGGATCTGGGTGCGTATCATGCCGCCCGCCCGGGCGTCGCCGTCGAAGACGACGACTTCGTAGCCGAGCGGAGCGAGGTCGCGCGCGACGGTGAGCGAGGCCGGCCCGGCGCCGACGCAGGCGATCCGCGCGCCGTTCTTCTTTGCCGGCGGTTTCGGCAGCCGTGCGCGGATGTCCTGCTTGTTGTCCGCGGCTACGCGCTTCAGCCGGCAGATCGCGACCGGTTCTTCCTCGACCCGGGCGCGACGGCACGCAGGCTCGCAGGGGCGGTCGCAGGTGCGGCCGAGAATGCCGGGAAAGACGTTCGACTTCCAGTTGACCATATACGCGTCGCTGTAGCGACCCGCGGCGATCAGGCGGATGTACTCCGGAACCGGAGTATGGGACGGACAGGCCCACTGACAGTCGACTACCTTGTGAAAGTAGTCCGGATGCGCGATGTCGGTAGGCTTCAAGCCTTCTTCCTCGGCGCCGGGATTCCCCGGCTTTTTCTTGTGCCGGCGTGAGGGAGAAGGGGCCCGAACGCCGGCTGCGGCCCAAAATGAAACAATATGTTAATCCCTGACTTGTTTCTAATGCAAAACTGTTTCACTTTAGAACAGCCGCATAAAAAGAAGTGCTCCGATCGCATCACATCCTTTTTTAATTCTGCTCACCCATATCGGCGGAAGGCGCGAACTTGAACGCCAGCGGCGGCTTGAGCTTCTCGCGCAGAACCCGTCCCATGCGCGCGCGCTTGCCGGCGTAGTGCGCGAGCCGGTCTCCGGACAGGACCAGGTCCTTTTCCTTGCCGGTACGCTGCGCGATGCCGCTCACCGTCAGTGTCTGCTGGTCGGACACTGCCACCGCCGCCAGCCGCTCATTATCTTCCAGCCCCATGACGATCATGCCGCGGCCTCGCGGCTGATATTTCAGCTCCTCGATCGGGAACAGCAGCAGCCGTCCGCCTTCCGACAGCGCGGCGACGTAACTGCCGGGCGCTTCCCGGTACGCAAACGGCGCGATCGGCGTCTCGTTTTCCTCCAGCGCCAGGAACTCGCGTCCGGCCTTGCGGTTGGAGACCATGTCCGAGATCTTGGACAGGAAACCGTAGCCGCCGCTCGATGCGACGATCAAGTTGGTCTCCGGCTTGCCGGCGACGCAGTACATGATGTGCGCGCCTTCCTGCACCTCCACCAGCGAGGAGGCCGGCGCGCCGTCGCCGCGGCCCGGCGGCAACTGCGGGCCCTCCACCGTATAGGCGCGTCCCTTCGAGTCGAGGAAGATCACCGGATCGACGGTGCGGCACCGGATGAGCGCGAGCAGCGCATCGCCCTCCTTGAACGACAGCGTGGCCGGGTCGACTTCCCATCCCTGTCGCGCGCGCACCCAGCCCTTTTTCGAGAAGACGACCGTGATCGGTTCGTCGACGATCGGCGTCTCGATGACCGCTTTTTCCGACTCCTCGATCACGGTGCGGCGCTTGTCGCCGAAAGTCCTGGCGTCGGCCTCGATCTCCGCGGTCACCAGCGCCTCGAGCGACTTGCGATCCTTGAGCACCTTGTCCAGGCCCTTGCTCTCCTTGCGCAGCTCCTTCAGCTCCTGCTCGATCTTGATGTGCTCGAGCTTGGCCAACTGCCGCAACCGCATCTCGAGGATGTCCTCGGCCTGCCGGTCGGTGAGCCTGAACGCCTTGATGAGATCCGCCTTCGGCTCGTCGGCCTTGCGGATGATCTTGATCACCCTGTCCACGTTCAGCAGGACGATCATCCTGCCCTCGAGGACATGGATGCGATCGAGCACCCGGTCGAGGCGGAACTGCGTCCTGCGCGTGACGGTGGCGAAGCGGAACGTCAGCCACTCGGTCAGGATGTTCTTCAGGTTCTTGCCGGTCGGGCGGCCGTCGAGGCCGATCATGACCAGGTTGACCGGGACATTGGTCTCCAGGCTGGTCTTGGCGAGCAGGAGATTCACGAACTCGGTCTCATCGATCCTCGAAGTCTTTGGCTCGAACACCAAACGCACCGGGTGCGCGCGATCCGACTCGTCGCGCGCCCGGTCGAGCATCGACAGCGCCAGTTGCTTCTCCCGCGTCTGCTCCGGGGCGAGCGATTTCTTGCCCGGCTTGGGCTGCGGGTTGGTGATCGAATCGATCTCCTCCAGCACCTTGCGCGCGGAAGTGCCCGGCGGCAGCTCGTACACCACCATCTGCCACTGCCCGCGGGCGAGGCGCTCGATCGTCCAGCGCGCCCGCACCCGCACGCTGCCGCGACCGGAGGCGTAGGCCTCGACCATCTCGTCGCGCGAGGTGATGATCTGCGCTCCGCCCGGGAAGTCCGGTCCCTTGATGGTGCGCATGAGTTGGCGCACGGACAGATTCGGATCCTTGATCAACGCGATCGCGGCGTTGGCGACTTCGTTCAGGTTGTGGCTGGGGACTTCGGTCGCCATGCCGACCGCGATTCCGGAGGCGCCGTTCAACAGCACGACCGGCAGGCGCGCCGGCAGCACCCTGGGCTCGGTCACGCTGCCGTCATAGTTGGGCACGAAGTCCACCGTGCCCTGATCCAGCTCGGAGAGCAGCACCTCGGCGAACTTGGTCAGCCGCGCTTCGGTATAGCGCATTGCCGCAGGGTCGTCGCCGTCGCGCGAGCCGAAATTGCCTTCCCCGTCGACCAGCGGATAACGCAGCGTGAAGTCCTGGGCGATGCGCACCAGTGCGTCGTACACGGAGGCATCGCCGTGCGGGTGGAACTTGCCGAGCACGTCGCCGACCACGCGCGCGGATTTCTTGCGCGGCGTGCCGGCGGTCGCGCTCATCTGCCACATCGCGTACAGGATGCGCGACTGCACCGGCTTCTGCCCGTCGGCCACGCGCGGCAGCGCGCGGTCCTTCACGGTCGCGATCGCGTACTGCAGGTACTGCGTGGAAGCGTAGGTGCCGATCGGCAGCCTGTCTTCGAAACCGCCCGCCGCGGGCGCGAAATGCGGCGGCAGATTGCCCCCCTGCCCGCCGCCCTTCGGCGGCTGCGCAACCGGCCTCTTCTCCTTCTCGGCGACGGCGGCGCCCTCGAACAGATCCTTTTGCTCAGCCATGGCGATTCAGTGTCTCGTGATTGGTGATTGGCAACCGGTCAGAACCAGCCATCCGTGCTTTTTTCTCTCCCAGTTGCCCATGTGACGGCGAATTCGCGGATGCGCGGCGCCGGTTCCGCCGTTGCTCGTGGTGAACTTCCGGGCTGCAGGAGCAAGGTTGGCGCCGCGTCCCGCACCCTTCGCCCCTGCTTCAAGAGATATCCGCCTCGACAAGATTGCCGTAAGTCTCCATCCACTCGCGGCGCTGCGCGGCGTTCTCGCGCGCCATCATCATGTTGAAGACCTCGTTCGCCACGTCGAGCCCGTCCGCCAGCGACACCGGCAGCACGCGCCGCGTGTCGGGGTTGAGCGTGGTTTCCCAAAGCTGCTCCGGGCTCATCTCGCCCAGGCCTTTGAAGCGGCTCACGGTCCACGCGCCCTCTTTCACGCCCTCGTCGGCGAGCTTTTCCTCGATCGCCTCCAGCTCCTGCTGGTCCAGCGCGTAGAGCTTGCGCGCCGGCTTGCTCTTGCCGTGCGCCGGCACATCGATGCGGAACAGCGGCGGCTGCGCGACGAACACATGGCCCTTCTCGATCAGCTTCGGAAAATGCCGGAAGAATAGCGTGAGCAGCAGCACCTGGATATGCGCGCCGTCCACGTCCGCGTCGGCGAGGATGATGATGCGGCTGTAGCGCAGCCCCGACAGGTCGATGCTGTCCTCGGGCTTGTGATGATCGACGCCGATCGCGAGCGCGATCGCCTCGATCTCCTTGTTCGAGTACAGCGTCTCCGGAGAATCCTGCCAGGTGTTCTTCGGCTTGCCCTTGAGCGGCAGCACCGCCTGGAACTCCTTGTCGCGCGCCGCTTTCGCCGAACCGCCCGCGGAATCCCCTTCGACGATGAACAGCTCGTTGCGCTCGGGATCGTCGGACGCGCAATCGGTGAGCTTGCCGGGCAGCACCGCCACGCCGGAGGCCTTGCGGCGCTCCACTTTCTGCGCCGCCTTGGTCCTGTTCATGGCCTGGCGGATCACGAGCTCCGCGATGCGCTTGCCCTCGTCCACGTGCTGGTTCAACCACAGCTCGAAGGGATCGCGCGCCATCTGCGAGAGGAGCTTGACCGCATCGCGCGAGATGAGCTCGTTCTTGACCTGCCCCTTGAACTGGGGGTCGAGCATCTTGCAGGCGAGCACGTAGTTCGCACGCGACCAGACATCTTCCGGCACGATCTTCAGCCCGCGCTGTCCCATGGCGTGGATATCAATGAAGTTCTTGATCGCGTTGTAGACGCCCTCGCGCAGGCCCGCCACGTGTGTGCCGCCGTGGCGGGTCGGGATCATGTTGACGTAGCTCTCGGTGACCAGGTCGCCTTCCGCCGTCCACGCGATCGCCCACATCGCGCCCTCGCCTTCGGCGAAGCTGTCCGACTCGGACTGCGCCGCGATGTAGCGTTCGCCGAGAAAAACGTCTGCGACCGGCTCGTTGCCGGAAAGCGCCTGCGCGAAATAGCCCTTGATTCCTTCCGGGAAATGCCAGGTCTGCGTCCGGATCTTGCCGCCCTTTTCCAGCCCGAGGGTGAACTTCACGCCCGGCAGCAGCATCGCCTTCGCCCGCAGCAGCGCCGCGATATCGTCGGCGACGATCTTCGGCGAATCGAAATACTTCGGATCCGGCCAGAAGCGCACCCGGGTGCCGCTGTCGCGCGGGCCGACCTGGCCCAGTCTCCTGAGCGGCTCCTTCACCTTGCCGTTGTCGGCGAAGACGATGCGATGCCGCGCGCCGTCGCGCTTCACCTCGACCTCGAGCCGCTTCGACAGCGCATTGCTCACGCAGATACCCACGCCGTGCAGACCGCCGGCGATGCGATATGCCGCGTCCTTGTCGGTCTTGCGGAACTTGCCGCCCGAATGCAGCGTGGTGAAGATCACCTGCACGGCCGGCACTTTCTTCTTCGGGTGGATGTCGACGGGGATGCCGCGGCCGTCGTCCTCCACTTCCGCCGAGCCGTCCTCGAACAGTGTTACGGTCACGTTCTTCGCGAATCCGGCCAGCCCCTCGTCGGAGGCGTTGTCGATGATCTCGACCAGCGCGTGGTTCGGGTTGACGGGATCGGTGTACATCCCCGGCCGATGCAGGATCGGCGACAGGTCCTCGAGGATCTCGATGTCTTCGGCGGTATAGGTGTTCTGTGTCTTCGCCATGTTCGGGTTTCAGCGGCGGCGGGCGCACGCGATATGCGCCGCGGCTCGTGGAAAGAAAGACGGAAGGTACAAGGCCCCGCGTATCGCACGGCGCAGGGCGGCACTCCGATTGTCAAGCTGCGCGGCCCGCCGGCGTGGAATCACGGCGCGTATTCTAGGGAACTCGGAGGCACTTGACGAAGCGATTCAGTTGCCCCCATCCCCCGCGGGCGCCAGCGTCGCGACCTTGGCACGGATACGCGGTACCGGACGCGAAGGGCTTCTCGGGTGAAGGAGCGGGATTTTCAGAAACTCGGCCTGGATGTAATCGATGAAAAGTTTGACCTTTCGCGACAGCAGTCGTGCGGAGGGATAGACCGCGCTGATGCGCACCGGCGCCGGACCGTACTCCGCGAGGACCTGCACCAGGCGTCCGGTCTCGATGTCCTCCCTCACGACGAAGGCCGGCACGTTCGCGATCCCGATTCCCTCCAGCGCCGCGAGACGGATGGTGAGCCCGCTGTTGGCGCGGAAGTCTCCCGACACCCGAATCTGCTGCGGACCGCCCGGCCCATCGAAGCGCCATTCGCTGCTGAAGAAGTAGGTGTAAGTAATGCAGTTGTGCTTGCGCAGGTCTGACGGGGACTGCGGCGTGCCCTTGGCCTGGAGATAGGCGGGCGAAGCGACGCACACACGGGCGCTGCTGCCCACGTGACGCGCCACGAGCTGGGAGTCGGCCAGCTCGCCGAAGCGAATCGCCACGTCGAAGCCTTCCTGTACCAGGTCGACGTAGCGGTCGTTGAACGCCAGGTCCACCCCGAGATTCGGGTACAGGCGCCGGAACCTGAAGACCAGGGGGACCAGGTGCATCTGCCCGAAGGCGACGGGCGCATTGATGCGCAATGTCCCGGTCGGGCGGTTCTGCAGATCCGAAACATCGGCTTCCATTTCCTGGATTTCGTCCAGGATCCTCTTGCAGCGCTGGTAGTACTCCCGTCCCGCATCGGTCAGCGACAGCCGCCGGGTAGTCCGATTGAGGAGTCGGACGCCGAGCTTTTCCTCCAATGCCGTCAACTGCTTACTGACCGTCGGCTGGATCATGCCCATCTCCCGGGCGACAGCCGAAAAGCTGCCGGATTCAACGACCCGGGCAAAAAGCTGCATCTGGCTGAAGCGATCCAAGGTTCACCTATTACTTAATACTGTGGCATGAATCATATGCTTTCGTGATGAATTATCAATTTATGGGCATGAGACTACAGTTTGCCGCGTAGCAACAGGAAACCGCGAAAGGAGCAACCATGAAGACCGGATTCACTTCCGAGACGCTGATCGGCACGCTGGTCCGTTACTACAAGCTGCGCAGGGTGGCACGCGAAGGGATCCTGGGCGGCCGACCGGTCAGCCAAGTTGAGCCGCTGCCGCTGGACGTCGATGTAGAGAAGCTCGCGCGCTTCCCGTTTCTTCCGTAAGGCGTTGCAGCCGGGCGCTGCCTGCTGCCGACGGCAGGCGTCCGGAAGAAGCCCGCACCCGAAATTCAGGATGTGCCCAGGGGCGCAATCCCGCCGCACGCCGATAGCTTCAGCCCGATTCCTCCCCTGAAGGCTCGAGGGGCCGCAAGGCCCCTCTTTTTTTTGGCCGGCTGCCGGCGGGAAGCCGCTCATTTGATCTCTGGCAAGCGCGGGCTCGGTCAAGCGCAATAGACTGCTCCCATTTCTGACCGCGGCATGGAGCGGTGAGCTGACGGGCGCAACCGGGATGCCGCGGCGCGCACGCTGCAACGCCCATGCAAAAGATCGACGCCACGACGCCCGCGCTGCACTGGGTGGACAGCGGCGTCATCGTCGGCGTGGTCCTGATCAGCGCGGTCTCGGCTTCATCCAGGAAGGCAAGGCGGAAAAGGCGCTGAACGCGATTCGCGGCATGCTCTCGCCGCGCGCGGGTGGCGCGCGGCGGACTCAGGTGCGAGATACCCGCCGAGGAACTCGTTCCCGGCGACATCGCACTGCTGCAATCCGGGGACAAGGTGCCGGCGGATCTGCGCCTGATCGAAGCGCGCAGCCTGCGCATCCAGGAGGCCGCGCTCACCGACGAGTCCGAGGAAAGCGAGAAATCCGCCGAGCGCGTCTTCACCGTCGGCGGGGCCGGCTACGCGCCGCATGGCGGCTTTTCGCTCCATGAGGCAGCCGCCCCGTGCGACGACTACCCGGAGCTGATCGAAATCGGCCGCGCCTGCCTGCTGTGCAACGACTCGCAGCTGCGCCGGCAGGGCGATCAATGGACGGTCGAGGGCGACCCGACCGAAGGCGCACTGCTCGCGCTTGCGATGAAGGCGGGGCTCGACCCCGTCTTCGAAACCGAGGCGCTGTCTCGCAGCGACGTGATCCCGTTCGAAAAGGTACCGAAGCGGCGAAGGAAATGGTGACGGCGATCACGCTGTCGCTCGCATTCGAGAGCCCGGAGCCCGACCTGATGCGCCGGGCGCCGCGCAAGCCGGGCGAGGCGCTGATCTCCGGATTCCTGCTCTGGCGCATCCTGCTCGTCTCCCTGGTCATGGTGACGGAATCGCTGGGCCTGTTCCTGTGGGAGACATCGCGCGCGGTGCCCGTGGAGATTGCCTGCACCATCGCGGCTGTTCGGAAGTGCGGCGCTGGACGCGCCTGCATGGTGGCGCGTCGCGGGGTTCGGCGTCGCGCTGTTCCTGATCGTCGAGATCGAGAAGAAGATCCTGCGCCGCAATCACCTGCTCGAAGCCGACCGACGCGCGGCATGACGGCGCTTGCGCCGCGGTTGCGGCCGAAAGCGTCAGCGTGCGTGCGCTTTCGCCCGCGTTCCGCGCCGGGCGGGTAAGCCGGCGCGGGTCGCGCCGAGCGCGGCTGCGGGCGTCTCCAACTGCGTTTTCAGCCAGTGCACGAACTGCGCGGCTTCCGGACGGCCACTCGCCGAGCGGGAGACGATCGCGAAGTAGCCGCGGTTGGCGCGCGACGCCTGGCCGAAGGGCATAGTAAGGCGTCTTGCGTCGAACAAGTCCTGCAGCACCGACCGGATGCCCAGCGCCACACCCTGCCCATCCACCGCCGCGCGGATCGCGTGATCGAGGTGGCTGAAGTGCAATGAACCCGCTGGTTTGAGGTCGGCAATTCCGGCCGCCTCCAGCCAGGTCGACCACGCGTGCCAGGGCATCGGCCGGTCCGGGTCGTCGTAATGCAGCAGCACATGGTAGCGAAGGTCGGCCGGGGCCTTCAGCGGACGGGTCCGGTCGCGCAGCAGTTTCGGCGAGCAAACCGGCACCACGTCCCCGCTGAACAACTTGACCGAGCCGGGCGGCGCCGCTTCGGGCGCGCAATAGCGCACCGCGACGTCGATCCGATCGCGCTCCAGGTCGAGCAACGCGTTGGTCGCCGAAAGACGCACGTCGATTTGCGGATGCTCGCTGCGAAAGCGCGGCAGCCGCGGCACCAACCACAGTGCGCTGAATGCTACCGAGGCGGTCACGTTCAAGGAATTTACATGCGGCGCGGAAATTCTCGCCAGGGCATCGGCCACTTGCCGCAGCGCGGATGCGACCACGGCGTGCAGCTCCATGCCCGCCCCCGTCAGCGCGAGCCTCCGGTTGCGACGCACGAAAAGCGGCACGCCCAGCGCCTCCTCCAGCGCCTTGATCTGGCGGCTGACGGCGGATTGGGTGAGGAAGAGCTCCTTCCCGGCGCGGGTGAAGCTCAACTGCCGCGCCGCCGCTTCGAAACCGCGCAACAAGTCCAGGGAAGGCCGCTTCCGGGCTCGGTTATCCATTCCTGTCACTCATGCGATCCATTCCGAATTGTCGCTTGCGAAGAGTAAAACTGACGCAGAAGATCTGTTCTGTCAATGACTGCCGGGAATAACAGGGAATCGACGCCGAAGGAGGTCTTCATGGACATCGCCCTGCACCAGACGCGCATGAAACTGAACCGGGACGGACTGATCGCCTTTCGGGACGGCCGCGGCGCGCGCATCGTCTGCCATTCGGGGACGCTTTGGGTGACACAGGAATCGCAGATCAAGGACCGCATTCTCGAGGCCGGCGACTCGCTCATCGTGTGCGAGTTGGGACTCACCGTGATTACCGCGCTCGGCCCCTCCGCGCTGACCGTCACGGAAGCCGGCGCCGCAGGCTCGCCGCCCGGCCGATGGCGCAGCATCTTCGCCGGCCTCGCCGCATGGACCGCACGAGCCCAGCGCATTTCGGCACGCACGGCAGCTTGCCGGTGAGCGGCCGCGCCGTGGCCACGAGACTGCTGCCGGCCCGCTGCGACGAGTTCGTCATTCGCCCGATTCGACCTGGCGATGCAGCGTGCATCGAAGATTTTTTTCGAGGACTATCGTCGCAGGCGCGATACCTGCGCTTCATGCATGCCGTAACGACTCCGCCGCTGGAGTGGATCGATCGGATCCTGAATCCGGATCCTCCTTTCCGGGTTTCGCTGATCGCCCGGGCGCACAGGGACGACGGCCGCACTGCGGGCATCGCGGAATACGTCGCGAGCGGGCGCGCCGGTGAATGCGAGGTTGCGGTCGTCGTGACCGACGCCTGGCAGCGCCGCGGCGTCGCCGCCGCCCTCCTGGTCATGCTCGCGGCCGTGGCGGCAAAAGCGGGCTTCCAAAGCGCACACGCCGAGATCTCCGGCGACAACGCGGGGGCGGTCGCGCTTGCCCGGCGGCTTGGATGTCGCTTCGATCGCCACGCCGGATCCCCGGCGCTGGTACATGTCCGCGCCGACCTCGCCGCATCGGTCCGGGCATCCGCCGGAGCATACTGCCCGGCCGGGAACCACCCAGGCACCCAGAGCAGCACTCAAGGCGCGGGAAGCGAGACCACTTACGGACTCGTTTCGAACCGGGACATCACGGGCCGAAGCGCACCGTGCCGCCGTAATTGAATCGTTCGTAGGCGCCTTCGACGGAAGTGTAGAGCCGGCCGGCCATGCGGTAGCGGATCGTCCCCCCTGCGGTGTTCTGCAGATCCTGCACGCGGGAGATCACGTCGGGCAGCGTGCTGATGGCGGTCGCGTCGATCACGACGTCCCCGAAGGCCGGCACGACCGTCGATATGCGCGCCGTACCTCTCGCGAAGCGGCTGCCGTTGACGTCGAGATCGAAGGACACGCCGGCGAGCGGCACGTCCTGAGGCCGGGGGTTCTGCACCCGGATCTTCAGCGCGTAGCGCTGCTCGAGCACGCCCATCTCTGTCGCCTCCATCGACACCAGCGACACCCGCAGCGGCTCCACTTTCGGCCCGGCGTCGTGCGCACATCCTGCGAGCACCGCCGCCCCAGCGACCAGCAGCGCGACCCGGCGGCGTTTCGTCTTCATGCTCACCTCCGTTGCCTCCGCGCCCGGAACCGGCCCTCCGCGCGCCTTTACCTTTACACCGCTCCTGCCTTGCGCAGCAGAACCGCCACCGCCTCTGCCATCCTCCGATAGCCCTTCCCGTTCGGATGGATCGGGTCGGACTTGAACTGGTTGTCGAACAGGACACCCTTCAGAATGCCGCTCTCCAGCGGCAGGCCGTAATCCCTGGCCACCCGTTCGTAGAAATCGGCGCTGCCGCCGCCGAAGAGCTGCGGCTTGGGCACGCCGATCAACACCACCGCCACGCCGCGGCTGCGCGCCAGCTCCACCATCGCTCGCAGGTTGTGCTCGATCTGACTCGGCTCGATCTTGTGCAGCATATCGTTGCCCCCCAGACAGAGCAGCAGCAGCTTGGGCCGGTCTTCCTCCAGCACGTCCGGCAGGCGCTGCAATCCCTGCGCCGTCACCTCTCCGGGCACGCCTTCGCGAACCACCTTGCGACCGATCAGCGTCGAGAGCACTGCCGGATAGCTTTCCTCCGCTGCGGCGCCGGTGCCGTAGGTAAGGCTGTCGCCGAAGGCTACGATCACGTCGTCGGGCCCCAGCTTTGGCAGCGCCGGCACCGACTCGCCGCAGGCAACCAGGGCCGCAACGAGCAGGACGACCAGCCGTCCGCCCATGCGTATGAAAGCCGTCCTGTCGCGCATTTCTTTGCCTCCGTCGCCGACTGCCTGCTCCTGCCGGCTAGTGCTACCTGCCCGCAGCGAACCCGTCGAGGCCGGTTGCCACGTCACTCTCCCGCCACCGTCATCCGCTCGATCAGGATCGAGCCGCATCGGCGCGAACCGCGCACCACCGCATCGGTGCCGACCGCGACGATGGCGCGGAACATCTCGCTCAGATTACCGGCCACCGTCACTTCGTGCACCGGGTAAGCGATCGCGCCGCCCTCCACCCAAAACCCCGCCGCACCGCGTGAGTAGTCGCCGGTGACCATGTTGACGCCGTGGCCGAGCAGATCGGTCACCAGCAGGCCGCGCCCCATCTTGCGCAGCAGCCCCGCGAAGTCCTCGCCGGTGGAGTCCATGATCAGGTTGTGATTGCCACCGGCATTACCGGTCGACTTCATCCCCAGCTTGCGCGCGGAGTAGCTGCCGAGAAAGTAGCCGCGCAGCACGCCTTCGGCCACCACCTCGCGCAGTTGGGTCACCACGCCCTCGTCGTCGAACGCCGCGCTCGCGAGCCCGCGGCGCAGGGTCGGATCGTCGGTGATGCGCAAGAAGCGGGGAAAGACTTGCTTGTCCAGACTGTCGAGCAGGAAGGACTGCTTGCGATACAGGCTGCCGCCGCTGATCGCCGCCGCGAAATGCCCGAGCAGACTGGAGGATACCGGCGACTCGAAGAGCACGGGCACCTGTACCGTTCCGATCTTGCGCGCGCCGACTCGTCGCGCGGCCCGCTGCCCGGCGCGTGCGCCCACCTCGACCACCGGCTCCAGGTCTTCCGCGGCGCGCGCCACCGTCCACCAGTCGTCGCGCTGCATGTTGTCGTCGCGTCCGGCGATCACCGCGCAGCTCACTGAGTGGCGCGAGCTGGGATAGCCGGCAAGGAAGCCGTTCGAGTTGCCATAGACGAAATGCGACGCCTGCGCCGAAACGGTTGCGCCTTCGGAATTGGTGATTCGCGGGTCAGCATCCAGGGCTGCCTGCTCGCACTTCGCGGCGAGCGAGATCGCCTCCTCGACCGCGATCGGCCAGGGGTGGTACAGGTCGAGGTCCGGGAACTCGGTCGCGAGCAGCTCCGGCTCCGCGAGGCCGGCAAATTCGTCCGACGCCGTCAAGCGCGCGATCGACAGCGCCGCGTCGACGGTCTCGCGCACCGCGTGCGGCGACAGGTCGGAAGTGCTCGCATGACCGCGCTGCTTGCCGAGATAGACCGTCACGCCCAGGCCCTTGTCGCGGTTGTATTCGATCGTCTCGACCTCGCCCTTGCGCACGCTGACGTTCTGCCCGACGCCTTCGCTCGCTTCGGCCTCCGCTCCGGACGCGCCGCGCGCGCGCGCATGATCCAGCGCGTCGCGAACGATGCCTTTGAGACTGTCGAGGGAATAGCCGAGTCCTTCGGCGGATCTTTTTTCCATGCTCGCATAAATCAAAAAGCGGCGTGGCATAGGCGCCACGCCGCACTACGTCGGCTATCATACCATCCGTTTTTTCGGAACCGCGGCGATGGATCGGGACACGGAGATCAGCAAGACGCAGCGCAAGCGCGAGATGCATGAGCTGCAGGAACTCGGCGAGGCGCTGGTCCGGCTGCCGGCGGAGCGGTTGGCCGGCCTCGATCTGCCCGAGTCGCTGCGCGAGGCGGTGCTGGAGGCAAGGCGCATTGTCAAGTGGGGCGCGCGTCGCAGACAACTGCAGTACATCGGCCGGCTGATGCGCGACGCGGACGCGCCGAGGATTCGGGCTCAGATCGAAGGTTGGCGCAGTGACGCCGCGAGACAAGCCGCGAGGCTGCACCAGACCGAGCGCTGGCGCGACCGTCTGCTCGAGGACGAGGCTGCGCTGGGCGAGCTGCTGGAACGCTTTCCGGCGGCGGACCTGCAGCGGCTGCGCACGCTCATCCGCAACGCGCTGCAGGAAGCTGCATCGGGCAAGCCGCCGAAAAGCGCGCGGGCGCTGTTTCAGGCGCTGCGCGAGCTGATGGTCGAGGACGCGCCGCTGTGACTGCAGAGACGCGGAGGCACGGAGAAGAAGAGAAATGACAACAAACACCGAACAACTGGTGGTCGGCCTGGTGTCGATCAGCGACCGCGCCTCGCAGGGCGTATACCAGGACGAAGGGCTTCCCGCCCTCAAGGACTGGCTCTCCCGAGCCGTCATCAATCCGATGAGATTCGTCTCGCGCCTGATTCCGGACGAGCGGGCGCAGATCGAGACGACCCTGAAGGAACTAGCCGACCGCGAAGCCTGCCATCTGATCCTCACCACCGGGGGAACCGGTCCGGCGCGCCGGGACGTCACCCCGGAGGCGACGGTCGCGGTGGCGGACAGGGTGATGCCCGGCTTCGGCGAGCAGATGCGCCAGATCAGCCTGCACTTCGTGCCTACCGCGATCCTGTCGCGGCAGGTGGGGGTGATTCGCGGCAGCAGCCTGATCATCAATCTGCCCGGCCAACCGAAATCGATCCGCGAAACCCTCGAGGGGGTGAAGGACGACGAAGGCAGACAGCTCGTCAACGGCATCTTTGCCGCAGTGCCTTATTGCCTGGACCTGATTGGCGGTCCCTACGTGGAGACGCGGCAGGAAGTCTGCAAGGCTTTCCGGCCCAAGTCCGCGATCCGCCGGAAAACCACTTGACAACCCCGCCACGGAGACATCGAGGCATGAATCAAAACGGGAACTTGGTTGCAAAGACATGACACCCATCGAATAGCTCGATTTCAATCCGGCCTTTTCCGGTTTTCATGGTGTCTTGATGGCTCGCCCTGTTTCCAATGTTCTCTGGGCCTCTGCGTCGCCGTGGTGAACGATTCCCTGACATGAGCGAATACCTGCCTGCGGTCGAAATCGAAACCCGTCCCAAGCCGAGCCATGCGGTGATCTGGCTGCACGGGCTCGGCGCGGACGGCAACGATTTCGTGCCGATCGTCGATGCGCTTGCGCTTCCGCCGCTCGGCATCCGCTTCGTCTTTCCGCACGCCCCGTTGCGCCCGATCACCATCAACGGCGGTTTCGTGATGCGCGGCTGGTACGACATAACCGGCGCGGAGCTCTCGAGCGGAGAAGACGAGCACGGCATCCGCTCTTCGCAAAAGGCGATCGAGGCGCTGATCGCGCGCGAGAGTGGGCGCGGCATTCCCACCTCCCGCATGGTGCTGGCGGGTTTTTCGCAGGGCGGGGCGATCGCGTTGCAGACCGGGCTGCGGCAGAAGAAGAAGCTCGCCGGCCTGCTGATCCTGTCCGCCTATCTTCCGCTCGCGCACAAGCTCGCCGGCGAGCGCGAGGCGGCGAACGATCTCACGCCGATCTACATGGCGCACGGCCGCGAAGACGGCATCGTTCCGCCCGCGCTTGCGCGGCAATCGAAGCAGCAGCTGGAGGAACTGGGCTACACGGTGCAGTGGCGGGAGTACGACATGCCGCACGCGGTATGCGAGGAGGAACTCGAGGACATCGGCGACTGGCTGGGAAAGACATTGCTGTGAAGAGTGATGGCCGCGGGCCGGTGCAAAGTCCGCTCCGGCACGCGACGCGTCCCGGATTTTCCCGTGCCTCCCGCCCGCTCAAGTCGTCAGCCCGCCCGCTGCAGCACCCGATAATAAGCCAGGTCGAACTCCTGGCCGCCCTCGGCCATCATGCGCGGCTCTAACAGATAGGTGTGACCGAAAGCATGCATTTCGATTTCGACCTGCGGCGAAAAGCTGCCGCCGCGCAGCAGCAGGCTCATTTCGCCGTGGCTCAGGCTATCGCTCAGATGGGACGGCAGTAACACCGCAATCTGCGGCGGCCCGCCGCTGCCCGCGGGGCGAAAGGTGACCAGCTTGGCGCCCCGTGCCAGCAGTTGGATGCCGATGTAGCGGTAGTCTTCGCTCTTTACCGCGATGCGCCGCACGATGCCGGCTGCCCACAGCTTGCTGCCAGCCGCCTTCACGCCGAGCAAGGTTCCGACCTTTGCCCACTCCCCTTTGCCGGGCGGCACGATGGCGCCGTAACCGCTTTCACTCTCGTTCTCGATCGTCCAGAGGTCCCCGCCGCCGGCCTCGCCATCCGGCGCGCCCTCCGTCGAGAGCATGGCGACGATCGCCTCGAATCCATGCACGATGGCGATCTGGGATGCCGAGCGCCGCCGCTCTTCGGTGCGCCCCTGCCT
>DASRFY010000091.1:0-25786 GCA_035651315.1 Burkholderiales bacterium
ACCGAGCAGCCCTTGCTGGTCACTATTCCCTACCATCGACTCGACAAGCCCTTCCAAGGTGAGCTATGACCGTCCAACGAACGCTGATACACCGTCACGTTGACGTCAAAATATCGTCCAACGAACGCTGAGATTCGCCCAATCACCAGTCACCAATTACCGTTTTGCTGCCGTCATCTTCAGATGAAGATGATGGCTCGGGTCGATGCTGTCCTCGTCGAGCGGGGTGGCGGCGCTGATCGGCTTCGCGGGCCGGGCGAGGATCTCGCGCACGAAGTTGGGCAGCGCGAACACGCCGCGGTGGGTGGCGCCGTTGTAGTACCGGAGGTCTTTCAGCCCGCGCTCCCGGATGCGGCGCTCGACTTCCTCCTCGGTCAGCGCAAGCGGATCGGTCTCGTCGGAGGCCGCCGCCATTCCCCACCAGGTGCCGTATAGCGGGACGTACACCAGGTACGGCCGCACGATGCGGAACGCCTCGCGCAGCGAGCTGATTACGCGGTGATAGACGTTGGGGCGGGTCACCGGCGAGCCGAGGTGCATCGAGAACACGCCTTTCGGCCCGAGGATGCGGCGGCACTCGCGCAGGAACTCGACCCGGTACAGCGCCTCGGCCGGGCCGAACGGGTCGGTGAGATCGAGCATCATGAGGTCGAACCGGTCGCGGCAATTCTCGACATACGCCTTGCCGTCCGTGATCAGCACCTGCAGCCGCGGATCGTCGAAGGCGCCGCGATGCACCTGCGGCAGATGCTGCCGGCAGAAATCGACCACGACCCGGTCGATCTCGGCCATGACGACCTCGCGCATGGACTTGTACTTGAGGTACTCCTCCGCCGCGCCGCCGTCGCCGCCGCCGATGATGAGCGCGCGCGCGGGCTCGGGATGCGCCACGCCGCCGGGGTGGATCATGTTCTCGTGGTAGAAGAACTCGTCCCCGTCGGAGGTCATGAAGTAGTCGTCGATGCGCAGCGCGCGGCCGAACTTGACCGTGTCGAGCACTTCGATGTCCTGGAACGGCGACTTGACGTGTGCAATGCTGCGCGAGGCCCGGACCCAGAAGCCGAAGCCTTCGTTGAGCTGCTCGATGAGGTAGAGGTCGGCGCCCTTCCCGGCCATGCCCCGCATCCCTACAGCCGCTCGACCGAGTGCACGGCCTCGTGCGCAGGCTTGAAGGTGCCGAGCAGTGACCGGTACAGCTTGCGCGCCTTGGGACGGTTGTCCTGCGTATAGCTGCAGACGTACACGTCGACGGTGACGTAGCGCTTCTCGGGCCAGGTGTGGATCGACATGTGCGACTCGGCGAGCACGATCATGCCCGTGACGCCGCCGCAGCCGCCGAACTGGTGGAAGTAGTGCCCGACTGCGGACAAGCCCGCCGCCTCGACCAGCCCGAGGCAGTGCTTCGTCAGCAGTTCGGAATCGACCAGGAAGCGATCTTCGCACCCGCAGTCGTACAGATCGCCCATGACATGGAGACCCGGGGTCTCCTTGACCTTCTGAAGCGTCTCCGCCTTATCGACCGGAAGAACCTGCTTCAGCTTGAGATTACGCATCTCACTTTCCTCCCTCCGTAATGCGGTGCTCCTCACCGGAGCCTCGCGTTGCGTCGAGGACGCGTACCCAAACCAACCGATTCCCGCTGAACTGCCTCTCGTGCCAGCCCGACTTTCTCAAGGTCGGATTTCGCTCGCCGCCGTGGGTTCAGCGACCCAGCGGCCGGACGGAGACGTCTGCTCACTCGCCGGCCAAAAACTTGCGCTGCACTATACGTTGTGCAGCAAGATTTTCAAGTGGTTTTTGGGAATTTGTCGAGATTTTTTTGCGCTCGCGCGCGCCCGGCCGGGCTCACGACTCGTCGTCGGTCGCCAGCACGCGAGTCAGCGCAAGGTCCGGCTCCGCCGCGAGCAGATCCACCCCGCGCGCGGCAAAGGCGAGCGCGGCGGCGAGCGGGCGCCGGTCGCCGCCGTGATCGAGCGCCCATTGCGCCTGGCGCGCGAGCAGCAGCAGGCTGAAGCCGCGCCCCAGAGTGAGCGCGAAGCGCCGGGCGCCGGCCTCGAGCGCGTCGTCGCGGGCGGCGCCGAGCCAGCGGCCGGCGGCGGCGAGCGCCGCGCGCGCGGCGCCGGCGCAGCCGGCGAGCCGCGGCTCGCGGACGGCGGAAGCCAGCGTGGCGGCTTCGACTTCGAGCGCGGCGAGCGCCCGGCCCGACGCCACCGCCCGCAGCGCGTCGAGGGAAAGCACGTTGGTGGTGCCTTCCCAGATCGGGAACACCTGGGCGTCGCGCAGCAGCAGCGGTATGCCGGTGTCTTCCACGTAGCCGGCGCCGCCGAAGGATTCGATCACCTCGGAGAGCACCGCCACCGACTGCCTGCCGGTCGTCAGCTTCGCCACCGGCGTGAGCAGCCGCAGCAGCTCGCGCTGCGCCTCGTCCGCCTCCCCCGCTTCTTCCCTGCCGAGCAGCTCCACCACGGTAAATGCCAGATGGAAGGCCGCCTCGAATTCCGCCTGCAGTCCGGCCAGCGTGTCCAGGTGCAGCGCCTTGTCGGCGAGGCTGGCGCCGAACGCGACCCGCCGTCGCGCGTAGTCGCGGCCGAGCGCGAGTCCCCGGCGCATATAGGACACCGCGCTCACCGCGTTCCAGGTGCGGGTGATATTGAGCATCGGCGCAATGGCGCGTACGCCCTCGGCGAGCCCGGCCACCGGCTCCGCGATCGCGCCGTCGAGCGTCAGCTCCGCGGTGGGGACCTTGCGGGTGCCCAGCTTGTCCTTCAACCGGTGCACGACGATGCCGTTGAGCCGCCCGTCCGCGCCGCGCGTCTCGAGATAGAACAGCGCGAGCCCCTTGCCGCCGGGCGGATTGCCCTCCGGCCTGGCGAGCGTGAGCGCCATCTGGGACGTCACCGCCGAGGTGAACCACTTTCGTCCGTGCAGCCGCCAGATCCCGTCCGTCCGCCGCGCCACGGTCTCGGACAGCCCGACGTCGGAGCCGCCGGTGGACTCGGTCATCCACTGCCCGCTGGTCCAGAAGGCGCCGGGGTCGCGGCTCAGCAGATGCGGCAGCGCGCGCTCGGTCAGCGTCCGGTTGCCGGAGAGCGTCAGCGCCTTCGCCGCGCCGTCGGTCATCGCCAGCGGGCAGGAGTAGAGGTCGGTGGCGGGCGTGAACAGGTAGACGAGCGCGAACTGGTGGATCCGGGAATGGCGGCCGTGGCTGCGCTCGTAGGCGGCGGCGATCAGCCCGCGCTCGGCGGCGAGCCGCTCCGCCTCCCGCCACAGCGGGGAAACTTCGACGACGTCGATGCGGTTGCCCCAGGCATCCCAGGGCGTATGGCGCGGTTCGTTGAGCCGGTCGGCGAGCTGGAAGCGATACAGCTCCCCGCCCGCCAGCTCCCCCAGTTGCACCAGCTCCGGCTCGATCGCCTTGCGCACGTCCGCCGGCAGCGCATGCGCCAGGTAGCCGCGCAGGACGCGGTCGTCGGTGTACTGGTTACGCAGCTCCGGCGGGGATTGGACAAATGGCACGGCTTGGGCTCGGAACGGAGGACGACGGACGAAGGACTCGGTGCGCGGTGCTCAGCTCTCAAGTCCTGAGTTCTGAATCCTTCGTCCTCGGTCCTCGGCCACAGCGCGAGCGGCCGTCAGATGCCGCCCATGCACAGGTACTTCACCTCGAGGAACTCCTCGATGCCGTACTTGGAGCCCTCGCGGCCGATGCCGGACTGCTTGACGCCGCCGAAGGGGGCGACCTCGTTGGAGATCAGCCCGGTGTTCACGCCGACCATGCCGGACTCGATGCCCTCGCCCACCCGCCAGACGCGCCGGATGTCGCGAGCGTAGAAGTACGCCGCCAATCCGAACTCGGAGTCGTTGGCCATCGCGATGCCCTCCTCGTCGCTGCGGAAGCGGAACAGCGGCGCGACCGGGCCGAAGGTTTCTTCCTTGGTGACCTTCATCGAAGTGTTCACGCCGGTCAGCACTGTCGGCTCGAAGAATAGCCCGCCGAGCGCGTGCTTCTTCCCGCCCACCAGCACCTTCGCGCCTTTCGCCACCGCGTCGCCGATGTGCTCCTCGACCTTGGCCACCGCGTTTGCGTCGATCAGCGGGCCGATGTGCACGCCAGCCTCGGTGCCGCGACCCACCTTGAGGGCCTTCACCTTTTCGGCGAGCTTGGCGGCAAAGGCGTCGTAGACCCCGTCCTGCACCAGGATGCGGTTGGCGCAGACGCAGGTCTGCCCGGCGTTGCGGTACTTGGAAGCCATCGCGCCCTCGACCGCGGCGTCCAGATCCGCGTCGTCGAACACCAGGAACGGCGCATTGCCGCCCAGCTCGAGCGAGATCTTCTTGATGGTCTGCGCGCTCTGCGCCATCAGCACCCGCCCCACCTCGGTGGAGCCGGTAAAGCTCAGCTTGCGCACCGTCGGGTTGGAGGTAAGCTCGGCGCCGATTTCCTTTGCCGGGCCGGTCACGATGTTGATCACGCCCTTGGGTACGCCTGCGCGCTCGGCGAGTTCGGCCAGTGCGAAGGCGGAATACGGGGTCTGGGTCGCCGGCTTGATCACGACGGTGCAGCCGGCGGCGAGCGCGGGCGCCGCCTTGCGGGTGATCATCGCCGCCGGGAAATTCCAGGGCGTGATCAGGCCGCAGACGCCGACCGGCTGCTTGATCACCACCAGCCGCTTGTCGGCCTGGTGCTGCGGGATGACGTCGCCGTAGACGCGCTTCGCCTCCTCCGCGAACCATTCGATGAAGGAGGCGGCGTAGGCGATCTCGCCTTTCGCCTCGGCAAGCGGCTTGCCCTGCTCCGTGGTCATGAGCAGCGCCAGGTCGTCCTGGTTGGCCATCATCAGCTCGAACCATTTGCGCAGGCATGCGGCGCGCTCCTTGGCGAGCCTGGCGCGCCACGCCGGCAGCGCCGCGCTGGCCGCCTCGACGGCGCGGCGGGTTTCCGCCGCTCCCATCTTCGGGATGGTGCCGATCACCGAGCCGTCCGCCGGGTTGGTCACGTTCACCGTCGCCTTGGAGTCTGCATCGACCCAGGCGCCGTTCACGTAGCCCTGCTGGCGGAAAAGCTTCTTGTCCTTGAGCTGTAGCGCGAAGTTCGCGTCGAGGGGAGCGTTCATGGGTGCCTCCAGATACGGGCTGAGAGGGAGGGGGAATTATAGGCCCCCCAAAATAGGTGACTGGTGAACGGTGATTAGTGATCACCAGTCACGGTTTTTCAGAACGTGCCGGGATACGCTCCGCCATCGATCAGGAAGTTCAGCCCCGTGACATAACCGGCGTGGGCGGAGCATAGGAAAGCGCAGGCCGCGCCGAATTCTTCCGGCGTGCCGAAGCGGCCGGCGGGAATCGCTTTGCGGCGCGCGTCGTGGACCTCTTCGAAGCTCTTGCCCTGCATCTCGGCCGCCGCCTTGCTGCGCTTGGCGAGCGTTTCGGTGTCGAATTGTCCCGGCAGCAGGTTGTTGATGGTCACGTTGTGGGCGACGGTCTTGCGGGCGATGCCGGCGATGAAGCCGGTCAACCCGGAACGCGCGCCGTTGGAGAGCGCGAGGATATCGATCGGGGCCTTTACGGCGCTGGAAGTGATGTTGACGATGCGCCCGAATTTGCGCGCGATCATGCCATCGACCGTCGCCTTGATCAGCTCGATCGGCGTGAGCATGTTGGCATCGACGGCCTTGATCCAGTCCTCCCGCGTGAATTGGCGGAAATCGCCCGCAGGCGGTCCGCCGGCGTTGTTGACCAGGATGTCGGGGTTCGGACACGCAGCGAGCGCGGCCTTGCGACCCTCCGCCGTGACAATGTCGGTCGCGACCGCAGTCACCTTGACTCCGGTCGCCTTGCGAATTTCGTCGGCGGTTGCTTCCAGCGCATCGCGGCCGCGGGCCACGATGGTCAGGTTGACGCCTTCGCGCGCCAGCGCAAAGGCGCAACCCCTGCCCAGCCCCTTGCTCGCGGCGCATACCAGCGCGGTCCTGCCCTTGATGCCAAGTTCCATGCCCGGTTCCTCCTGTGCAGTTTTTCGGATACCGCAAAACGAAGGCGCGTATGGTGAAGGAGGCGTCCGCGCTTTGCAAACCGGCGACACGGATTTCTTTTGCCCTATAATCCGGCCGCTCTCCGTACAAAGAAAACAAATGCCGGTCGCAGTCATACGCTTCTGCACCGCCTCCTTCGTCGCGGCGCTTGTTTCGGGCTGCGCACTGGGGCCCGACAAACGCGATCCCTTCGAGCCGATGAACCGGAAGATCTACGCGTTCAACACGGCGGTGGACAAGGCGGTGGTGAAGCCGGTGGCCCAGGGCTACGTCAAGGCGGTGCCGGAGCTGGTGCGGCACGGCGTTACCAATTTCTTCAACAATCTCGGCACAGTCGGCACGGCGCTGAACGATGCGTTCCAGCTCAAGGGCGGCAAGACGGCGGTCGACATCATGCGCTTGGCCACCAACACGGTATTCGGCCTCGGCGGCCTCATCGACGTCGCGACGGAGCTCAAGGTCCCGCGCAACAACGAGGACTTCGGCCAGACGCTGGGCTACTGGGGCGTGAAGAGCGGACCGTATCTCGTCCTGCCCATCCTCGGGCCGAGCGATGTGCGCGACACCGTCGGACTGGTGGGCGTGGACCTGTGGGTCGATCCCGTGTACTGGGGGGTCGACGATACCTACGTTCAATGGACGCTGTACGGCGTGCGCTTCGTCGACACGCGCGCGAATCTACTCGAAGCGGAAAAATTCCTGGAGCAGGCGGCGATCGACCCGTACAGCTTCCTGCGCGACACCTATCTGCAGCGCCGCGATTATCTGATCCACGACGGCAAAGTCGACTCCGGCGTACTCACCCCTGCCGGAACGAAACAGAAGTCGCTGCGCGAGCTGGAAGAGGAAGACCTGCGCGACAACGAATCTCCCGCGCCGGCGGCGCCGGCTCCTCCTGCCGCACCAGCCCCGCCGGCAGAAACGGGCCCGGCTCCGCAGCCCACACCAATACCGCCGCCGGAGCCGGCGCCTGCTCCGGAGAAGCAGTGACTGGTGAAAAGGCAGGACTCAGGACTGAGGACTCAAGTCCAGGGACCCAAAGAAGAGATGCGTGGTTTTTGATTTCTTTTCTGTCTTACTCGGGCCCGAGTCCTTCGTCCTCAGTCCTGCTCTTGCCAATCACCAATTACCAATCACGAATCACGGCCCTTTCCGGGCCGTCGTGCAAAGGCCGCGGAAGCGACTACAATGGAATCGGGAGGTGCGTTCATTATGATCGCGAGGTTCCGTCCGCTGCCGTTCCTGCTCGGCTTTGCCGGCATGGTGGCATGCGCGACGGCGGTTGCGCATGACGGCGATTCGCCCGACAGCCGGACCGGCGGCGCGCGCGGGTCGCCCTACCCGATCCAGGTATTCGAAGGAGCGGCCGGAAGTTTCGGCCTGAGCCCTTTGAAGGGCTGGGGCGAAGATCTGCTCGTCGACAAGCGGGTCGGCAGCTACCGCTTTACCGACCTCTTCGCGGTCGAAGGCACGCAGACCAACCTCTCGCTGCCCTCGAGCGGCTGCCGCAACGACCCACTGAGCAAAGACCTGGCGAGATCGTGCTCCGGCGCCGCCTGGAGCCTGTCCGGCGTGGCAACGCTCCCTCAGGGCTTTTCCGTATACGGCAAGCTCGGCCTGCAGTACTTGCAAACCAACGGCATGCAGGATCGGCCGTTCAATCGCGCTTTTCCGCAGGAAGTCGGGACCAGCTACGGCATCGGCCTGAGTTACGAGTTCCGGAAGGACTGGTTCCTGCACGCGGAGTCCGAGCGCTTCAGCGACATTGCCGGCGGCGTCGGGCTGCGCCCCCCGGAGGGCGGCCCGCTCGATTCGAGCGTCCATTCGATCGGCCTTTCGATCAGATTCTGAGCGGCGGCCCAGAATCTGGATCGGTGATTGGTGAAAGGCAGGACGCGGGACTGAGGACTCAAGTCCAGGTACCCAAGAAAGACACGCCTGATTTTTTGTTTTCTTATCGGTCTTACTCAGTCCCGAGTCCTTCGTCCTCAGTCCTGCTCTTGCCAATCACCAATTACCAATCACCAGTCACGGGCTCACGACGCGCGTTGCACGCGTGTCGTGAGCCATATTCCCCCGAAAATCAGCGCCGCGCCCGCGAAGTGATAGTCGTACAGACCTTCGCCGAGAAAAATCCACGACAGCGTCGCCCCCCACACTGGCATCAGGTGCACGAACAGTCCGGCGCGGTTCGCGCCCACCTCTGCCACGCCGCGGTTCCATAGCCGATAGGCAATGATCGAAGGCAGCGTGGCGTAGTACAGAAGCGTGCCCACGGTTCGCGGCGTCACCGCGAAACCGCCGCGCACATCCAGCTCCCACAGATAGAACGGCAGCAGCAGGGGCAGGCTTACCAGCAGCATCGCCGCGAGCAGGGCGCTCGCCGACAGCTCCGGCGGACGCCAGCGCAGCACGATCGTATAGAGCGCCCACAGGAACATGGCCGCCATCAGCAGCAGGTCACCGCGGTTGAAACGCAGTCCGGCGAGTACTGCCGGATCGCCGCGCGCCAGGATCGCAGCGACGCCAGTGAAGGAAAGCAGCACGCCCGCCACCTGCCGTCCGGTCAGTCGCTCGCGGAAGACGAGCCACGACAGCAGGATGATCAGCGCCGGGATCATGGAATTGAACAGCACGCCATTGGTCGCCGCGGTGTACTGCAGCGCGATGTAGCACATGGTGTTGAACGCGCACGCCCCGAGCGCGCCGAGCGAGGCCAGCACGAAGAGATGTCTCTTCACGATCGCCCGCTTCTCCCACAGCTCGGGCAGCGTCACCGGCAACAGGAGCGCCGCGGCGAGCGCCCAGCGCCAGAATCCCATCGCCACGGGAGGAATCTCATGTCGCATGGCGCGCCCAAGCACCCAGTTCCCCGCCCACATCAGGGTGGTCAGGACGAGCAGGAAGTACGGCGAGGAACGAAACGCGGCACGGCGGGTCGATGTTGTTCTTGTCATGAATGGAAGACTGTGACTGGTGACTGGTGAAAAGGCAGGACTCAGGACTGAGGACTCGAGTCCGGGGACCCAAAGATAGAGATGCGTGGTTTTTGTTTTCTTTTCGGTGTTACTCAGGCCCGAGTCCTTCGTCCTCAGTCCTGCTCTTACCAATCACCAATTACCAATTACGAATCACGGGTCTTCAGTTGAGCCGCGCGGCGTTGCGCTGCAGGTCGATCATCCGCCGGCGAACGTCGTCCGCGTCCGCGCAATCCGGCGCAAGCTCGAGATAGCGCTCGAAGTCGGATATGGCGGCGCGGAAGCAGTCCAGCTCCTGGTACAGCATGCCGCGGTCCCTGATCTCGGCCGCCTCGGTGGGGGCGGCGGCCACGATCCATTGCATGATGTGCAGCGCGTTGTCCGCCTCCTGGCGGCGCAGGTAGATCGCCTTGAGGTTGCGCAGCATGCGCAGCAGGATGTTCTTCTTGGTGGCGGCAACCAGCATCGCGGCGATGATGGCGCGCGAAACCTCGCCCCCGCGCACCTCTCGCAACCGCCGCTGCAGGTCGGGAATGCCGAGCGAAATGCCGCCCGCGTACGGGTCGAGCACCACCATGCCTTCGGCGAGCCTGCACTTGACCAGGAAATGCCCCGGAAAGCACACCCCCTGCAGCGGCAGGTCGATGCGGTTGCCGACCTCCATGTACAGCAGCGACAAGGTGATCGGAATGCCCAGCCGGCGCTCGAGCACGTCGTTGAGGAAGCTGTTGCGCGGATCGTAGTAATCGTCGGTGTTCGGCCCGAAGCCCAGCTCGCCGAACAGGTACTGGTTGAGCGCCAGGATGCGCCGCGTCGGAGCGGCGTCCGGGTCCACCTGGCTGCGCAGTCCGACGCCGATCGCGTCGATGCGCTCGAGGCAGCTCTGGACGTCGAGATCCGGATACCGGTGCGAGGCGACCAGCAGTGCCGCCTCGGTCAGCGGAATGACCTCCTCCGGGCCGCCGAGGATCCGCGTCAGCCGCTCCGCAGGCGGGACTGTCTGCGCCTCCGGATTCGGCTGTAAGACGGTCACTCAGGCGTCCTGTTTGGCCGGTACCGGCGGCAGGAACAACGCCGCGACTTGAGGCTTCTTCTTCTGTTGCGAGGGAACGGGCGCGGGCGAAGCCGGCGCCTCGTAGGGACGGGAGAACAGCGGATCGACGGCAGCCGCCTTCCGTTTGTCCGGCGCGCGGCCGAATGCCGGCGGCTTCTGCACCGGAAGCTCGAGCTTGGTGAGCTTTTCGATTGCAGCCAGCAGCTCCCGGTCCTCGGGCGTGACCAGGGAAATCGCTTCGCCGCTGCTCCCGGCGCGCCCGGTCCGGCCGATGCGATGCACGTAATCCTCGGGATTCGCGGGCAGGTCGAAATTCACCACGAACGGAAGTTCCTCGATGTCGAGCCCGCGCGCCGCGATGTCGGTGGCGACCAGGATGTGCACCTTGCCATCCTTGAAATCGGCGAGCGCCTGCATGCGCTCCGTCTGGGTGCGGTCGCTGTGAATCGCGGCGGCGGCCACGCCGTCCTTCTGCAGCTTGTAGGCGAGCCGGTTGGCGCCGATCTTGGTATTGCAGAACACCAGCACCTGGCGCATGCCGCGCGCGCGGACGAGGCCGGTGAGCACGTCGCGCTTGGAGTGGGCGTCGGTGCCGTAGACGGTGTGCGTCACCATTTCGGTGACCGCGTTGCGCGGCGCGACTTCGACGTTGACGGGATCTTTCAGCAACTGTTTCGCCAGCGCCCGGATCTCCTCGGAATAGGTCGCCGAGAACAGCAGGTTCTGCCGCTTCGGCGGCAGCATCGCCAGGATGCGCTTGATGTCGGGCAGGAAGCCCATGTCGAGCATGCGGTCGGCCTCGTCCAAGACGAGAAACTCCACCGCGTGGAACATGACCGACTTGCTCTGGATGTGGTCCAGCAGCCGTCCCGGGGTGGCGACCAGGATCTCGACGCCCTGACGCAGTTGCGCGATCTGGGGATCGATCGGCACGCCGCCGTAGATCGACGCCGACCTGAGCGGAATATATTTGCCGTAGATGCGCACGCTCTCTTCGACTTGCGCCGCCAGCTCGCGGGTCGGAGCAAGGATGAGCGCGCGCACCGGATGGCGCGCGGGCGACACGCTGGTGCTGGCGTGACCGGCGAGCCGCTGCAACATCGGCAGCGTAAAGCTCGCCGTCTTGCCGGTGCCGGTCTGGGCCGCCGCCATTACGTCGCGGCCGAGAAGGATCGGCGGGATTGCTTTTTTCTGGACCGGCGTGGGCTCGGTGTACCCCTGGTCCGCTATGGCCCGCAGCAACTCCGCCGCCAGGCCCAATTCCGAAAACTGCATCGATTCGACTCCTGCGTCGCGCGAGCGCGCAACGCTCAATGTCCCGGCGCCGGCGGCTTCCGTCCGCGCCGCGACGGGACGGTGCGCATACTATCAGAAACCGTGCCAATTCAGAGACATTTCTGGTGCGGCAGGAAAAAGCCGCGGGGTGCGCGGGTAAGGCTTGGTGCAAAGGGCCGCACGGTAGAATACGCCTTGGCGCGCCCCGGTAGCTCAGTGGATAGAGCAGCCCCCTCCTAAGGGGCAGGTCGCACGTTCGATTCGTGTTCGGGGCGCCAGTCACCTGCGAGGCTGGGTCCTTCGCCCAGCCTTATTTTTTTCCAGCGCCGCGAATGCGTCCCCGAGTCTGCCATAGCCGCCGCCTAATGTGAGGGTATTGCCGTCGAGGCGGATCTCGTCCAACCGCGATTGAAGCTTTCTGTCTTCGAGCTTGGCGATTTCCAGCGGAGCGTCGTTGCGCCGGGCCTGGTGTTCCCGCGCCCGGGCGCGCGGCGTCTCGTCCATCGGCAGCAGCTCCTTCTGAACGCTTCATACGTGCGGTTGAGCGCCTTGAGAGCAACATCGAGATCTCGGGACCATTCTCGCGATTGGCCCGCTGACCGGGAAGGATCATGTGCAGGACATTCCGCACAAGTTGAGAGTTCCGAACCGCACCCATGCCTTTGAGTTTCCATCACTCAAAAGGAGGAACGCACATGAATAGGAAGCTGATGTTCGCGCTCGCGGTTTTGGGTTTCTTACTGGTGAACGCGCCCCATGCGTTCGCCGACGTCAAGGCGGTGGTCACCAATGAAATTCCTGCGTCGACGGCGGGCACTGCGTCGGCGTCGCACAGCAATTACCTCGATGTGTTCTTCCTGGATTAAGAAAGTCCCGAGTCCAGGAATTACATAATATTCGAATCGCTCCGCCTTCCATGGTGAGTTCGCAGAGAATAAGACAGTTTCATGCCTTCGATTCGCCCCGATCGAGTACGGCCATCGCCGCTCAAGGCGAGGCGTTGCAGGGACCCGTGGCGTAGATCTTCCAGGAAAAAGTAACCCTCGAATACGGATCGTAGGACCAGCGAATGCGCAGAAATGCCTGCTGGCTTCCGGGGCGGGGCGCCTCCTTGACGCTGGCCGACGCACCCCCGGGACCGGTCACTTCATGCGAAAAATCGTAGTGGTCGAACCGGTAGCCGTTCAACAATACACGCCCTGCCTGCACCTCGCCGGAGCCCGTCGCGTCGGCTTCGTTTTCGGGTTCAGTCTGGTTTCCCGATTCGACCAGCACGGTGTGCACATACGACGCGACGATGGTCGTCGGCTCGGCAGGGCGAAAATGCACGATCGCCCGGTCCCCTTGGAACTCCTCCACGGGCACGCTGCGGATGCCGGATTGGGAGGCCGAGGACTGCTCGCCGGGTTTCGCCAGAAACTCGCGCAATACGCAGTCTCCGGCCCGGCTCGCCGCTTCGATCCGGACCGCGCCGTTGTCTACCCGCACCACGGACGCTTGGGACCCGCCGCCGACATTGTCGAGAACCGTCACGGTCGGCGAAGCGGTCGCCGGGCCGCTCGATGTTGCGCACCCTGCAGAGAGCAGGCCAAGCCCGACGATCAGGGCCCACGCCGCGCCGATCGGCGTTTCGGTCGTCATGACGAAGAGGCTCCGTCCTCAATGCGATGACGGTTCTTTCGACTGGGCGTCCTGGGGCGACTGGGGGCTCCGGGACGACGGGGCGCCCGCGGAAGACTGTTCGCTCTCGGGATTCAGGATCACCGGCAATCCGCCCTTTCCCGCCCCGATCACGATGACCTTGCTGTTGGGCGAGGAGGCCAATTTTTCGGTGGCGTCGATCCCCTTCCATTCCAGCAGCATGTTGCTCAATCCCTTGCTGATGATCTGCTGGTAGTCGGCGATTCCCGCCGCCTCGATCCTCTTGCGCTCCGCCTCCTTCCTCTCGCGCTCCAGCACGAAATCCATTTCGAGCGCCTTCTGCTCCTGTTCGAGCTTGCGTTCGATGGCGGTTTGAACCATCGCGGGCAGCCGCACCTGACGGATGAGAATGCTGTTGATGCGGACCGGCTTGCCCTCGTTCTTCCTGGTCACTTCGGCGAAGATCTCGCGCTCCACTTCCTCGCGCTTGGTCGAGTAGACCTCTTCCGGACTGTATCGCCCGACCACTTTCCGCGCCGAGCTCCGCAACGCGGGGGAGATCAGCACGTTGTAGTAGTCGGTTTCCACCTGGGTCTTCAACTGGTACAGCTCGCTCGGAATCGGCTGGAACAGCACGGAGGTGCTGAGCGTGACGGTGAGCCCGTTGTTCGCCAGAACTTCGAGTTCTTCCAGGCGCTGCTGTTCACGCAAGTCGACCTTGTAGACCTCGGCGAACGGGGACACGACGTGAATCCCTTCCTGCAGCGGCGCCCTCAACGTGCCTTGCGTCGGCGTCCACTCGACGCCTCCCATCCCGGTCGGGATGGTGGTCGTGCACCCGGCCAGGCCGATCAAGCCGATCGATACCAGCATCGAACCGGAAAGCGTTGCGCGCGGGAACCGGGTTCCCCCCTCCTTCTTGGTGCGAGCACTTGGCTTCATCTCAACCTCCCATGAGTTTGACGGTGGTATGTTTCCCGTCGCCGCCTCGTCGAGCGCAGCAGGCGCTTTCCGTCCTGCGCTCCCTTTCTCGTCAATTCCCGCGACAGCGATCGTGCCGGCAGCCCTGCAGCCGGCGCGACCGGAGCAGGCGGCGATCGAACAACCCCGGATTTCTTCAGCCCTCGTATCCACTGCCGGCGCGCAACTTTCACGGACTCCTCCGCGCACCGCCCCCGCCTCCGAGCCAAACCCTTGGCTTTTGCGCCGAGGATTCGAAGTCCATTCGACCTATACCGCGCTCCGGGGGTTCCGGCGCACGGCGCGCCGTCGCTTCGATCGATGCCTGACGCTGTGCGAAGCGCGCCGCCCGACGCGACATGGGTTGCAATCTTTAACCGAGGACGATTTCAATCCGTAATGGAAGGAACCGGACAGCGGGCGCGACGCTCCCTTCACCGTTCGCGAGCCGGTTTCGGCCTGACGTGTTTTCACTACAAATCGGTGGGGAAGCACTGACACCATCTCTGGGGGTTACCCGATTGCGCCGCGGTACTGCCGAAAATACCCTGTCCAAAGGCGAAGGCCGTTCAACTTGGCGGCGGTCACGCGGCGTGCAGGCAACAAGCGGCGCCGATCCGGCGCCCACGCGAGTGTCCCCTTCGCCTGAAGGAGGCGAGCATGAACACGGTGCAGAACGGAGTATCGCTTTTTGCCGGCGATCGGCACGAAGGCGAGATCACCTGCCACAGCGAGGCCGGACGCCTGAACGCGGTCAAGCGCTACGGCATTCTCGACACGCCGCCGGACGCCGTATTGGATCGGGTGACGGCGCTTGCCGCGCGCCTGTTTCAGGCGCCGATCGCGCTGATCAGCATCGTCGATTCCGACCGCATCTGGTTCAAGTCCCGGCATGGCCTCGAACTGCCGCAGGTGGGGCGCGATGCCGGTCTGTGCGCTTCGGCCATCTTGCAGTACCTGCCGTGGATCGTCACCGACGCCCGCACCGACCCCAGAACGCGCGCCAATCCGCTAGTCACCGGCGCGCACGGGCTGCGCTTCTACGCCGCCGCGCCGCTCACCACGACGGACGGCTACAACATCGGGACGCTGTGCATCGCGGACAGGCATCCGCGGGCATTCGACGTCGTGCAAGCCGGCATCCTCCAGGACCTGGCCTTCTTGGTCATGCACGAGCTGGACCTGCGCCTTGCGATCCAACGCATGCCGTCGACGGAGCAGGCGCTGATGGAGCGCATGCAGACGGAGAAGCACTGGGCGGAGTACATCGCCAGACACGATGCGCTGACCGGCCTCGGAAACCGCGAGAAATTCGAGGAGGATCTCTCTGCCGAACTGAGCGGCATCGCGCGCCACGGCGGGGAGCTGTGCGTGATGTTGGCCGATGTCCATCATTTCCGGCACATCAGCGATCGCTACGGATACTCAGTCGGCAACGAAGTGCTCGTGCGCTTCGGGGAATTCCTGCGCACCCGGGTCAGGGCGATCGACCGCGTGGCCCGCGTGGACGGCAAGGCATTCGCCGTGCTCATGCCGCACACCGGACTTTCCGAGGCGATCGCCACGGCAGAGCGTCTCGACGCCACGCTGGAGGACAGGCGTCTCGGCCCGCTGGCGTCGCTGGTAGTCAGTTTCGGCGTGGCGAACCTGGAAAGAGGAGAGAGCAGCGAGTCGTTGCTGCATCGTGCCTACGACGCGCTGTCCCGGGCCAAGCGCTCGAGGCGCAACAGGATTGCCGCAGCCGATCACGGTGCGGTCGTTCTATCCTTTCCGAACCGCTGACACGCACGCAATCGGTCCCCGATCTGCCTGTCGCGTTCGCCGATCGATGGCACCGCGTCGATCGCGCGCGCGTCGCGCACGCTCTGCCCGCCGCCTGCCCGGGATGAGTCGGCGCGGTCCATAACGCCGACCAAAAAAAGAGCTGACGCGGCGAAGGGAGGTGCGCCGCGCCAGCTACACCTGCGGAGTGATCCGCAGGAGAAGCCGCGCAAAGAGATACGCCATCCAGAATCGGCTCGCGGGCTCAGCCGGTCCGATTTGCGCCGGGAGGAGTGTTTCGGCACGGAAGGATTGAGTAGCGCGTCGCTCCAGCGGCATTCATTGGGTGTGTGAACCGGGGATATCCGGAACGCATGACATGGCTGTCAGCTTAGGCGACCGGGGCCGGCTTCGTAATCCGTTGCATCCCTGATATTGGGCGGGGTTCATCCCGGCCTCACTGCCCGGATCATCGCGTACGATCGCGGGCGATGCGGCCCTTCCTGGAATGTCGCGCGGCACGCAGAGCGCTTTTAAGGCAGCGCACGCAACCATCACGACGCACCCGGAAAGCAAGCCCGGTCGGTGCAGCTGAGCGCGATCTATTTATTGCCTGTGTCTGGAGTCGTCGTACCGGGTGTGCCGGGAGGCGTCGTACCGAGCATGCCCGGAACCGGCGAGCCCGGCATGCCGGGACCCATCGCACCGGGCATACCCGGCGCCATCGGACCGGGCGTGCCGGGAGTCATCGCGCCAGGCATGCCGGGAGCCATTCCGCCGGGCATGCCGGGAGCAGGCGCTCCGGGCGTGCCGGCAGCCGGTGGAGCGGCGGCGGCGGGAGCATACGTGAACTTCCAGTCGCTGTATTTTTCCTTGCCCTCGAAGTCGGCGTCGACGTCCTTGAAGCCCGCGGTCTTGAGCGGCTTGTCCTCCGACAGGCTGTAGACGCCGACGATCCCGTCGCCCGGTCCTTTCACGAGGCCCCACTGCGTTTTGCCGGTCATGGGATCGGCGTAAACGCGGCGCAGGTAGCGTTGCGTGTTCGGGTAGCGCGAGTCGAGCAGCAGGTCATCGAGCGACTGCGGAAAGCTGTTCGCGCCGCCGGGTGAGCGCTCGTAGTAGTTGCCGATGGCACGGCGGAACTGGTCTCCGACGAACAGCAGCTCGCGCTCCCGCTGGCGCTTCGATTCCGTGTGCCAGACCACGCCGGTCGCGGCCAGTGCGATGCCGATCAGCGCGACGAAGAACAGAAGACCGAGATAGGTAAAGCCGGCCGGAACCGGGCGCAAGGCGCGAGGCGCGAGGCGCGACGAGACCCGCCGCGAGTCAATCGATCCGAATTTATCGCGAATCGGTCGGCTCCCCCGATTCTCACCATTGCGAGTATTGCGTGCCATCCTGTGCCGTGCCCGGCGCCCCGCTTTTCACGTCAAACACGTTGCCCTTGTCGGTTTCCGTCGGCGGCACCACCGTCCAGGTCGTCGCGCTGTCGGTGATCGGATCCGGCGGAATGTTACGCAGGTACTTCTTTTCCACCAGGTCGTCCAGCGACTCCGGGTAGCGGTTGTGGTCGCCGTAGTATTTGTCGATCGCCTCGCGCATCTGCGACAGATCCTGCTTGAGCACGGCTTCCTTGGCGCGCTCGGTGCTGTGAAAGTAACGCGGCAGGGCGATGGTCAGCAGGGTGGCGATAATGGCCATCACCACGAGAAGCTCGATGAGCGTGAAGGCGCGCGCGAAACGGCGAAGTGCGATTCCCGGCGGAGCGCCCGTCTTGCGCAACGCCTCCGCGGACCGTCTTTGGGGAGTCATCGGGCGCAAGCCGCTCGATGCCTTCTTCTTTACCACTTCCGATACGGAACGCCGTTCAGCCCCACCTCCTCCGACTTGGAGTACACGTCGAACACGTCGTCGCCTTCACTCGGTTCGTCGGGAGGGCTCGCGTAGCAGCGCTTGCCCCAAGTCTCCTCGGCCGTATCGGATTCGGGGGCAAACGGATCGCGCGGCAGGCGGCGCAGGAAATAGACCTTCGGCTTGTCGGGCTTCTTGATGTTTTCCACGCCGTCGACCAGGACATGAAGGTTCGGGGGATAGCCCGACGCGTCGGCCTTCTTTTCGATGGTGCCGTCGTCGGCGGCCTGCTTGTACGCGTCGATCGCTTCACGGATCTGGCGCAGCGCGGTGCGCAGCTCCTGCTCCTTTTCCCGCTGCGCGTTGAGTTGCACGAGCGGCATCGCGGCCGAGGCGAGGATCGCCACGATCGCAACCGTGATCACCATTTCGATGAGCGTGAACGCGCGCAGCCGCTGCGCGTGGTGATTGGTGACTGGTGACTGGTAATTGGTCTTGTGGAGCGCGTGCACGCGGTCGATGTGATTCATGAGCAGGTTCGAACTACGCTAATCACCAATCACTGATCACCGGTCACGGTGACGTTCTGAACGTCACGGTGTGATATTCACCGTCACCGGCGCCGGCGCCGTGAGCTGCACCGGTTCGCCCGCCGGACCGGCGCCGCCGGAGATGCTGCCGATCGAGATCTGCGCCGGGCCGGATTGGCCTGGTAGCGCGTGAAAACGTACGCTTGCGGTCCCCGATACCTCCAGCGGCACACGCCCGGGCGAACCTTGGGCGCCCACCGCCGCAAGCTTGCCCGGGTCATACAGCAGATCGACCTGCACGGCTCCGGTCGTGCCGGTCGGGACGGACACGGCGACCGCGAAGTCGCTCCCCGCAGGCGCCTGCAGCGGCGCCGACAGCAGCAAAGTCTGCGCGCCCGGCGCGCCGGCAGGCGGGGCCTGGACACCGGGCGCCTGCCCGGGAACCGGCGGTTGCGGGCGCGGCGGCTGCTGAATGGGAAGCGCGGTAGGCATGGCCGTAGGCAGACGCAACGGCGCGGCGCCGAGGCTGCTCTCGGTACCCGAGGCGATTTCCAGCGCGGACGGCGGCGGGCGGTCGAGGTTGTGCACCACGTACGGCGTGATGAGCAGCACGATCTCGGTCTTGGTGCGCGAATCGTTGTTGTTGGTGAACAGCCGTCCGAGTATCGGCAGGTCGGCGAGCCCCGGCACCTTGTCGGCGGTGCGCTGATCCTGGTCCTGGATGAGCCCGGCGAGCACCTGGGTTTCTCCGTTGGCCACCCGCAGCGCGGTCGCGGTGTTGCGCGTGCCGATGCGATAGGTGACGGTACCCTGCGGCGACGTGATCTGCTGCACGATGTTGCTCACTTCCAGTCCCATCTTGATCGAGACCTGGTCGTCGAGGGAGACGACAGGCTCCACGTCCAGCTTCAGGCCGACGTCGAGATACTGCACGGATTCGGACACGCCCACGTTCGCGGTCGAGGTCGTCGTGATGACCGGAACCTTGTCGCCGATGTGGATCTTCGCCTTCTCGCGGTTTTTCACCCGGATGCGCGGGTTGGCGAGCAGGTTGGTATCGCTGTCCTGACGCTGCAGGTTGATGATGAAGGCGGGATCGGTAACCTTGAGGTTGACAAGGCCCGCGTTGCGATTCAGCCATTCGCTGAGCGTGATCTGGCCCGGCGTACCCGCCGCGCCCTCGACGCCGGCCGAAACCTCCGTTGGATATTGCGCCCCGAGATTCTGCAGCTTGGCGCGCGTAACCTCCAGCACCTCCATCTCCAGGACGACCTCGGGCTCGGCGAGGTCCTGGGCCGCGATCAGCTTCTCGGCGATCCGGATCGCATCCGGCGTGTCGCGCATGACCAGCAGGTTCAGCCGTTCGTCGACGAACACGTCGCGGGTCTTCACCACCGTCTTGATCATGTTCAGCGTCTGCTTCACGTCGGCGTTGCCGAGGTAGAAGCTCCTCACCACCAGCTCCTGGTAATCGCGCACCTTGTTGGGCAGGTTCGGGTAGACCAGGATCGTGTTCTCGTTGAGCACCTTCTTCGCGAGCTGATTGGTCACCAGCAGGAAGCTGAGCGCGTCTTCTATGGAAGTGTCGCGAACGAAGATGGTCACGCGAATGTCGGGACGCACGTCGTGATCGAGCACGAAGTTGATGCCGGAGGCGCGCGACATGACGTCGAACACGCTCTGCAGCGGCGCGTCGCGAAACTCGAGCGTGACCGGCTTCTTGTAGGCGGCCTTGAGCTGCGGCTCGCCCGCCGCCGGCCTGGCGCGCGATTCCTCGATCTTGCGCTGCAAGGCCTGGGCGTCCTTCTGCGACGGGTTCTCACGCAGGACCGCCTTGACCTTTACCAGCGCCTCGTCCGGATTGCCGGCGTCGAACGCCGCCTGCGCCTGCCGAACCGCGTCGCGCTGGCGAAGTTCGGCCTCTGCCGCCTGCAGCCCGGCTTGCGCCCGGGCGCTGTCGGGATTCAGCTCGAGCGCGCGCCGGAAAGCGGCGAGCGCGCGCTCGACCTGGCCGAGCTTGCGCGCTTTTTCGCCCTCGTAGAGCAATTGGTTGATGTACAGGTCGCGGCTGCGCGCGTAAAAGGTGCGCAGCGCCTCGTCGTCGGGGTGCGCCTTGACGCCCTGCTCCAGCCGGTAGATGCCTTCCTCCACCCGCCCCTGCTCGATGAGCCTGCGGCCGTCGCGAAGCGCGGTGTCGCCGCCGCAGCCTGCGACGAGAACCAGCAGCAGGAGGAGCGCCTGTTTCCTCACCGCCGTTCTCCGATGACGATGGTCTGGCGCTGGTTGAGCGGCAGGTAGGTGAGCGTGATCGCGCTTTCCGCGATCTGGTCGACCCGATACAGCGAATCGATGGTGTCGCCCTCGTGCACGACCAGGTTGCGACTTCCCTGGCTCAGGAAGACGGCGAGATCTTCGTCGGACGTCATCCTGCCCATATAGGTAAACGGCAGCGGCGGCGCGGTCGGCGGCGGGGGCGGCGCGGCGGCGGCCTGCATCGCCGCTGCCGCCGCCGCTGCTGCCGCCGCTGCCCGTTTGGGTTTCGCCGCGCGCGGCGCCGCCGTCGCGAACGGATCCCGGGACGCCGCTTCCAGATCGCGGGACTTGAGTTTTTCGAGATTGACCTGCGGCGCTTCCTTGCCCGCCGCGCCAGAGCGCGGCGGCTTTGCCGCTTTCGGCGCAGCGCTCGCCACCGCCTTCGACGCGTCGACCAGCTCCGTGCTCTGCGGGGCGCCATTGTCCCGCACCCAGGCGGCCGCCGCGAGCGTGGCGGTCAGCAACCCGCCGAGCAGCAGCCAGCGCCGCCGGGTGTCGAGTTTCATATGGCCGCCCTCAGGAAAACGGTGAGCCGCAACTGCGCCTCGATCGTCGTGGGGCCGCCCTTGTCGCGTTGAAAGCCGATCCCGTCCAGCGCGAGTCCCGGCATGTCGCGCATCGCCTGCGCCAGGAAGCGCCGCACCTGCGGATAGCTGCCTTTCACCGGCAACACGATCTGATAGCGCACCAGCTTGCCGGAGGGATCGGGCAACGGCCGGTATTCCCCGCGGTCCAGGACCAGTCCTGCGCTGCGCGCGGCGGCGTGGAGGCGGTGCACCACCTCCGGCGCCTGCGGCGCGGATTGCAGTTTGCCGTAGAAGGCGGCGAGCTGCGCATCGGCGCGCAGCGGCTCCTCGACCGGCGCCTGGTTCTCCGGCTGCGCCTCCAGCAGCTTGAGGCGCTCGCGCAGTACCGTGACTTCGGATCGCAGCGGCATGACATTCGCGAAGAAGAAGCCGGCGGCGAAGATCGCCAGCGCGACGCCGGCGAGCGCGCTCCAGTTCATGGCGCGCACCACGCGCTGCAGGCGCCACAACGCCAGTCTCAGCGCTGCATCCATGACGCAATTACCGTAAACCGCAGCGGGCGCGCCCCGGCGCGCTGGTCGCGCAGGTGCTGCAGCAGATATACCTGCGAAAGCTCACGCTGCCGCTCCAGCCGCCCGACGTATTCGAACATCGCCTCCGAATCCACCGCCTCGGCGCTGATCTGCACTGTGCCCGACTTCGCATCCGGCGCGATCCCGAGCAGCGCGACCCGCTCCGTGGTCGCGCCTTCGAGCGAATGAAACAACCTCTCCCAGGGCAACGCGAGCTGATCGATCACCTCGTTCGCGCGATGGATTTCCTGCTGCATCGACTCGTCCACGTGCATGCCGACCGGAGACAATCCGTGGACCCGGCGTTCGAATTTCGCCGCTCGCGATTCGAGACGCTGCGCTTCGTCCTTGAGGTCGGCATGCAGCGACAGGACCATGAACGCGGCCGCCACGCCCGCAGCGAGCACCACCACCCCGCCGAGGGAGGCGCGGTGCGCGGTGCGCAGGAAATCGAGCTCGACGCCGCGGATGGTCATATTCCGCACATTGCCAACACGAGATCGGAATCGGCTTTGGCCGCCCGCGCCCGCGGGGCGAGCTGCTCGACTTTCAGCCCGTCGGTTTCCACCGCGATGTCGCCCAGGGTCGCCAGAAACACCTTGTGGTTGCCGCCGGCCGACAGGAGGAGCCGCTCCTGCTCGAGCACCTGCGCCAACGGGATCGCGGCGCCGTTCAGCGGGCGGGCGCGCACCGAACGCCACTGCCCGCCGGAAATCCACGCCACCAGAAGACGCCCTTGTTCCGCGGCGACCAGCCAGCCGTCGGCTCCGATCTGGCGCCGCCATTCGTTGAACTGGGCCATCAATGCCGGCTGCACCGATACCAGCCGCAGCGCGGAAGCTGCGACCGCGCCGGACGCCGCGTCGATCAGCGCCTGGTCCGCGGCCGCGCACAACCTGCCGGCGCCGGTGGGCGCCGGGCTCATCACGATCGCCCACTCGGCTGCCGCCGGACCGAATACATGGACAAACCGGGTGCGTGCGTATTCCAGCTCCTCCGCCTCGGTAACCAGCTCCGCGCTCCACGGCAGCACGGCGTAGCGGACGAAATGGCTGGACAGGATGAGGGTGGCGTCGCCCTTGCCCACGTTCGGATGAGCGAGAAGATCGCGCAGGGCCTCCACCGCCCCGCTCCAGTTCGCGCGCCCCGCGGCCTCAGGGCAGGCAACGCACTTGTGGTCGATGACGCGAAGCTTCGGTCCGCGCGCAAGCCGCACCATCGCCACCTGCTGCGGCGACAGCGCGATGCGCACCCGTTCACGCCACGAAAGTGACACGGTTGACCTCCTCGAGCGTCGTTTCCCCGCGTGCGACCAGATCGAGCGCGGCTTCGCGCAGCGTCCGGGTGCCGAGCTTGCGCGCGGCCTCCTTCACTGCACGCGGAGGCTGGCGCGAGCTGACTAGCTCGCGCATTTCGTCGTTCAGAATGAGCGTCTCCGCGATCGCCTTGCGGCCGCGGTACCCGGTGCCCCGGCATTGGCCGCAGCCTTTGCCGGCGCGGAACCGCCAGTTCCCGACCTGCTCGGCGGCAAGCCCGGACGCCGCGAGCAGGGCCGCCGCGGGACGTTCCTCGACCGCGCAGTGCGTGCAGGTGATCCTCACCAGGCGCTGCGCCGCGACGCCGTTGAGTGCGCTGACGAAGCTGTACGGATCCAGCCCCATGTGCATGAAGCGGCCGATCACGTCGAAGACGTTGTTCGCGTGCACCGTCGTGAAGACCAGGTGCCCGGTCAGCGCCGACTGCACCGCGATCTGGGCGGTTTCGGAATCGCGGATCTCGCCCACCATGATCTTGTCGGGATCGTGGCGCAGGATGGACCGCAGGCCGCGCGCGAACGTGAGGCCCTTCTTTTCGTTCACGGGAATCTGCAGGATCCCCGGAAGCTGGTACTCGACCGGATCCTCGATGGTGATGATCTTGTCCCGGCCGTTGTGGATCTCTGACAGGATCGCGTACAGCGTGGTGGTCTTGCCGCTGCCGGTCGGTCCGGTCACCAGCAGCATGCCGTAGGGCTCGTTGGCGAGCTTGCGCAGCCAGGCCACGGTCGGCTCGTCGAAGCCGAGCACGTCCACTCTCAGTCCGCGGAATTCGTCGGCCAGGGCCTGCTTGTCGAGAATGCGCAGCACCGCATCCTCGCCGAAGATGGACGGCATGATGGAGACGCGGAAGTCCACCTCGCGTCCCTTGACCCGCACCTTGAACCGGCCGTCCTGCGGAATCCTGCGCTCGGCGATGTCCAGCTCCGCCATGACCTTGACGCGCGACACGATCTGCTCCGCCATGTCCATGCCTTGCGCCATGCCCACCTGGTTCAGCACGCCGTCGATGCGGTACTTGATCACGAGCCCGCTGCCGGTGGATTCGAGATGAATGTCGCTCGCACCCGTCTTCAATGCATCGTAGAGCGTGGAGTTGACCAGCTTGACCACTGGGCTCGCGTTCTCGCTGATCGTCTTGAGCGACAGGTCCTCCACGTATCCCCCGGCGCCGGAGGTGCTGTCGTGGGCCGAAACCACGCCGTCCATCGCCCGCATGTCCTCTTCGACCCGGACGAGGTAGGCGGCGATGTCGTCCCGGTGGGCGAGGCAGAGCACGAACGGCTCCGAAATCCGCTCCCCCGCCCAGGCCTGCAGGTCGAGCGCGAACGGGTCGCCGATGACGAGCAGCAGCTCGCCCCGCTCGTCGCGGAACGCCACGCATTCGCGCGCGGAAGCCTCGTTGTACGGCAGCACGTCGAACGCCGGCGCCAGCTCGTGCAGCCGCTGGATGGGGACCGCAGGGAACTTGAGCGCGGCGGCGAGCGCGACGGTGAATTCCGCCGGCGGCAGCTTGAGGTTTTCCTCCAGCACTTCAACGACGCGGCGTTTCGCCGCCTGCGCCTGCGCCCGCGCCTCGTCGATGTCGGCGACGGTCGGGATTTCGGCGTCCGGCAAGCGGACTTCGCTGACCGCGTTCACTGGATGCTCCCGGCCAGCTCGAACACCGGCAGATACATCAGGATTACGATGGTGCCGATCACGATGCCGATGAATGCCATGAGCAGTGGCTCGAACAGCCGCGTGAACCATTCGACCCAGCGCGCGATCTCGTCGTCGAGGAAAGTCGCGATCCGGTCCATCATCTCGTCCATCCGGCCGCTGCGCTCTCCGACGCGCAACATCCGCAGCGCGACAGGCGTGGTCAGCCCGTGCGCGGACATCGCCTCGGAAATGGCGCGGCCTTCCCGAATCACCTCCCGTGCGCGCGCGAGGCTGGGTCGCAGCGCCGGCGCCAGCAGTCCGGACGCCATGTCGAGCGCGGCCACCACCGGCGTGCCGCCGCGCAGCAGCATGCCGAGCGTGCGATAGAAGCGCGCGAGCTGATACAGCCGCATGCGGCTGCCGATGGCCGGGATCTGCCACAGCTTCGCGCCGATCCAGCGCCGCGCCCCCGGCGTGAACGCGACCCGCACAGCGAGCGCCACGGTGCCCAGCCCGACGACCGCGACCGCGAGCCCGTGCGCATCCAGGAACTTGCCGAGCTTGAGCAGCAGTTGAGACATCAACGGCAGATTGCCCTGGATCTCCTCGTAGACGGCGCTGAACTTCGGCACCACGTAGCCCACCAGAAACAGCAGGACGAGCGTGCCGACCGCGATGAGCAGCACCGGATAGATCGAGGCGCTGACCACTTTCTTGCGCACCAGATCGAGCTGCGATTCGTAAGCGACGTAGCGCTTGAGCGCGTCGGGCAGGTCGCCGGTGCGCTCCGTTGCGCGCACGGTGGAGACGTAGAGCGGCGGAAAGGCATGCGGCAGCTCATGCATCGCCTGCGACAAGGTGCGGCCCTGATTGAGGCGCTCGCTCACGTGCTCCAGCACCTGGCGGGTCGAGCCGTGGCTTTCCTTCTCCGAGAGCGCCTCGATCGCCTCGACCAGCGGGAGACCCGCTTCCAGCAGCGCCAGCAGCTCCTGGGTGAACAGCGCCAGCGGAAAGCGGCTGCGGCGCCGGAACAGATCGAGATTCCACGACGCGGCGCGGCGCAATGACAGGACGGTGAGCCCGCTCGACTTCGCCTGCCGCTCCGCGTCGGCTTCATCGGCGGCGTCCAGGACGACTGACACCACTTCGTCCGGATCGCGCAGCGCTTTGACTTGGAATCTCATCCGTTACTGGGCGAATCTCAGCGTTCGTTGGACGATATTTTGACGTCAACGTGACGGTGTATCAGCGTTCGTTGGACGGTCATAGCTCACCTTGGAAGGGCTTGTCGAGTCGATGGTAGGGAATAGTGACCAGCAAGGGCTGCTCGGT
>DASRFY010000092.1:0-34570 GCA_035651315.1 Burkholderiales bacterium
TCCACGCTGTCCCAGCTCGGCTACATGACGGTGGCGCTGGGTGCGTCGGCGTACTCGGTGGCGATCTTCCACCTGGTCACGCACGCTTTCTTCAAGGCGCTGCTGTTCCTCGCCGCCGGCTCCGTCATCATCGGCCTGCACCACGAGCAGGACATGCGCAACATGGGAGGGCTGCGGCGAACCATGCCGATCACCTGGTTCACGTTGCTGATCGGCACCTTGGCGCTGATCGGCCTGCCCTTCTTCTCCGGCTTCTACTCCAAGGACAGCATCATCGAGGCGGTGCGGCTTTCGCGTCTGCCGGGCGCCGGTTTTGCCTCTTTCGCCGTCACCGCCGGGGTATTCGTCACCGCCTTGTACAGCTTCCGGCTCTATTTCATGGTGTTCGAAGGCAGGCAACGGTTCGCGACGGCGGCCGGCCAGGGGCAGCACGCCGAGCGCGCGCACGCAGCTGCGCCGCACGAGTCGCCGGCGGTGGTCTGGCTGCCGCTGCTCGCGCTCGCCGTACCGTCCATCGCAGTCGGCGCGATCGCGGTCGGACCGATACTGTCCGCCGGTTTCTTCGGCAGCGCGATCGCGGTCGCCGAAACCCACGACGTCGTGGGAGAGCTCGGGCGCGAGTTCCCCGGCTGGGCGGCGATGGCGCTGCACGGCTTTACCGCGCTACCGTTCTGGCTCGCCGCGGCCGGTGCGTTCGTCGCCTGGCTGCTGTACCTGAAACGCCCGGACCTTCCCGGGAAGATCGCCGCCGCGGCCTCGCCGCTCTATGCGCTGCTCGACCAGAAGTACTACCTGGACCGCTTCAACGACTGGTTCTTCGCCGGCGGCGCGCGCCTTGTCGGCCGCGGCCTGTGGAAGGGCGGCGACGTCGGCGTCATCGACGGCGTTTTCGTGAACGGCTCGGCGCGGCTGATCGGCTGGTTCGCGGGCGTGATCAGGCAGGTGCAGTCCGGTTTCATCTACCACTACGCGTTCACCATGATCATCGGGGTGTTCGTGCTGCTGACGCTGTGGTTCGCACGCGGATGAGAAAGGGCGCCTGATGCTCGGCCTGCCGCCGCTTTCCACCGTTATCTGGCTGCCGGTTCTGGCCGGCATCCTCGTGCTCGTCACCGGCGCGGAGCGCAACGCGGCGCTGACGCGCTGGCTGGCGCTGTTCGGCGCGCTTGCCGGATTCGCGGTTGTGCTGCCGGTCTGCGCCGGCTTCGACGCCGCCGACGCCGGCATGCAGTTCATCGAGTTCGCGCCCTGGATCGAGTCGTTCAACATCAACTATCACCTCGGCATCGACGGCATCTCGCTGCTGCTCATCCTGCTCAACACCTTCACCACCGTGCTGGTGGTGATCGCGGGCTGGAGCTCGGTGCAGGCGCGCGTGGCGCAGTACATGGCCGCCTTCCTCATTTTGTCGGGAATGATGAACGGCGTGTTCTGCGCCATGGACGCGGCGCTGTTCTACGTCTTCTTCGAGGGGACGCTGATCCCGATGTTCATCGTCATCGGCGTCTGGGGCGGGCCGAACCGCGTCTACGCGGCGCTCAAGTTCTTCCTGTACACGCTGCTCGGCTCGCTGCTCACCCTGGTCGCGCTCATCTACCTGTACAACGCCGCCGGCGGCAGCTTCGCGCTTTCCGACTACTACGACCTCGAAATCCCGCTCACGCTGCAGATCCCGATCTTCCTCGCGTTCTTCGCGGCGTTCGCGGTGAAGGTGCCGATGTGGCCGGTGCACACCTGGCTGCCGGACGCCCACGTCGAGGCGCCGACCGGCGGCTCGGTGGTGCTGGCGGCGGTGATGCTCAAGATCGGGGCCTACGGCTTCATCCGGCTGTCGCTGCCGATCCTCCCCGACGCGAGCCACGTGCTGGCGCCGGCGGTGATCGCGCTGTCGCTGATCGCGGTGATCTACATCGGCCTGGTCGCGCTGGTGCAGACCGACATGAAGAAGCTGATCGCCTATTCCTCGATCTCGCACATGGGTTTCGTGACGCTGGGCATCTTCATCTTCAACACGCGCGGCATGGAGGGCGCGATCGTGCAGATGATCTCGCACGGCTTCGTCTCGGGCGCGATGTTCCTCTGCGTCGGCGTGCTCTATGATCGCATGCACTCGCGCCTGATCGCCGACTACGGCGGGGTGGTCAATACCATGCCGGCCTTCGCCGCCTTCTTCATGCTGTTCGCGATGGCGAACTCCGGCCTGCCCGGCACCAGCGGCTTCGTCGGCGAATTTCTGGTGGTGACGGGCGCGATGCAGGTGAATTTCTGGTTCGCCGCCGCCGCCGCGACCACCCTGGTCCTCGGCGCGGCATACACGCTGTGGATGTACAAGCGGGTTGTTTTCGGGGCCGTGGGCAACGGCCAGGTCGCGGCGCTCACTGATGTTTCATGGCGCGAGGCCCTCGTCCTCGGGCTGGCGGCGGCGGCCGTGATGACGCTCGGCCTGTATCCGCAGCCGTTCACGCAAGTCCTGCATGCGCCGGTTCAGGCGCTGCTCGACCACGTGGCGCAGGCGAAGCTCTGATGCCGCGGCACGGGAAGGAACGGCGTGAACGCGACGGCAACCGCGCCCGGACGCGCGGCGACTAGGGAAGCGTGGGCATGGAATTCTCTTCTGGCGACCTGATCCCTGCGGCGGCGGAAGCCTTTCTGCTCTTCGCGGCCTGCACCATCCTGCTCGCGGATCTGTTCATCCCCGATTCGCGCCGCGGCGTGACCTACGTACTTGCCCAGATCGCGCTCGTCGCGACGGCCGCCGTCGTCCTGGCGACCTCGGGGGAGGACGTGGCCTACGCCTTCAACGACATGTTCGTCGCGGACGCGCTCGCGGATGCGCTCAAGATAGCCGTCTGCCTGATCGTCGCCGTGGGGCTCGCCTACTCGCGGGGGTACCTGCGGCCGCGCGGCATGTACCGCGGGGAGTTCTTCGTGCTGGCGCTGTTCGCCGTGCTCGGCATGATGGTGATGATCTCGGCGAACCACTTCCTCGTGCTGTACCTGGGACTGGAGCTGTTGAGCCTGAGCCTGTACGCGATGGTCGCGCTCGCCCGCGATTCGGCGCGCGGCACCGAGGCGGCGATGAAATATTTCGTGCTGGGCGCGCTCGCCTCCGGCATGCTGCTCTACGGCATGTCGATGATCTACGGCGCCACCGGGTCGCTCGACGTGACCGACGTCGCGGATCTGATCGCCGATGGCCAGGCGATTCCCACCATCCTGCTCTTCGGCCTGGTGTTCCTGGTCGCGGGCGTCGGCTTCAAGCTGGGCGCGGTACCGTTTCACATGTGGGTGCCGGACGTCTACCACGGCGCCCCGACTCCGGCCACGCTGCTGATCGGCACCGCCCCCAAGATCGCCGCGTTCGGCTTCATCATGCGGCTGCTGGTCGAGGCGCTCGGCGCGCAGCCGCTGCTGATCGAATGGCGGCAGATGTTCGTCCTGCTGGCCGTCGCCTCGCTCGTGCTCGGCAATCTGGCCGCGATCGCGCAGACCAATCTCAAGCGCATGCTCGCCTACTCGACGATCTCGCACATGGGCTTTCTGCTGCTGGGCGTGCTCTCCGGCTCCGTCGAGGGTTTCGGCGCGGCGATGTTCTACGTCATCGTCTACGCGCTGATGAGTCTGGGCGCCTTCGGCATGATTCTTCTCATGGCGCGCGAGGGCTTCGAGGCGGAGAACCTGGAGGACTTCCGCGGGCTGAACCAGAAGAGTCCGTGGTACGCGTTCGTGATGCTCCTGCTCATGTTTTCGCTGGCCGGCATCCCGCCCACCATGGGCTTCTGGGCCAAGCTTTTCGTGCTGCAGGCGGTGGTGTCGATCGGCTACGTCTGGCTTGCCGTGCTCGCGGTCGTCTTCGCGCTGATCGGCGCCTTCTACTACCTGCGGGTGGTGAAGCTGATGTACTTCGACGCGCCTGCGGACCGCACCCCGCTGGCGCCCGCCGCGGACGCGCGGCTGCTGATGGCGCTGAACGGCCTGGCGGTCCTGGTCCTCGGCGTGCTGCCGGGGCCGCTGCTGATGGTCTGCGAGCGGGCGATCCAGCTCTCCCTCTGAACGGCGATCATGAGCGCAGACTTCACCGAGAAAAAGCTCGCCTCGCGCAACGTCTATCGCGGCCGCCTGCTTGCCGTCAACGAGGACGAGGTCCGGCTGCCCGACGGCAAGCCCGCGCGCCGCGAGTATGTCCTTCATCCCGGCGCGGCGGTCATCCTGCCGATCTTCGAGGACGGCTCGGTCCTGCTCGAGCGCCAGTTCCGTTATCCGCTCGGCATGCACTGCATCGAATTGCCGGCGGGCAAGCTGGAACCGAACGAGCCGCCGCTGCAGACGGCGAAGCGGGAACTGCAGGAAGAAACCGGATACCTTGCCCGCGAATGGACCGCGCTCGGCCTGATCTATCCCTGCGTCGGTTACTCCAACGAACGCATCGAATTCTTCCTCGCCCGCGGGCTGCAGCTGAAGTCAGCGTCACCGGACGAGGGCGAGTTCCTGGAGACTCTCGTGCTCCCGTTGGCCGAGGCGCTGGAGTGGGTGCGCTGCGGGCGCATCAACGAGGCCAAGACCATGCTCGGCCTGCTCTGGGCGGAGAAGATCGTGAAGGGAGAGTGGGCCGTCTAGCCCTGACCGCTCAGGCCCGCCGCGCGGCGCGGTCCGGCTCGCTCGCTTCGGGGATGAAGGGCCGGGGTCCGGCGAACAACATGCCCTGGGCGTAGTCGGCGCCGACGTCGGCGAGCAGGGCGAGCGCCTCCGTCGTTTCCACCCATTCCGCGATGACCTGCTTGTTCAATCCCCTGGCCACGTCGCACAACGCGCGCACGAAGAGCTTGCTCGCCTCGTCGCGGGCCAGCTCCTGCACCAGGCTGCCGTCGATCTTCAGGTAATCGACGTCCAGGCGCTTCAGATAATAGAAGGAGCTGAAGCCGCTGCCGAAATCGTCGAGCGCGAAGCGGCAGCCCATCTGCTTCAGCTCGGCGATGAAGTTCTGCGTCACGTCGATGTTCGCCATCGCCGCCGCTTCGGTGAGTTCGAACACCAGCTGGCCATGGTTGATCGGGGCTGCCGCGAGCAGGTTCCGGAAGCGCCGCACCCAGTACGGGTCGGCTAGGCTCACCCGCGACAGATTGACGGAATAGCGCACCTTCTCCTTCCGCTGCTCGGGCACGCCGATGCGGGCAAGCAGCTTTTCCGTCACCCGCATGTCGATCTCCTGGGCGAGGCCGAGCTCCTCCGCGACCTGTATGAACTGCCCGGGCAGCACCAGCTCGCCGTTGCGGTCGACCAGGCGTACCAGCAGCTCGTGGTGCATCACCTTGCGGTCCGCGATCCGCACCACCGGCTGGGCATAGACGACGAAACGGTCTTCCACCAGCGCTTCCCGCAGCTCGCGCGCCCAGTGCACGCGCCGGTGCGTGGCGCGCAGCTCTTCCGAAGTCGAGTCGTGCACCACCAGACGGTTGCGTCCGCTGTCCTTCGCCTGGTACATCGCGATGTCGACGTTGGCGAGCAGACTCGCGACGTCGCTGCCGTGGAACGGATACAACGCGACGCCGAGCGAGGCGGTGAGCGTGGACAGGCAGGCGCCGTGAGCGAGCTGCGGCTTGAAGCGCCGCAGCGCGTCGAGAACCTGTTCCGCGACCGCGGCCGCCTCCGGGCGAAGCGCATCCGGAAGATGCACGGCGAATTCGTCGCCCCCCAGCCTGAATACCTGCGCAGCGCTGCCCTTGGCCAGGTCGCGCAGCACGCCGCCGATCGCGATGAGGAGCTGGTCTCCCGCGCGGTGTCCGAAGTTGTCGTTGACGTACTTGAAGTGATCTATGTCGAGCTGCAGGACCGCGCCTTTCTCGCCGGCGGCGAGCGCGGCCTCGAGCTGCCGCTGCAGGCTTACCCGGTTGGGCAACCCGGTGAGGGAATCGTGGGTGGCCAGATACTCGACCTGCAGCGCCGCGCGATGCTGCTCGGTGACGTTGCGCGCGGTGCCGCGCAAACCCGCGATGCGGTCTGCCTCGTCGTAGGAGACGCGGGCGTTGATCCCGACCCAGCGGTCGGCGCCGTCCGCGCTGACCAGATGGGTGAGATAGTCCTTGACCTCGCCCTTGTGCCGGAGCGCGGACAGGAAGCGGCGATTGGAGATCTGCGACGGCTTCGCCTCGAAGTCGAAGAAGCAGCGGCCGATCAGCTCTTTCGGCTGCAGGCCGAAGATGTCGACGCAACCGTTGTTGAGGTAGGTGAAGCGCCCCTGCGCGTCGGTGGTCCAGATGAGGTCGTGCGAGGTTTCGACCAGGTCGCGGTAGCGCGACTCGCTTTCCAGCAGGAGCTGGATGATGCGGCGCTTTTCCTTGAGCGACTTGCGCGCCTGGGTAAGCGCGTCGTTCTGTTTTTCTTCCCGCACGCTGAGCGTGGAGCCCGCGAGGCCCTCGATGATTTCGCGGGCATAGCGCCGGTGTCCCCCGGAGGTGCGGCGGGCCACGAGCACGCCCTGGGCGTCCCAGCGACGAAGCTTCTGCACCGGGATGCCGAGCCTGGCCGCGGCCTCCTGGATCGTGTACTCCGAATCGTCCTGTGCCATGGCGTATCCGCCCCTGCGTCTTCGCCGGATCATCGGGGCGGCGTACCCCGTCGACGCTGCCATCAATGCAGCGCCTGTGCCGAGCGATCTGTCTGGCGTGCGATCAGGCGTTGCATCAGCTTCAGATCACGCGCGGAAAGCCGCAACGCGGTGTCGGCCCAGGCTTCGACCACCCCCAGAAGCTCTTCCAGGCCCAGGCCGTGCACGCGGCGCCGCGCTTGCGCGAGGCCGACCATTCCGTTTCTATTGCGCGCCCGGGACTTGACGAGCGCGGCAACCTCGGACTCTCCCTTGCCTTCGTCCACCACCAGGTCGATCGCGCCCATTGCCAGCATATCATCGGCGGTATAGACCCGGCCACTGGAGATCAGCTCGTCGGCGGCGCGGCGGCCGATCCGCCGCTCGAGAAAGGAATAGGCGCCCATGCCGGGAAACAGGTTGAACAGGATTTCCGGGAAACCGAATCTCGCCTGGCGTTCCGCGACCAGGACATCCGAGGACAGCGCCGCCTCGAAACCGCCGCCCAGGCATTCGCCCTGGATCAGAGAAACGGTCGTGATCGGCAGCCCGTGCCCGATGTAATTGCGGTACAGGACCTGAATGCAGGCCTTGCCGTAGTCGAGCAGGCCCTGCCGGTCCTGCCGCTCGATCAACTGCGTGAAAAGGCTCAGGTCGCCGCCAAGATTGAACACTCCAGGCACCTTGGAGCCGAGGATGGCGTACTCCACCGGCGCGACGGTGCCGTCGCATTCGATGCGGCCTTCGGTCTGCGTCAGAAAACGGCAATAGCGATCCAGGTCGCGCAGCAGTTCCGGATTGAAATTCGGCCGCGGCACCGGCTTCCAGCGCAGCCACATCGCGTGCAGTTCCAGGTCGTAGAACGCCGAGAGCTGCTCGGAAAAGAAGTATTCGGTGGGGCCGGTGCTGTCGACGCGATTTCGGGTCGGCGGCAGGGTCGACGGAACAGAGCTGGGAACGCCGCGGACCTCCTGTGGAATGTTCATATCCATTTTTGGTTTCTCCTTGCGAGCGGTTCGAACTGCTGTATATCGGATGGCGCAACCGGTTTTACGCCGGTCGTGCTGCGAATCTAGACCAATCCAAGTTAGATTTGCAAATCTAACACTTTGATAAGTTTGATTTTTCAACTTTTAACTCAATAGTTTGCAAGTGCCGCGTCTGCGCATCCCGACACTTTCGCGGGAGGTTTTGCGCATGCAAAGCGATGGCGGCAAATGACCGGTTCGTTCAATTACGCGTCGCAACTCCCGGATTACGTTGACTTCATTCGCCCCGAGCGCACACAATCCTGCAACGGTCTGGGGGGCCGTTTCCACTCCGATATGAAGGTTCTGCTCCGGATTCTGCTGCGGGTCGTCCTGCGCGTGCGCGTTCTGGGAGACTTGGCGCCTTTCGAGCAGTCGAATCGCATCCTGGTGGCGGCCGGTCACCGCTCGATGCTCGATGCGCTGTTGCTCGCCCTGTTCCTGCCGCGCGATCCCATGGTGGTCGTGCCGCCGGAGGACATGCGCAATCCGTGGTTGCGTCGAACGCTGTCGCTAGCTGCGCACCTGGTGCTGGATGTCAACAATCCGACCACCGCCAAGCATGCGCTGCGCGTGCTGCGCAGCGGACGGCCGCTGGTCATGTTTCCCGAGGGACATGTCCATTCGGGTTACGGCGTGGGCAAGGTGTATCCGGTGCCTGCGCTGGTGGCGCTCAGAAGCGGTGCGATGATCGTGCCGGTGCACGTGGAGATCGAACAGGGCTGGCTCCCCCGCGCGCGGATTCGCGTGCAGCCCCCGACGCGCATCGACGGGGGGCCGGCGGCAAGCGGGCGCCGGCGGCGCGCGTTCGCCACCCGCAAGGTGGGCGCAATCCTGCAGTCCATGGCGCTGCGCGTGCACGCAGTCAAGCCGATATTCGAGTGCGTTCTCGACGCGATCGCCCGCTACGGCCGGCGCTATCCGATCATCGAGGATCAGAACGAGGAGCCGCATTCCTACGGCGAGCTGCTCCGAGGCAGCCTCGCGATTTCGCGATGGGTGCGGCGGCGCACGGCGCCCGGCGAGAACGTCGGCCTGCTGCTGCCGAACGCGTTCGGTTCGGTCTGCGCGCTGCTGGGCGTGTGCGCCGCCGGTCGCGTGCCGGCGATCTTCAACTACAGCAGCGGTCCGCTGGGCGTGGAGAGCGGCGCTACGGCCGCGGCGGTGCGCACCGTGATCACCGCCCGCAAATTCGTCGAACAGGCGAAGCTCGAGCCGCTGCTCGAGGCGCTCGGCGACCGCACGATCCTGTATCTAGAGGATGTGCGCGCGGAGTTCGGTCTGGCTGACAGGCTTTGGCTGGCCGCCTTCGCGTTGCGCTTCCCGCGCCTGGCGATGGCGCGGCGCTCCAGCCTCGATCCCGCCGCAGTGCTGTTCACTTCCGGCTCGGAGGACCGGCCCAAGGGAGTGGTGCTGTCGCACCGCGCGGTGGTGACCAACGTCGCGCAGGTGGCGGCGGTGTTCGACTTCTCGCCGCAGGACAAGATCCTCAATCCGCTGCCGATCTACCACGCCTACAGCTTCACCGCCGGGGTCGTGCTGCCGCTCATCACCGGCGTGCGGCTCTATCTCTATGTCTCACCGCTTCGCTATCGCGCGATTCCGGAGATCGCCTACCGCCGCGGTTGCACCATCCTGTTCGGCACCAGCACGTTCCTGTCCTACTACGCCCGGCACGCCAATGCGATGGATTTCAGCCGCATGCGCCGCGTCATATCCGGCGGCGAGAAGCTCTCGCCGGAGGTGGGGCGGGTGTGGATGGAGAAATTCGGATTGCGCATCTTCGAAGGCTATGGCAGCACCGAAGCCGCGCCGGTCATCTCGCTCGCCACGCCGGCGAACTTCCGGCGCGGCGCGGTCGGCCATTTCCTGCCGGGCATCGATCACGTGCTGGAGCCGGTCGACGGCATCGACAAGGGCGGGGTGCTGCACATCCGCGGCCCGAACCTGATGCTCGGCTATTACCGCTACGAGCGCCCGGGCGTGATCGAGGCGCCGCGGTCCAGCGTAGGCGAGGGCTGGTACGACACCGGCGACGTGGTGGAGGTCGACGCCGACGGCATCGTGACGATCTCCGGCCGCATCCGGCGCTTTGCCAAGATCGCCGGAGAGATGGTGTCGCTGGACATGGTCGAGCACGTTGCGCGCGAGGCCTCGCCCGAGCACCATCACGCGGCGATCCTTTCGGTGCAGGACTTCGGCGGCGAAACCACGGTGCTGTTCACCACCGATCCGCGCCTGCATCGCGCGCAGCTCGCGGAGGCGGCGCGCTCGCTCGGCACCCACGACCTGACCGTCGCGCGCCGCATCGTGCACCTGCCGGAGATGCCGCTGCTTCCCAGCGGCAAGACCGACTATGTCGGCCTGAAGGCGCTGATCGAGGGGGACACCTTCACCCGCCTGCTCGCAGCGGCGGGCGCGAACCCGGAACAGCAGAGCGCGCCGAACCAGGTCGGCGCGCCGCCTACTTCGAATAGGTGACGCGGTATATCGCGCCGGCCTGATCGTCGGAGATCAGCAGCGCGCCGTCCGGCATCACCAGCAGATCCACCGGTCGCCCCCACGCCTGTTCATTGCGCATCCAGCCCTGCGCGAACACTTCGTACTTTTCGACCTTGCCGTTCGCCAGCGATACGCTCATCACGCGGTAACCGCTCTTCTTGTGCCGGTTCCACGAGCCGTGCTGGGCGATGAAGATCCGGTTGCGGTATTGGGAAGGAAACATGCGCCCGGTGTAGAAGCGCAGCCCGTCGGGCGCCACATGCGCTCCTTCCTTCAGCGCCGGCGGGGTGAACTCCGCGCAGCTGCGCCGGTGTCCGTACTCCGGGTCGGGCGTGTCGCCCTGGTGGCAGTACGGATAGCCGAAATGCATGCCGGCGCGCGGGGCGTGATTCAGCTCGTCGGAAGGAAGCTCGTCGCCGAGCCAGTCCCGGCCGTGATCGTTGAACCATAGTTCGCCGGTTCGCGGATCCCAGTCGAAGCCGACCGAATTGCGGATGCCGCGGGCGAACACCTCGAAGCCGCTTCCGTCGAGGTTCATGCGCGTGATGACGGCGTAGCGATCAGGGTCGGGTTCGCAGATGTTGCACGGCGCGCCGACCGGAACGTAGAGCTTGCCGTCGGGGCCGAAGGCGATGAACTTCCAGCCGTGGTGGCCATCGTGCGGGAATCGATCGCTCACCACCACCGGCGCCGGCGGTTTCTTCAGGTTCGCTTCGATGTCGTCGAAACGCAGGATGCGGTCGATTTCGGCGACGAACAGCGCGCCGTTGCGAAACGCCACGCCGTTGGGCGAATTCAGCCCGCTCGCGAGCGTGATGACCTCGTCCGCGCGTCCGGCAGCGTCGCGGTCCACGAGCGCATACACCTTCCCGGCGCTGCGCGTGCCGACGAAGACGGTGCCCTTTTCGCCCAGCGCAAGCGAGCGGGCGTCTTCGATTCCGGTTGCGAACAGGCCGATGGAGAAACCCGGCGGCAGCTCGATTCTCTCGATCGGCGGGTCGGCGGCCCGGCCGGCGGGCAGCGCGGCCAGGCACAACAGCAACGGCAGCAGATGTTTCGGCATCGCGGTTTCCTCCGGCTTCGGCGCCAAGCCGCGCCTGCTCGGCAGACAGCCCCGCGACCGCCGAGTTCCGGCGACACTTGAAGCCACGCGGGCGCGCCCCTATTTTGCGCAGGTATCGCCGGACACACGAGGGAGTTCCCATGGCCGAAGCTTCCGTCAAGGAGAAACTGGCTTTCCAGACCGAGGTCACGCAGCTGCTCAAGCTGATGATTCACTCCTTGTACAGCAACAAGGAGATCTTCCTGCGGGAACTCGTCTCCAACGCCTCGGACGCGTGCGACAAGCTGCGCTTCGAGGCGCTCACCGACTCCGCGCTGTACGAAAACGACCCCGACCTCCGGATACGCATCAGCGTCGACCGCGCCGCGCGCACGATCACGGTTTCGGACAACGGCGTGGGCATGTCGCGTCAGGAGGTCATCGACAACATCGGCACCATCGCGAAGTCCGGCACCCGCGAGTTTTTCGAGCGGCTCACCGGAGACCAGGCCAAGGACGCGCATCTGATCGGGCAGTTCGGCGTCGGCTTCTACTCTTCCTTCATCGTCGCCGACCGGGTGACGCTGGTCACCCGCCGTGCCGGCCTCGGCGTCGAGCACGGCGTGCGCTGGGAATCGTGCGGCGGGGGCGATTACACCGTCGAGACGGTGCGCAAGGAAGGCCGCGGCACCGACGTCGTCCTGCATCTGCGCGACGGCGAGGACGAGCTGCTGGAGGGCCTGCGGCTGCGCTCGATCATCCGCAAGTTCTCCGATCACATCTCGCTGCCGATCCTGATGAAGAAGGAAGAGTGGGACGCGACCAAGGCGCAGTACGTGGTCCGCGAGGAGGACGAGAAGGTGAACCAGGCCTCCGCGCTGTGGGCGCGGCCGAGGTCCGAGATCACCGACGAGCAATACGGCGAGTTCTACAAGCACGTCGCACACGATTTCGAGGCGCCTCTCGCCTGGACGCACTCGAAGGTGGAGGGCCGCCACGAATACACCCAGCTGTTCTACATCCCCTCGCGCGCGCCGTTCGACCTGTGGGACCGCGAGCACCGCCACGGCGTCAAGCTCTACGTCAAGCGCGTGTTCATCATGGACGACGCCGAGCAGCTCCTGCCCGCCTACCTGCGTTTCGTGCGCGGCGTGGTGGACTCCAACGATCTGCCGCTCAACGTCTCGCGCGAGATCCTGCAGGAGTCGAAGGAAGTCGAGGCGATCCGCAAGGGCTGCGTCAACAAAGTGCTCGCCCTGCTCGAAGACCTCGCCGGGAACCAGAAGGAAAAGTACGCCGGCTTCTGGGCCGAGTTCGGGCATGTGCTGAAGGAAGGCGTGGGCGAGGACTCGGGCAACCGGGCGCGGGTGGCCAGGCTGCTGCGCTTTGCCTCCACCCATGCCGACACCGCGGAGCAGACGGTCTCGCTCGCCGACTACGTCGCGCGCATGAAGGAGGGCCAGGACCGGATTTTCTATGTTACCGCCGAGAGCTTCGCGGCGGCGAAATCCAGCCCGCACCTGGAGATCTTCCGCAAGAAGGGCATCGAAGTCCTGCTGCTCTTCGACCGGGTGGACGAATGGCTGGTCGCGAATCTGCACGAGTTCGAAGGCAAGGCGCTCGCCTCGGTGGCGAAGGGCGACCTCGATCTCGGCAAACTCGCCGACGAGGAGAGGCAGGCGCAGGAAAAGGAAGCCGGCGAGTACCGGGATCTCATCGAGCGCATCCGCAAGTCGCTCGGCGACCAGGTGAAGGAAGTGCGCGTGACGTACCGGCTCACCGATTCTCCCGCTTGCCTGGTTGCGGACGAGCAAGGCATGAGCATGCACCTCGAGCGCCTGCTCAAGGCCGCCGGACAGAAAGTGCCCGCCGCCAAGCCGACGCTGGAGATCAATCCCAGGCATCCGCTGGTGCAGCGGCTCAAGGCGCAGCCCGACGACGTGCAGTTTGCCGAGTGGAGCCGGATTCTGTTCGATCAGGCGGCGCTTGCCGAGGGCGCGATGCCGGAAGACCCGGCCGGCTTCGTCAGGCGCCTCAATGCGCTCATGCTCGCGCTTGCCGGCGAGAAAGCTCCGCGCATCTGGACCCCGGGCGGGGAAGCCTAATCCGCCGGTAACCGCCCGGCGACGCGAAACCCCGCCTCGCCGAGCGGCCGCAGCACCAGCATCTCGCCCTGCGCCGGCAGGACGCCGGTTGCATCCTGGATATTGAAGCCATGGGTTACGAGCACCAGGTTGCCCGGCTCGCCCCAGCGGCGCGCGATCTCGCGCAGCGCGTCGCGCTTTTCCTGCCTGCGCGCCGGTTCGTCGTGACCGACATTGTCCAGCATCTCCCACGGCTCGACGCGGCCGAAAGCGAGCGCCGCCGTGTCGATGCAGCGGCAGAAACGGCTCGACATCACTCTGCCGACCGGTACCTCATGCGCGCGGAACGCCGCGCCGATTCGTCGTGCCTGCGCGCGACCCGCATCGGAGAGCTTGCGCTGCGAGCCGCAATCCTCCAGCGTGTAACCGGGTGGATCCAGCGTGCCCGGCTCGGTCTGCGCGTGGCGCATCACGATCACGTAGCCGCCGTGCTTCAACGCGTTCCATAACGAATCGGACTGCGCCGCCGCCGCAGCGGCCCACAGCGCAAGCCCCAAACCAAGACAACGAGAGAAATTTCTTACCACGGGCGACACCCGAAAGGAATTAACCACCAAGATCATCAAGAACACAAAGAAAGATTGGTTCTTCCGGGTTTAGCGTGGGTAAAGGTCCAAGCCACCACAGAAGAAGTAAATGGCGGTCTTGAAGTGTTCGGGATTGCGATATCCACAAGCACGTCGTTTGATCGCCATGATCTTGCTGTTTAAACCTTCGGCCACGGCGTTGGTCACGCGATGACGACAGTAGGTCACGATATTGTTCAGATGCGCTTTCAACAGGTACGCCACGTCGCGGATGGCGGGCAGGCGCGCGTGTGTGGCCCAGAAGAACCAGCGCTTGAAGTAGCGGCGTGCCCAGCTCTCGGACCGGTAGCGCCACAGCGAGCGCAGGGCCTCTTTGATCGCCCAGGCACGGCCCACCTTCAGCTCCTGGTTGAAGAGCGCATTGAACTCGGCGCGCCGGTGCACGGGCAGGTTCTCTTTGCTGTAGAGCCACAGATACTTGGTGCCTTTGAGGCGCTCGTCGTCCTCGGCCGCCAGTTGTCGGTGCCCCTGCTTTCTCACCGTATCGACCGCGCGGGAGACGTGCATCATGATGTGGAAACGATCGAAGACGATCTTCTCGTTGGCCTGCGGCACCTGCGCCAGCGTCGAGTTGATATAGGCCGGCCACATGTCCATGACGATGGCTTCGATGCCGGCGCGTTGCTCCTCGCTCAAGCTTTGCCAGAAGCCGTTCAACGCCTCGGCGGTGCGCTCCTCGGCGACATACTCGACGCAGCCTTCCTGCGCATCGCATACAACAGTCATGTAAGAGTGCCCCTTTTTAAACGCCTTCTCGTCGACCCCGATCACCGGCATCACGCGCGCACGTTTGCGCGCCCGTCCACGCGCCACCGCGCGGCTCATGATGCCCCACAGCTCGTCCCAGGAGAGCCGCAGCAGCGAGCGTGCGCCTTCGATCGTCGCGCACTGTTTGAGCACGTCGATCGCCCAGCGCTCCATGAGAGCGGTAAAGCGCGAGCGCGCAGCCGCCCACGGCACGCTTACCTGCACCACTCCGTGCTCCGGACACTCCACGCGCGGAATGCGCGCATGCACGTAAGTGCCGAACTGGCAGGTGTCCAAATGCCGCCACACCCGGTCCTCGGCGTGATCGCGACACGCGAGTTCGCGCCGGCATTGCGGACACGGCCAGCGCACCCCGGGCTCGTGCTCCAGCCGAATATCCACGCGTCCTTTCGCCACATCGAGGTCAACATGTTCCACAAACCATGGCGCTTGCAGCCCCAGAATCTGCCCGTAAAGATCGATGTCGCGCATGACAACCCTCCCTTAGGAGAAGCTACATAGCGCAAATCTTTACCCACGGCAAACCCGGACGGACCGAAAGATTAAGAATCGTGTCTTTGGTTCTCCTTCGTGTTTCCTTCGTGTCCTTCGTGTTAAGAGAGTTTTGCTGTTGCATTTCTCTGCGGCTTATTCGATGACGCCGAGGCGGCCGTTGTGCGAGCCCATGTACCACAGCCGCCCGCCGGCATCGACGATCATCTTGCGGATGCCGGCGTTTTTCGATGGCAGCGGCACGACGCGCATCTCGCCGGTCTTCGGGTCCAGCCGTACCACGGTGTCGGTGTTGATCTCGTTGACCCACACCGTACCCGCGCCGTCCACCGTCACCGCATAGGGACCGCCATCCCTGCCCGCGGGCAGCGCGTATTGCTTCACGATCTTCTGCGTCGCCGGGTCGATCTCGATCAGCTTGCCGTTGCCGTAGAGCGTGACCCAGAGCGCGCCGTCCGGCGCCACCGCCATGCGGCGCGGCATGCTGCCGCCGCCGATCTCGATGTCGTCGATCTTCCCGGTCGCCGCATCGAGGCGGCCGAGCTGGCCGCTACCGATGCGGCAGAACCAGATCCGGCCGCTCTTGTCGATCGCGATGCCGTAGGGGCGGCCGGAAGTGCGGTACTCGAGGATCCTGCCGCTGTTCATGTCGAGCCGGCCGATCTTGTTCGCGCCCTGCATGGTGAACCAGATGGTGCCGTTGCCGTCGGTGACCAGCGTATGCGGATCGCCGCCGGTGGGCGTCTTGAACTGCGTCACCTCGCCGGTCTTCGGATCGAGGCGCCCGATGGTGCCGTTGCCATTGCCCGTGTACCAGACGGTGCCGTTGCGGTCGACGAGCAGGCCGTGCGGCTTCGCCCCGCGCGGCAGATCCCACTCGGTGAATTTCTGGCTGCGGGTGTCGAATCGCGCGATCTTGTTGCCGTACATGACCGTGATATAGATGTTGCCGTCGGGGCCCGGCGCCGGGTCGCGCGCGAACTCCGGCGTGGGAACCGGCCATTCCGAAACCCTGCCTTCGAAGCGGGCCGCAACGCCTGGGGCGACGCCGTAATTCGAGCCGCCGGCGAACGCGCTCGTCGCAACAAGCGCCAGGACGGCAAAGGCGAAAGAACCGCGCATGATTTCCTCCGATCGGGCCTGAGCAAAAGCAATGGCCCCTCGTCGGGGCCATTGTTCGACTGGCTGGACAGGTGACGGTTCGCAGCGCCGCGCGAACCGCGCTCGCGCCGCCTCAGCGGCCCTTCCAGACAGCCTGACGCTTCTGCATGAAGGCGTCGATGCCCTCGCCCGCGTCCTCGGCCATCATGTTGCAGGCCATTACCTCGGCGGCGTAGTCGTACGCCTCCTTCATGCCGAGCTCGATCTGCCGGTAGAACATCTTCTTGCCGGTGGCGACCGCGACCGGCGACTTGGCGAGGATGGCGCCGGCCAGCGCCCGCACTTCGGCGTCGAGCTGCTGCGCCGGGACCGCGCGATTGACGAGCCCGAGCGATTTCGCCGTCGCGGCGTCGATGAATTCCCCGGTGAGCAGCATCTCCATCGCCTGCTTGCGCGGCACGTTGCGCGACAGCGGCACCGCGGGCGTGGAGCAGAACAGCCCGACGTTGATTCCCGAAGTGGCGAACTTCGCGTTTTCGGCGGCGACCGCGAGATCGCAGGCCGCCACCAGCTGGCAGCCGGCGGCGGTGGCGATGCCGTGCACGCGCGCGATCACCGGCTGGGGTATGCGCGCGAGCGTGAGCATGAAGCGGCTGCACTGCGCGAAGAGCTTCTGGTAGTACTCCTTGCGCGGACTGGCGCGCATCTGCTTCAGGTCGTGGCCGGCGCAGAACGCGGGGCCGTTGCCCGCGATCACCACGACGCGTGTCGAAGCGTCGATCTCGATTTTCTCCAGCACGGCCTGCAGCTCGGCGAGCAGTTCTTCCGACAGCGCGTTGTACTGCTTCGGCCGATTCAGCGTCAGGGTGGCGACGCCGCCCGCGTCGCTGCGCAGCAGGAGCGGCTCGTTGACGGTTTGTGCGGCGGCGGTGATGGCGCTCATGACGTCCTCCGGAAAGCTTCGGTCCGCGCGGCGGCGGATCAGGCAAGGATTATAGTCGCTGCCTCCGGCCGGCCGCCAGCCGGAAGCGGCTCAGAACATCGGCTTGGGTTGCGCCGCCTGGTAGCGGCTGACGCCGGAGAGAATCTCCGCCCTGGCATCCTCCGCGCCGACCCAGCCCGTGACCTTGACCCACTTGCCCGGCTCGAGGTCCTTGTAGTGCTCGAAGAAATGCGCGATCTGCGCGAGCTGGATGTCGGGCAGGTCGTGCGGTCCCGCCACGTTCCGGTACAGGCCGATCAGCCTGTCGATCGGCACCGCGAGCAGCTTGGCGTCTTCGCCGGCTTCGTCCTCCATCTTCAACATGCCGATCGGCCGGCAGCGCACGACCACGCCCGAGATGAGCGGTACCGGCGAGAGCACCAGCACGTCCACCGGATCGCCGTCCGCGGAAAGCGTGTGCGGGATGTAGCCGTAGTTGCACGGGTAGTGCATGGCGGTGGACATGAAGCGGTCGACGAACAAGGCGCCGGTCTCCTTGTCCACTTCGTACTTGATCGGATCCGAGTTCATCGGGATCTCGATGATCACGTTGAAGTCGTCGGGCAGGTCCCGGCCGGGTCCGACACGATCCAGGTTCATGTTGTGGCGCTCGCGAAAGCGCAATTATAGGAGCGGCGCTGCGTCGGGACCCGCCTCGCGCGGCCGGCAGCCGCGGGAGTAAACTGGGTTTCGCGCGGACGGTCCGCGCCGGGGGCGGTGCGACGGGGCGCGAAGAGAGCTGAGATGCCCGAATTCTTCACTTCCGGGAGCGCGGCTTCGCCCAACTGGCGCGATGCCGCTTCGCAGTGCCTGCAGCAGGCGGGCAAGGGGCCGGCGGGCGCGAATCTCGGCTTTGTCTACCTGACCGACAGCCTCGCCTCCGAGGCCGCCGACATCCTCGCCTTCTTCCGCCGCAACACCGGGATCCTGCATTGGGTCGGTACCGTGGGCATGGGCATCTGCGCCAGCGGCGTCGAGCACTACGATCGCCCGGCGGTCGCGATCATGCTGTGCGCCTTCGATCCCGGGAGCTTCCGCGTCTTCTCCGGGGTGCGCGCGCCGCAGGATCTGGAGCGCGTCCCGCTGCACTTCGAGGGGCTGCCGGCGAACTTCGCGATCGTGCACGCCGATCCGCGCAACGCCCATCTTCCGCGCCTGGTGGAGGACCTCGCCGGCGCGCTGGAGAGCGGGTTTCTCACCGGCGGACTGACGAGCTCGCGCCGCGAGTACGTGCAGATCGCCGATGGCGTGACCAAAGGCGGTCTTTCCGGGGTCCTGTTTTCCGAAGAAGTGATCGTCTCGACGCGCCTGACGCAGGGCTGCTCGCCGATCGGCCCCAGGCATACCATCACCGGCGCGCAGCAGAACGTGCTGATCTCGCTCGACGGGAGGGCCGCGCTGGACGTGTTCCGCGAGGACGTGGGCGAGCCGCTGTGGCGCAATCTCGTCCAGATCGGCGGCAGCATTTTCGCCGGGCTGTCGGTGCGCGGCTCGGACAACGGCGACTACCTGGTGCGCAACCTCGTCGGCATCGACCCGGTGCACAAGCTGCTCGCCATCGGCGAGGTGCCCGATGAAGGCGCGCAGATCGTGTTCTGCCGGCGCGACAACGCCTGTGCCGTGGAGGACATGGCGCGCATGCTCGACAGCATCCGCAGCGGGCTCTACGGCCGGCCGCGCGGCGGAGTCTACTACTCGTGCATCGGGCGCGGCGCCAGCCTGTTCGGCGACGGCGCGGAAGAGCTGGGCATGATCCGCGAAGCGATCGGCGACGTGCCCCTGGCGGGCTTCTTCTGCAACGGCGAGATCTCGCACAACCGGCTGTACGGGTATACGGGAGTGCTGACGCTGTTTCTTTAGGCGCCGAGCGGTAATCGGAAGAGTGTTCGGCGAACGGCCGCCGTCACCGCGCGTTTCGTCCGCAACCCGACCCGGCCGAACGGAAGAAGGACGGCGATCGGCGCGCCGCGAGGGGAGTCGGATTCAGGCGCTCCCGATGGGTTACACTCGGCGCAGCCATCCTGATCGCCGCGTGCTGCGCACGTCGAGCGGCGCCTTGTTCGGGGAACAGTCATGACCGATCCACGCTACCGGGATCTGCTGCGCGCAGTCGCGGCATTCCGCCACTACGACCATCCGGAGCGCATGAAGCTCTGGGAAGAGCGTTTCGGCTTCGGCATCGCCGATATCGAGCAGGTGTTCGAAGCGGCGGCGGGCGGCGAACCCTCGCTGCTGCCGGCGGCGGCGCCGCAGCGGCAGACGCACCCCGCGGGCGAGTACCGCGCGGACTCGATCTTCCTCGACCTTGCGGCGGCTACCGCGGTGCAGATCGCGCAGCAGGTGCGCTCGCGGGCATTGTCGCCGCTGGAGGTGGCCAAAGTATTCCTCGGTCGCATCGAGGCCCATCGGCACCTGAACGCCTTCATCACCGTCGACGAAGGCCGCGTCATGGAAGAGGCGGCGGCGCTGGCGAAAAGGATCGACAGCGGCGAGGACATCGGACCGCTTGCGGGCGTGCCGCTCGCGATAAAGGACCTGATGCCGGTCAAGGGCCATCTGCTGACCTGCGGCACCAAGGCGATCGAGCCGCGCGTGCAGAGCCGCGACGCGCTCTGCGTGGCGCGGCTGCGCCACGCAGGCGCGCTGGTGCTCGGGACCACCAATCTTCACGAGCTCGCGTTCGGCGTGACCAGCGCGAACCCGCACTTCGGCCAGGTGCGCAACCCGCGCCTGCCCGGACACATCCCCGGCGGATCGAGCGGCGGCTCTGCGGCGGCGCTCGCCGCCGGGCTGACCGCGCTCGCCATCGGCACCGATACCGGCGGCTCGATCCGCCAGCCCGCCGCCTGCGTCGGCGTCGTGGGATTCAAGCCGAGCTACGGCGCGGTGCCCGCCGGCGACGTGGCTCCGCTCGCCTGGTCGCTGGATCACGTGGGACCGATGACGCGCTCGGTGCAGGATGCGGCGCTGATGTTCGAAGTGATGGCGGGGCTGCCGCTGCACTCCACGCTGCCGCGCGAGATCTCGATGCCGCCGCGCATCGCGCGCCCCCGGCAATTCTTCTTCGATCTGCTCGACGACGAGGTTGGCGCGGCGCTCGAGGCCGCGTTCGCCACGCTGTCCAGAGCCGGCGCCGACATCGCCAAGGCGGATATCCCAGGCATCGAGCTCGCGCCGGGCATCCAGCTCATCACCATCGGCACCGAGGCTACGCAGGCCAACGGACATCTGCTTCGCAGCCGCGGCGAAGGCCTGGGCGAGGACGTGCGCGTGCGGCTGGAAATCGGCCAGTTCTATCTCGCCGTCGACTACGTCAAGGCGCAGCAACTGCGGCGGCAGGTGCGCGACTCGATGCTGGCGGCCTTCGGCGACGCCGACGTGATGATGGTTCCCGCCATGCCGGTGCTGCCGCCGCGGTCGGGAACCCAGACCGTTTCCGTCGCAGGCAAGGTACTGCACGTCGCGCCGCTGCTCACGCGCTTCACCTCGCCGTTCAATTTCTGCGGCTTCCCCGCCGTCAGCATGCCGTGCACGACGCCGAAGAGCGGCACGCCGATCAACGTGCAGCTCGTCGGGCGGCCCGGGGCGGACGCGGCTGTCCTCACCGCCGCGCAGTGGTGCGAGCGGGCGTTCTGCGCGTGAACGCGCGGCCTGCCCGGGGCATTTGTTTCCTCGGCCGACGGGCGTTGCCCGCCCGCGGGAGTGGCGCGCGACCGGAAAGCAGCCCGCCGCCCGGGGCGGTAACATCGGGATCGAGCGCGCGGCGCTGCCGTTCGCCGGTCCCGAGAATCAGCAGGAGGAGTTTGCAATGAATGTTTCATCCGCGCGCTGGCTTGCCGGCGCGTTCGCCGCACTGTTTTCCCTGGGCGCGCCTGCCGGCACTGCGCTGCAGGAATGCGCCCAGGCGACCAGCGAGCGCAACGAGTTGCTCGCCTGCCTGGACGCCAGGCTCAAGGAGGCGAACAAATCCCTCAATGCCGCGCTCAAGGCTGCGCAGCAGAAAATCGAGAAACTGGAAAAGGAAAACCGCCGCAGCGTGCAAAGCGCATTCGTCGACAGCCAGCGCAAGTTCAACGCCTTCCGCGACGCGGACTGCAGTTGGCAGTCCGTGCAGGCCGAGCCGGGCAACGCCGGGGTGGAATACGTGAAGGACTGCCAGATTCGCGCCACGATCGACCGCGAGTCGACGCTGCGTGCTTTCGCGGACGACAGAACGGCTGCTTCCGCCGCGCCGGCACAGGTTACAGTGGAGCCGTCACCGGCCTGGCAGGCGCCGGAGAGCGCGGCCGTCGCGATCGAACCTCCGGTGGCGGCGCCGCAGCCGCCGCCGCAGGTTCCGATCCGAAGAGAAGTTCCTCCCGCCGGCGCGACAACCGCCCAGCACGGCGTCGAATGGCACCTGGTGAAATGGATCGTAGACGGCGCGGAGCGGTCGCTGGTGCCGGACTCGAAGGTGACGATTGCGTTCGATCCGACCGGGAAGGTCTCCGGCAACGCCTCCGTGAACCGCTTTTCCGGACCGTTTCGATTCGGGGCCGATGGCGGTCTGGAGTGGCCGCCGGTGGGCTTCGCACTGACCAGAACGTCGGGACCCTCGGCGCTCATGGCCCAGGAACGCGCCTTCGTGGATGCGCTGCGCAAGACGGCGCGATACAAGGTCGCCGGCGAGGAGCTGGTGCTGGAGAGCACGGACGGTTTGGTCGAGCTGACGTTTGCGCGCTAGGCCGATCGCGCGCCGCACGCGAGACCGCGGAACGATACTCGAAACGACGGAGGAAACCATGGAGCACGGATTCAAGTTTTCGGTCAGCCACGCGCAGAGCGGCGATTTCCGGATCGACGGCCTGCGGCCGTTTTTCGAGTATCGCGATCTCGGCATCAAGGACGCCACGCAGGGCAAGGTGCTCGCGCACGTCATCCGCGCCAGGCCCGGCGTGCCCGCGCAGCCGCAACGGCATCATCACGTCGTCGACTTCCAGATGGTGTACGTGCTCAGGGGCTGGATCGAGTTCGACTACGAAGGCGCAGGAAAGGTGAGGCTCACGGCAGGCTCCTGTGTGCACCAGCCGCCCGGCATCCGGCACACCGAACTGGGGCACAGCGACGACTTGGAGCTCATCGAGATCGTCATGCCCGCCGACTTTCAGACCGTGGACGACTGACTTGGCCGAGCCGCTCGTCGCTGCGGCGCGCCTGCCCGCAAACGGCGCTGCGCGTAACGAGTCCGGCGCGCACTGCGACGACTTGGAGCTCATCGAGATCGTCATGCCGGCGGACTTCCAGACCGTGGACGACTGACTTGGCCGAGCCGCTCGTCGCTGTCACGCGCCTCCGGACGCGGCAAGCGAAATTTCGCGGCGTCAGTAGTTGTAGATCAAGGTGAGCCAGATCTTGCGCGTATCCGGCTGCCCGGCCGCGGGATCGCCGGCGCGGTAGTCGGCCAGCTCCAGTTGCGCGACGAGGGACTTCATCGCGAGGTAAGACAGCCGCACGTCCAGCTCGTTGCCCAGGTCGAGATCGTCGAAGTCGGAACGGAACGAGTGGTATTCGGAATACAGCGTCAGCGACTGCATCTTGGCGCCCAGCGTCGCGAAGCGGTCCCGCACGCCCTGCCTGGGCGTGGTGGTGAAAAGATCCGCCCAGCCCTGGAACGAGTGCGTGCTGCCGATCGGCGTCTGGAACGCGTATGCGCCGCCGTTGCTGCCGAGCCGCTCCTGGTCGGCGCGCAGGTACACCTGTTTCCACTGGATGCCGGCGCCGACACGCGAGTAGGAGGCGTCGATGCGGCTGTCGCCGTCGGCGTAGGAATTCTGGCGCGCGAGTTCCACCGTGTAGAGGGCCTGCCACGGCTCTCGAATGGGTTGGGCGCCGTCGAGCCGAAGCCCGAGGATCTTGTTGGAATTGTCGTTGAAGCCCGTGTTCTGGCCGGTGTTCGGCTGGTCCTGCAGGTAGGCATAACCGGTCAGGAAGCTGCCGGGGGCGAAGGTGCGGCGCACGTTGAATAGCCAGGTGGCGCTGCCGAGCAGCGTCGCCGAAGTCGTCCGCTCGCGCCACATGTAGCCGAGGAAAAGATCCGTTCCGGACAGCGACCGGTTGGTGAGGATCGCCGCGTCGAACACCTGGGGCGTCTGGCTGAAATTCTTGATCCCCACCATGCGCTCGTTGTCGAGGATGAGGTCCTGGCGTCCGACCCGGAACAGCGTGTCGCGCAGTCCCGAGTAATCCAGGAACAGGTGATTGAAGTCCGTATTGTCCGGCTCTTTCACCGCCGGGTAGGGCGACGGCACGGATGTGCTGACGGTGTAATGCTGGGCGCCGAGATGACCCACGTTGAGCAACTGCGCGGTGCCTGACAGGCCCTCCCACGGGCGGCTTTGCCATCCCAACAGCGTGCGCATGGTATAGGCGTCGGCGTCCTTGGGCTTGTCCGCCTGGTCCACGTGGGCGTAGCGCGGCCGCAGTTGAAGCAGCAGTCCGCCGCCTTCGATCGCATCGATCGGCGTCGCCGCGGGCCCTTCGGCCTGCGATTCGCTCTGATCTTCGGCGGCGGCTGCATTCGACACCAGCAGACATGCCAATGTCCACGCCGCCAATTTCGCCCAGCGCAACGCTTCTCTCCGCACGTCCGCGAACTGTAACCGCTTTCGCTAGCCGCCGCATGACGGCGGATTCCTCTGGCTATAATTCGGTAACCGTTCCTGTTCACTATTCACCAAGAACAATGACCCAGAGTTTCCGCGCGAGACTGAAAAAAGGCGACGTCCTCATCGGCGCGCTCCAGCAGATGCCGCTTCCCGAGGTGGCGGAGATCTTCGCCGAAGCCGGATACGACTGGCTGTTCGTCGATCTGGAGCATTCGCCGATGGACCCGCGCGCCGCGCTCGACGTGCTGACCGCGGTGGACACGCGCCTGCCGTGCGTGGTCCGAGTGCCGTGGAACGACGAGGCCCACATCAAGAAGGCGCTCGACATCGGCGCCACCGGCGTCATCGTGCCGCTGGTGAACAACGCCGAAGACGCGAGGGTCGCGGTAGGCCGCTGCAAGTACCCGCCGCAGGGTTTCCGCAGCGTCGGCATCACCCGCGCCCAGCGCTTCGATCTGGACTTCGGCCCGTACATGAAGCGCGCCAACGACGAGATCGCGGTCATCGTCCAGATCGAGCACGTCGAGGCGGTGAAGAACATCGACGCGATCCTCGACGTCCCCGGCATCGACGGCGTGTTCGTCGGGCCGTTCGACCTGTCTGGCAGCATGGATCTGCCGGGGCAGATCGACCATCCGCAGGTGCGGGAGGCGATCGGGACGGTCATCCGTGCCTGCGAGAAGCGCGATATCGCGCGCTGCATCTACGCGCATACGCCGGCGCACGCGCAGAATTATCTCGCGCAGGGCTACCGCGTGATCGGTCTTTGCACCGACTACATCATGCTGGCGCGCACCGCCGCCGAATACCTGAAGGCGGTGCGGCGCTGAGGTGCCCGGCGCGCAGGATGCAGGCAAAGGGCAAAGTCGATGTAACCACCAAGACACCAAGGCACCAAGAAAGACTGAAAGACATCGAGAATTTGCTTGGGGCGCATGGCGGTTTAACTCATTGCGACCAATGTTCAGCGGTCGTTGCGATGCGCCCCTGTATGCCTGCGGAAAATGGCACCCAAGACCAAATTTGGATAGTCCAGAGTTTTCTTGATTTTCTTGGTGTCTTGGTGCCTTGGTGGTTCAATCTTTAAGTTACGGCCAACGAGAGGGGAACGAACATGACCAGAGTTCCGATCAACCCGGGCAGGGTGGACTGGTCGGGAGAGAATCCCGGCATGTATCTCAAGGAATCGCAGGACGGCTCCTTCGTGACGCTCATCAGTTTCTTCCGCGTCGTGACCTCCCCGCACGGCAAAGGCCACGCCGCGTTCCTGCTGCTCGAACCGAGCGGGAAGGGCGAGGATCCGTTGCTGCCCAACGTCTGCCTGACCGACAACGAGCCGCTGGCCGAATATCTGTGCCGGGGATTCGTCTCCCACTTCGGGGCGTTCCGGGGCGCGAAGGGCCTGGACTACGTCCAGTACCGGCCGGGCTGGGATTTCATGCCGGGCGGCGACGGCCACTCGATCCATACCGAATGGTTCCGCTCCGCGATCGGCCAGGTGAACCTGACCTGGAGCAGCCTCTCCGAGCCCTTCCTGGTCGAGTTCGACCAGGAGCGCTCCGCCACCGGGAGGCACGAGATGATCTCGCTGTTCTTCGACGCGCGGCGTACGCACGCGACGATCAACGGCAAGGCGGTGGCGGGCAAACCCTTCCCGCGCGAGTTCGCAGGGAAAAAGGATTCCAGCACCGCCTTTCTCGCCTTCAGCGAAACGTGGATCAAGGCGTGAGGCGAAACGCGTTCACCACGAACGACGCCAAGGAACACGAAGAAGGCAAAATCAGATCGGGAACCCGGAATCGAAATTACCGTCGCGGAAGGCGCGGGTGTTTTGAGTCAGCCGGAACAAGCGGGGCAATCTTCACAGATAGTCCTCTTCCCGCTGGTGCCGTACTGCGACGATGTTTACCTTGTTGCCGGGCTCGATTTCGAACAACGCTACAGTGCCCGCGGAACCGAATGGAATGAGCAGCTCGCGCAGGAACGGATTGTCGCCGAGCGCCTTGCGGCAAGCGAACGGCGAGAAACGCAGAACCTCGACTGCCGCTGTAGTGGCTTCCAGGGCGCGCTCACGCGCCACGAACTGCTGCGCCCTATTGCACAGCGGCGGTTAATGGGTGGCCCCGACTCTGCTATTTCTTCACTATTCTTCGGGGTTCTTCAAGTGCGGGATTGGCAATCAACCCGACATACATTGGGTCATGAAAGCGTTTTTCCTCGACGGCGAAACGTTGGATTGTCTTGCCAGTTCCTCGCACTTGAGCCGCTTCTTGTCGGTGGCAGAACCTGGACTTGGAGCCGGCGGATTTGCCGGCGGAGGCGCAGCGGCAGCCGCAGATGGCTGGGCAGGAGCGGTGGCAGCGGGCGGACGAGCAGCGGGAGTTGCGGGGCGCGCCGTCTTCGTTTTCGGCTTCGCCTTGGCTTCAGGCTTTTTCTTGGCTTGGGCCGCGAGGCAGTCCTTGACGAACGCCTTGCGCTTCTCGCCCTTCAATCCTTTTTTTGCCGCGGCGGCATTGCAAGCTTTTGTTTTTTCCTGCTGGTCGGTGGCAGCCAGAACGGGCGTGACCAGCAGCGCGATCCCGAGCACTGCAATGATTTGCTTCATGTTTCCCCCCGGTTTGGATACGTTGGAAAGCGAACGGAATTGAAATTTCCGCTTCGGAAGCATACCAGCTAAGCCCCGTCGTTTCTGCGACGCATGTTCGCAATGCTGCGCGGGGGCGGACGTCGACGGTGCGTTCCTCGCAGGTGCAGAGGCGGTAGAGTTCGCCCGCAATCTTAGGTCGGACCACGCTATGTCAGTGGAATCTCAACATCTGTTTCGCGGGGGACAGTGTTATTTGCCCCTGGAGCCTCATTTTCGCGGAGCAAATTGGGCGTCGTAAGGCTGATCAGGTTCGCTAAGCGTATCCGCGCCGTTTGCTCCAGCAGTATCCCTGTCCTCCCTTTGAGCGCTGCTTTTGACCGAAAAAACGCGCCTCCAAGCGTCTACAACCGGGCAACACTTCCCACTCATGCCACCAGATCAAAGCGCTACCGTGGTCCGACCCGGTCATACGGCAGACCGGTCACCTCAACGCGATGGCAGTTCGCGACAATCGGGAGTCGGGGTGTCGTGCGCCGAGTGCACTCGGTCAAAAGCGAGCGGCTTCAATTCTGGGAATAGCGCAGAAATCCCTTGACTTTGACGGGCGAAGGGCGCCCACTGAATTTGCTTCCGCACGCCGGACCGGGGTAGATTCCCAAGCCCAAGGCATGACGATCCGGTTGTTGCCCAAGACATTCGCTGTTGCGCGCGCCATTTCGTACGGGTGTGCCTGATGCGGACGGGCGGCGACCACCTTTAAACCCGACGTTTGAGGGTTATCTTGCCCGGAGCGCCGAAGCAAACCGCAAAGGGCGTGACGCGAGTCGCGCCCTTTGTATTTGCCGTTTCGGCAAAGACGTGCCGGATTGGCAATGTCTGCTTTGGCCGCAAACGACGAGTTCGAGAAGCCCACGATTTGCGGTTACTCAGCTGTCACGCGAACGGCTCAGGCAGCCGGGTATGAAGCGAGGGGCCCGGCGGTGTCGTGAAATGTGACTCCGTCTGTTGCGCGGGGAGTACCGTGCGACTGACGGTCGCGTGCAAGCCCGCCGCGGATTTGCTTGGGAGACTTAATCATGACGCTTTGCCCGGTTGCGTTGGCAGTGGGTTGCAGCAAGTGCCCCGTATTCAACATCTGCCCCGTCAAGGGGATCATCGGCGACTACAAAAAAGATGCACCGCCGCCGGCGGACTTAAAGAAAAAGCAGTAAACGCAGGCTGTTCCTTTTGCCAATCACGCCCGCTTTGGCAATGTCCGCTCATTAGGAGAAGTTTGCCGCTCACCTGACCGGCAGGTTTCTGGCCGGTTCGCGACCGCTTTGACGCAGTCGCGAAGCGGCGTGTTTCAGACCTCCGTCTGCTCGGCTATCTCGAGCGCATCATCAACTTCGATACCGAGGTAACGCACTGTACTCTCAAGTTTCGTGTGACCCAGAAGCAGTTGGACAGCCCTGAGGTTCTTGGTGCGCCGATAGATCAGGGATGCCTTCGTTCGGCGCATCGTGTGCGTGCCATAGGCAGCAGGATCTAATCCGATCTCACGCACCCAGCCGTTGACAATGCGCGCGTATTGTCTCGTAGACAGGTGCGGCGACTCGTGCATCCGGCTGGGGAAAAGAAAATCGTCGGATCTCAGGCTTGCACGTCGAATCCACGCGGCTAGTGCATCTTGCGTCTGCTCGGTGATCTCGAACTGCACGGGGCGTTGGGTCTTCTGCTGCATGACGATCGTCCGTGCGGCAATGCGCTCGCCGTGCGAGACGTCGCGAACCCGCAGCTTGACCAGGTCGCACGCTCGCAATTTGCTGTCGATGGCCAGATCGAACAACGCCAAATCACGGGTACGGTGGGACAGCTCCAGTCGAATCCGAATCGCCCAAATGTTCTTGAGTTTGAGGGGTGTCTTCTGACCCACGAGCTTGCTTTTGTTCCACGGTTCGCGCGGTGACGCAATGGGAACAAGTTGGTCCATGATCGGCTCCTGTTCTGTTTCTGTGAGAAGGGAGCCACAGTCTGCACCGCTGTGGAACGGGCTGTGTCCGACCGACTGTCGTGCGCAAGAGAAGTGGACGTTCGCCCGCTTCGCCGTACGGACAGAACCTGCCACTGAAGCTCGTTCTCAAGAGCAGGTGTTCGAACACCGGCCGCAATCTCGAACACCCCAACGATGGCGGCGTGACCCGGCTTGCGCTCGCCCCCAAGCCGCCGGACCAGCCTTGGACGCAGTGTGCGCTCCCGAGTATGATGGCTTTATGTGCTGTAGTGCACAGTACGATTGTGCGGCAGCAGACGACAATTCTCTTTCTCCATTGATGATGTTCGCCCGTCTCGGCAAATTCGTCCGGTTCTCTTGGCGGATGCTTCTGGTCGCAATCGCGTTAGCGCCGCTCATGGGCCTTAGCCTAAGGTCCTACGTGGCCCCTGAAAAACCTGAAAAGCCCAGGGCCGCCGTCGCGGCTGCGGATGTGCAACGCGGGCGGCTTCTTTACGAGACTTACTGCATCGCCTGTCATACAACGCAGGCACACTGGCGCGACAAGCATATCGTCGCGTCGTGGGCGGACCTGCTCTACCAAGTGACCCGGATGCAGAAGAACGCAGGGCAGGACTGGAGCTCCACAGAGATCAATGACGTCGCGGCCTATCTGAACGAGCTTTTCTACAAAATGCCATGCCCCTCGGCGGGTTGCGGGGAGCCGCAGGCCGGCACCAATGAACGCACGGCATTAGCGCGTACCCGATGAGCCACTTTCGGTGGCAACCGCTCTAAGCTGTCCGTCGCCCCTCGTTCGAGAACAGAAGTAGTCTTCACCCCGTTGTGTCCAAGAATCTCGTCGAAGGCGTTCGGGTCGCTGAGGAGCGTCATAGGGAGCGTCATAGGGTCGTAGGGAGCGTCATAGGGTCGGGTCTTGAAATATCAGTTTCTTATATTTCAAGACCCGACCCCTCACGCTGGCAAGATGTCCGGGCTGCCGCCGCCGGCCCCGCTGGACGCAGTTACCTCTGAGCCGCGCGGCGTCGCTCGCTCTCGCGGATCATTTCGGTGAGGTCCGCGGCCGGGCGAATCTCGAACGGGCCTGCTGTCACGCCGGGGTGTTTCGACATCAACCGGATGGCGTGGTCGAGGTCGTTCGCCTCGAGGATCAGGATCCCGCCGATCTGTTCCTTGGTTTCGGCGTACGGGCCGTCGGTGACCATCACCTTGCCGCCTTGGAAGCGCAGCGTTACCGCGTTGCTGGCCGGCTGCAGCCCCTCGCCGCCGGCGAAGTGGCCGTTCTTGCGCAGCGCGTCGTCGTAGGTGAAGCAAGCGTCCACCAAAGCGTTGCGCTCGTTTTCGGTCATATTCTCGAACTTGCCCGGTGCGATGTAGCCAAGACATACGAATTTCATCGTGTCTCCTCAGGGTCATCAGAACGGTTCGACCGCATTACGTAGTCGAACCAAGCTGCGCCGAATCGACAGGGCCGGTGAAATTTCGTTGCCGGGGATGTAGCTGACGGAATAACAGGGCAATGCGGTTCGCGCCTGCGGTAAGCGCAGCCGGCGCTTCAGTCCTTTATCTCCCACGCAGGATTCCAGGCCACCTCCCACAGGTGGCCGTCCGGATCCTGGAAGTAACCGGAGTACCCCACAAGTGCACGTGGAACGACCGCTTCTTCCCGAAGCGGACGTTCAGAAACTGAGCCTAGCCCTTTTGGTAAGTTTCGCCGCAGGCCAATGTGCCATGCGAAACCGACGCTCTAGGGATCGACCACAACGAAAGGCGCGGGTGCGGTGAGATCTTAGAGGCGTGTTTTCGGCCTCGAATATGACGCGCTAAGGGCCGAATTCACGGTCTTCTGAGCAGGAAACCCTATAGACATTTGAAGTTGGCGTGGTCCAACCCAGTCCTGTGGTCCATGCCGACAACGCACCCCGACGGCGGGAACACATGGATTTTCATAAGGCGTAACTCCGTCGGCTTCGTTCGGCGGAGATCAGGGAGACATTCTTCTGAGTGCCGCTTTTACCTTTGCCATGGTTACTCCTTCAGATCTCCGGGAAGCCGGGCAGGTGCGGGACTCACGGCTTGCTGTCCTTCGGGTTCGGCATCGGCGCGGTGAGAAACGCGCGCGTCATGGAGGCCACCCATTGCGGCCGGTCCATGGGCGCGAAATGAGTGGACAGCGGCAGCACCGCGAGCTGGCCGTGGGGCAGCAGCCGGTACATTTCTACCGCGTGCTCCGGCCGCACGAAGTCGGTATCCCCGATCATCACGAGGATCGGTGCCTTGATGGACTTGATCTCCTCGGGCGAAAAGCCTTTCTCCCCCAGCACCATGGCGTCGAGCTTAGCCACGAGCGCCGGAAATTTCGTTGGATCGGGCGCGACCTTTGCGTAGCCCTCGCGAAACTGTGGCGGGACGTCCTCCGCCTTGAGCGCTTTCAGCTTCTCGATCAGCCCGGGGATGAGGCCGTCGTTGTTGTATTGGACACCGAAGATGACGGCCTTGTGCACCAGCTCAGGATATTTCAGCGCGAGGCGCAGTGCGATGCCGCCGCCGATGCTGGCACCGAAAAAGTCGGCGTTTTGCACCTTCAGCTGCCGTAGCAAAGCTGCGACATCCTCAGTCATTTGATCCATGCTCAGCGGGCGGTCGATGTCCGCCGTGCGCCCGTGTCCCTGCAACTCCGGGGCGATGGTGCGCCAGCTCTTGGTGAAGGCCGGTCGCAGCTTGCCGAAGCAGACCTCGATGGTGCAGAGGCCACTGTGCAACAGCACGAGCGGCCGTCCATGCCCCTCGACCTCGTAGTACATCTTCAAGCCGTTCACCGACGCGTATTCCCCGGCAAGGACCGGGGCGGTGAGCGCCAGTAGCGCAACAAGCAGGAAATTCCTGATCGAGAAAAAAGGACGCAGCTTGAGCGCCATTGCGATCGTGCCGTCCATGGCGGCGCTCAGCCCGTGTATTCGTCGTGCCGGCGAACCCAGAAAGGCCCGCGGCCGCGCTCGTCCCCGCCCTTGGGCACGAGATCGAGGATCTGATAGTCCACGTTCACCGGCTCGATGCCCCGCGCATACGTCGAATACGTGTGGAACACCCTTGCCTCGGCATCCTTGTGGAACATGCTTAGCCCCTCCCGCTCCGGCGCCTGCGGATTCTGGTGCTTGAAGTTGTAGAACCCCTTCTTCTTTTTTTATCTCGTCGGGAGAAAACGAGACGTTGAAGTCGAAGTTGAAGTCGTTCCCGGACGACGACACCCACTTGAAGGTCCAGCCCATGCGCTTCCTGTAGGCCTCGAGCTTCTCGTAGGGCGCGCGGGAGACGGCGATCATCGTGACATCGCGCTGGTTGAGGTGGATGATCGGCTTGTCGAAGCTGTCGGCCCAGCGCGAGCAGTACGGGCAGCCGGCATTCCAATCCGGATGGAACATGAAGTGATACACCGCGAGTTGGCTTTGGCCCTCGAACAGACCGGAGAGACTTTCCCTTCCCTTTGGTCCGTCGAAGACGTAGTCCTTCGTGACCGGCTCTCAGGGCAGCTTGCGGCGCGCGGCTGCAAGTTTGTCGCGCTCCCGTGTAAGCGCCTTCTCCCTCGCGAGCAAGTGCTTGCGCGCCTTCACCCACTCTTCGTGCGATACAACCTTGCTTTTCGGAGTCATGTTCCTCCTCTATTGAATTGCCGGGACGGACCGGCGGCTACTTCTTTCCTGCCCAGGTGTCGAGCGCCAATCCGGTCTCGAGCAAGCTCTTCATGCTGGAAAGCACGCGTGGCCAGCCTTCCCGAATCGCGCGATCCATCCCGGAGCCTGGTTCGAGCTCGTCGTGCGTCACCGTGAGCTTCACCATGTCGCCGATCTGGTCGATGTCGAACGCGACACGCGTCCGCTTTGATTTGTTGTCGACGTCCGCCGCGAACGCCCAGCTGATGACGAGGCGGTGCGGCGGCCTTGCTTCCAGGACCTCGCCCAGTATCCGCACCTGCCCGTTGGCGGTGCTCCGATGCCTCCAGCTCGAGCCGGTCTTCCAGTCGGAGACGTTCTCATGAGCCCAATAGAGCCGCGTGATCTCGCCGTCGGTGATGGCTTGGAACACCTTCTCGGGTGTCGTCCGAATGTAGGTCACGTAGACGAAGGTCGATTTGCTCATCGCCCGCCCTTTGGTGTCCCCTCAGGCCCGCGCCGCGGCTTCAGGCGCGGCGCTCCCGGCGGGATAGGGTTCCTGCAGGGCGATCGAGCCGGTCTCCAGCAGGGACTTGAGATTGGAGATGACCTTCGGCCAGCCGCCGGACACCGCCGTGATGAATTTCGACGGGTCGCGTTCGATGGTGTGAGTGATGGAGAGTTTGACCGCTGTCCCACTGGGTTCCAGTTCCATCGTGCAGAGCGACTCGCCTTCGGCTTTCAGCTCGGGCTTGTCCTGATGCTGCCAGCGGATCACCAACCGCCTTGGCGGCTCGGCCTCGACGATCTCGCCGACGTCGGAGATGAGCCCGTCCGGGTACACCAACTTCCACGAGGATCCCGCCGTCCACTGGCTTTTGCATTGAACGCCGAACCAGTACTGCTTCATGAACTCCGCGTCGGTCAGTGCCGACCACAGCTTCTCCGGCGTGGTGCGGATGTAGGTGACGTAGACAAAGGTCGATCTAGCCATTGGCCTTCTCCAGTCGTCGTTCCAGGTGTTCCCGTTGTTCGGGTCAGTCGAACTCGCTGCCGAGCTTGCGCTCGTGATCTCTTGCTATGCATGAATCTCTTTAAAGATCGGCTCACTCACCTCGAGCAGCGACTTCAGGTTGGAGATGACTTTCGGCCAGCCGCCAGACACGGCGGTGATGAGCTTCGCTTCGGGCCGGTCGATTTCATGCGTGATGGTGAGCTTGACCGCCTGGCCCGTGGATTCGAGCTCGATGGTGCAGCGAGACGAGCCCTCGGCCTTGAGCTCCGGCCTTCCCTCGTTTTGCCACTTGATAACCATGCGCCTCGGCGGCTCGATCTCGAGAATCTCGCCCGTGTCGCTAGTGCGGCCGTCGGGGAGCGCCATCTTCCACGGGGAACCCTTCTTCCACGCACAGTCGGTGGTCATACCGAACCAGTATTGGCGAATGAATTGAGGGTCGGTCAGCGCGGTCCACAATTTCTGGGACGTGGTGCGAATGAAGGTGACGTAGACGAAGCTGCTGCGGTTGTTTGCGTTCATGATTTTCTCCGTCGTTGTGAGTCAATCGTGCCGTCTTCTTCTTCGAGGCGCCGCTTCAGATCGCGCAGGGCCTTGAGCCGCGACCTCTCGAACTTCTGAATCCAGCGCTCGTAGATCTCCTGCAGCGGCACCGGATTGAGGAAGTGCAACTTCTCGCGGCCGCGCCACATGGTGACCACCAGGTTCGCCGCTTCCAGCACGCCCAGGTGCTGCGTCACGCCCTGCCGCGTCATGTCCAGGTGCTCGCACAAGTCGTTGAGGGTGCGGCCGTCGTGTGCGTGCAGCAGGTCCAGGAGCTTCCGCCGGCTGGGATCGGCGAGGGCCTTGAACAGCGAGTCAGTGTCGTGGCGCTCGGCCATGGACGACTACATGCAAGTAATCTGTTGCATGAATGATAGGCAAGCAATCCCTTGCATGTCAAGCACTGGTCAACGATCGCCAACGCGCGCACGAATCGAGGTTAATTTGCATACTCGCCGCCTTGATGGCGGCATTGTTGCGTCGAATTTCGCTGCTGCCGGTTCCGCTTTTGGCCGGTCAGCGACCGCAGAGCTGCGGTCGCCTTGATATTGATCTTTAGACCTCGGTCTGCTCAGCCATCTCCAGGGCATCGTCTACCTCAATGCCGAGGTAGCGAACGGTGCTCTCCACCTTCGTGTACCCGAGCAGTAATTGAACAGCCCTCAGATTCTTCGTGCGCCGATAGATCAGCGACGCCTTCGTGCGCCGCATGGTGTGGGTGCCATAGGCTACCGGGTCGAGGCCAATCTCGCGCACCCACGACTCCACGATTCGCGCGTATTGTCGCGTGGACAGGTACGACGACGCCTGCACTCGGCTGGGAAACAGAAAGTCCTCAGCTTTCAGGTGCGCACGTCCAATCCAGACAGCAATAGCATCTCGCGTGGGCTCCGTGATCTCAAATTGCAC